>JAIYDC010000015.1 GCA_027487685.1 Pseudomonadota bacterium | reverse complement strand
CTATGATTAGCGCTCCATCAACTATCTTTGACGGTGCAAGCTTCTCTGCCAACAGTCCTTTTAACTTGAGATAGTTTTCAAGTTTCTTCCCGGTTTCCGGGGCGCTTTTGATCATGCCTGCAACAGCATCACTAAATGTTTTGTAAGACTGAATCTTTGTTGCTGTGACTTGAAGACTCTCTTTAGCTTCATCGCCTTTAGCATAAGTGTAGGAACTTACAATAAAGAGCAAGGCCAGGTTAATTGATAGAACACTTTTTAAATGAATCATGCCTTCTCCGGGCCGTGTGCTTTAGATTGTTGGGCTTAATCTACTAAACAACTTATCGTGCCAGTTCTGAGATTAATTAGTGGTGATTCTTTAGGTCATTCGAGGGTGTGAGGTGTTTCAGGAGTCAGATCTAGCCGAGAGCTTTACAAAGCTGACAATAAAACTCTAGCTTAAGCAGGCAAACGTCAATCGGACCTTGTTTCAGATGCTTTTAAGTTTTAGTTAACATCTAAAGATGTTTCAACCATTGAAGTCACTACTAATGGTTAAGATTATCCCAACGGTAAAGGGGGGCAATCCCCCCTACTATCTAGAAGTTTCTTTATTCTTAACTTAGAAGAAAGTTCCCGAAAACCAAGTACCAATACTTGAAGTATCTTTTCGGAAGCCATTAAAGGGTGATCGGTTTAGACCAGGGCGGCTTCCGTCAAATGGAAAGCTCTGTACAAAGGTATAAACGTTCAAAGCTTTACTGAATGAATAGGTGACTCCGGCAGAAACTGGGGTGTCCCATCTTCTCCAGGTAGTCCACTCATCTTTTACAAACTTACGATAATCAATTCCAATTCCGGCACGCAATCCAAACTTATCCGTAATGGCGTAATTGACCGTCGGAGTAAATTGCATAATTGATTGAAATTTTTCTCCCGGATCACGACGGCCCGCTAACCATTCTGGCTCCACGGCCTCATTATCGGCATAAAACCAAACTCGCGGCATCACGAGTGTGTACATGCTCCAACGAGAGTTTGTAGGTCTATAAGAAAGTCCTGCGAAAAGCCCTGGTGAAAAAATCAAAGTACGCTCACTCGCGGTGTAACCAGTATACGGAAGATCCGAGTTGGCGGCCCCATCCAAGGTCCAATCCCCGGATTGCCAAAGTTTTCCGGAAATACCTACTCGAATCCGGTCAAAACGGGCACGGTGCACGCGAGTATACCAATGCTGCATACCCGGTTGGATATCGAGAGAGTATTTTTCATTCAATTTGTATTTAAATGAGAAGATATAATAAGAATTGATCGGGTTTCCAGTCAGACCCTGCCTGTTTGTTACAAGGTCCTGACCTCTATCAAGATTGGGTCCGTCAAAAAAGAAGAAATACCCCATCCCCAGCCGGTCTTTGAAGCTTTTATTCTCAAGCTTTTCTTCCGAGGCCGGTGGCGTACTTGTTTGTTCCTTAAGCTCTACCTTCTGTTCTTTCTTCTGCTCTTCAGTTGAGGCCAGCGAAGGGTTTCCTAGTAAAAGTAAAAAACCAAAAATTATCAATCTCATTTTCACTCCTAAAATAGTCAGGATTATGTTAAGAATAAATATGAACCAAGTAAAATTGTTTTTTGTGGCATTGACTAAGATAAGTGAATCATCTTGATTCTAAGCGCAGACGGATGGGTTTAAAGAATAAACGAAAGAACCTGAGGGTCTAATTTGGAACCTCAGGTGAACCGTTAAGTAATTGTTATTTTTACCCAAAAATAATGGCGATTCGAAAGTCATCTACTAGGATGTTCCATCTAACTACTTTTTTACTAATTCTGAGTCATTTTTAACCAAGTCCCGTCTTTATCATTTTCTTGAAACAAGTATTCTACGAAACGCGAAGTAGCTGCCGAAGAATCAAGGACGTATTTTTTAGACTCCTGACCTAGGCCAATTTCATACTCGCCTGTACGTTGCCTGGGTCTAAAGGGCATAACTATAAAAAGACATTCGTGCTAGTTACGGTTGTTCTTTCGACCATAACGATACGATTATTGATTCGGGAAATCTGAGCAGAGGTCGGGTCCTTCCCATCCTCTGTTGAAACAATAAACTCACCCGCTCCAACACGACGAATTCTAAGTTTTGTTCTATCGTCTCTTGAGAAGAGGCCGTGAGCAATAAGTTCGCCATCATTAAAAATGTCAACAGGGGTTCCATAAGAACAGGGATTGCTGGTCGGATTTAGGCCAACACAGCCACTTATGTGCGATTCAAACCCAATCATTGCTGCCGAAAATGCTAGAGATTTAAATCGGATTAGATTCAACTATATTGTCTTCTCCTAAAATTTGATCTTGTCCAAAATACTAGAACACTCCATGCCAGGCAACATGTTCCAAAAGTCCATAGTTCAAGTCATTGATTTAATCGACCTATCAAATCCAGAGATCATCCACATGCTTTATGTTAGCAAAAGGAATGTCCAAATGTTAGACATTAGACCCTGCCACTGATTCACAATAAGCCCCAAGGGAACAGAGCGATGAGAGTACTTGTTATTGGAGGAAACCGATTTTTTGGACGCCATCTTGTCGAAATGCTTCTGGAGGACGATGCTCAAGTGACCCTCTTGAATAGAGGGAATCTTTCAGATCCATTTGGAAACAAAGTCCAACGGTTAAAAGCTGATCGCCAATGCTCTTCTTCACTGAAGAAAGCGATCGGGGGGCATAGGTGGGATGTCGTCTTCGATCAGGCCTGCTACACAGCTGATGAAGCTCATACAGCTTGCGACTTGTTTGCGGGACGAACCAAACGCTACGTCGTAAACTCTTCGGAATCTGTCTACGACAACGGTGCTCAATTAAAGGAGTCGGCCTTCGATCCCAAACACTATGAGTTTAATGAGATCGCAGATCGAAACAAAAATTATCAGGAAGCAAAACGCCAAGTAGAAGCCGTATTTACCAAAAACGCGACATTTGACCTGGCGATTCCACGTCCCTCACTCGTGGTCGGTCTCGATGACTATACTGAAAGATTAAATTGGCATGTCCGTAGGGTTGCTCAATCACTTCCCATTTATTTTCCTAACATAGAAGCAAGGTCAGATTTTATTCTTTCTGACCAAGCAGGAAGAGCACTAAAAATAATTGGTTTGTCCAAGCATGTTGGACCTATTAACTGTACCACACCAGGAACAATGGGCCTCAAGGAATTGGTAGCGATCTGTGAATCCGCGACCGGAAAAAAAGCGAATCTGGCAGACCGCCACATGGACAATAACCACTCTCCCTATGGAGGTACGGCCGAAAAGTCTATGGACACTGGACTCTTACAATCCTTGGGATTCTCGGCTCCTTCGAGCAATGAGTGGATGAAAGGACTTATTTATAAGATCGCCGAAGATTTCAGATCATGCTAACGCCGTTTATCCTGCAGGAAGAAAAATGAATCAATGTAGCAAATCCGTTAGAGGTCGATGCTTTTGTGGAGCTGTTCAATTTGTACTCACTTTTCCAACGGACATGTGTGGACACTGCCACTGCGAAAGCTGCCGCCGTGCTCACGGAGCTGCCTTTGTAACGTGGACAGAAGTTCCTAAAACTCAATTCCAGTTTTTATCCGGGGAAGACAGACTAAAAAGATACAATTCTGGGTCTACTGTTCATTGGGGTTTCTGCGCCAATTGTGGAGCATCTTTCCTTTACGAAAATGAGGACGCCCCTGGTAGGGTATGGGTGACCATGGCAAGCCTCACAGGCCCATTGGATCGAGTGCCTGACAGTCATGTGAGCTTCGAGGAGCATGTCGACTGGTTCAAGGTAAATGACGGACTTCCTAGGTACAAAGAAAAGTCTGAGATTGAGATAGATTCATTTTAACGATCGAAGACTTTTGGCCATTTGCCTTTCTAAAACAGTCTCAGGTGCCCCCTGCCGCCGGATGAGAAATACACTTTGTAATCGCTCTTTAACAGGGACAGGACATTTAAATTCGTTCAACCGAAATTCCGAAAGCATCCGTTTGTTGTGAAGATGTGAAACGAATTCTGGCACGTAGGCCACGGCATGTCCTTCGCGACAAATCTCCAACGCCGATTCCATCATGGTGACTCGATATTTCACTTTTCTCTCGATAAGGTGGTCAGGCCATCCATCAAGCCCGATCATCTTCGAGGGAGTACCCTCGGTAGGAAGAAGCGGAACAACGAAGGGAAGATCTCCGAACGGTGTGGCAAGATGAGTTTCTCTGCCAAAGACTCCCATCTTTATTTTCGTCACTTCAATGAATTCAACCCCGGCCCTCGGTACTGGAGCGTAGGTGATCGCGAGGTCAACCCTCTCTTCTGCAATTGCTTGCTCCATCCGGCCGGGTCCAAATTCATAAATTTCCAGATTTTCAATGTCCACGTACTTAAGAAGATGCCCTAAAAAATAGGTGGTGAAAACTTCGAAGGACGCAAGACGGCTTGGCCTCCAGGTTTCTTGGTCTCGCACTCTTTTTGAGATATTTAACCATTCAGAGAGCAATGGCCCAGTCTCGTTACGAAATCGACGACCGGCATCTGTGAGTTTCAGACCTCTTCCGTCTGCCTGCATAAGCTTCATTCCCACCTCGGTCTCTAATAACCTAAGAGCTTTAGAGAGAGCGGGCTGAGAGATATGCAGAATCTCTGACGCCTTAACCAGAGATCCTGTTTCAGCAAAGACATTAAAATAGCGGACGCGATCTATATCCATTAGTTAATTAAGATAATCTAAAATGAACTAATCGGCAACCATCATTCTAGGTATAACAATCTTCGAAGTGAACTCAATTGAGTGTTTGCTCACACAAAAAGGGATTATGTGAAAATAGGTCAATTTATTTTAACGACGCTTACTGGATTAAATCTCCTCTGCGCCACTGCTTTTGCAGAGGCAAGAGATCGAGATGGTCTGGATCTCTACTGCTCGAGCTCAGATTTGGATTACTCAGTATCAATAAACATGGAAGATGGTCCAGTAACGGTCGGAAAATTAGCTCTGATGATGGGCCCGTTGACAGGATTCCGAAGGGGTTTCGTGAAATCGCTCAGTGGTTCACTCCTTACCGTGGAGGCCCCTCCAACTCAAACTCTTTACGGCATTATACTTCAGATCTCTCTGGACCCTAAAACGGGAAGAGCAATGAAACTCAAGCTTCAAGAGGGGTATTATGTACAGTCGACAAACCAAATCTCCTGCGCAGTGATTTGATTCCCCAATACATTTTCCTGAAAGGAAGTTAAAAATGAAAAGCATTGTGATCATCATTGGAACTCGACCGGAGGCGATAAAGATGGCCCCAGTCTATTTGGCCCTTAAGAAACGTCTTGGTGACTCGGTTCGCTTGGTGTCGACCGGGCAACACAAGGAGTTACTTTGGCAAGGCCCTAAGTTCCTTTGACATTACACCGTCGCTCCAACTGGATGTCATGCGACCCTCTCAATCTCTTTCGGAACTGACTGCCCGGTTGTTGCTACAACTTCAGAACGTCTTTAAAATCGAAAGGCCCGCCGCCATCATCGGTCATGGTGACACGACGACATGCTTTGCGACGGCGCTGTCCAGCTTTTACCATCAGGTGCCGTTCTTTCATGTCGAAGCAGGTCTGCGTACCTACCGCCTGAATTCGCCTTTCCCCGAGGAGTTTAACCGGCAAACCATCGCACCACTGGCCTTTCATCACTTTGCGCCGACAGCGGTTGAATTGGAAAATCTGATGAGGGGCGGAATACCTTCCCGTCATATCTCCGTGACCGGTTCAACGGTTCATGATTCTGTTGATTACATTCTCAAGAAGCATCCGGTCGAAATGCCCGATCAAGGGAGGAATAAGCCTTTAGTCGTCACAACCCTACACCGCCGAGAAGCTGCCGACTCTCTAAAGAACTCGCTTCGAGGTGTGAGAGCGGCCGCACTAGAACGCTCAGACGCGCATTTCGTATGTCCCGTTCACCCGGGTCCCAGTGTGCAGGCCGCTTTTAATGAGGTCCTAAGCGACTTAGATAATGTCACGCTAATGGAACCTATGGAATATCCGCTCTTTTTATCTCTCTTAATGCGCTCAAGTCTAGTCGTAACAGATTCGGGCGGCGTGCAAGAAGAGGCCACGTTTCTAGGTAAACCGGTTTTACTTGCTCGTCAGGAAACTGAGCGCCGGGACGGTCTGGAGTCAGGACTTGTAAGACTCGTGGGGCTTGGAAAGGATGATTTGCAGCAATCCATACTGGCGGGTCTCAGGGGGACAGATGTGATCCATCCCACTCCTGCCACGAAGTATACACCACCTGCATCGGAAATGATTGCGGAAGAAATAGAGAGGGCCATTTCATGAGAAGATCTATCCTGGCGTTAGGGGCACATCCTGACGATATCGAAATCGGTTGCGGTGGAACATTGAGGAGGCTGGCGGAGAATGGGTTTGACCTAAACTACGTGATCGTCACATCGGGAGAAGAGGGAATCTTAAACCTGGAGAAGACCGCGAACGCCAAAAAACGTGAAGACGAGGCAAAGGTCGCAGCAAAAATCCTCGGGGTTAAAAACGTCATCTTCTTGCGAGTGCCTGATGGAATAACCCAGGTGTCAAAAGAAACCAAAATCAAGCTGATTGCAATACTTCGTAACTTGCGGCCTGAGTTTGTTTTCACGCACGCCGCTTCCGATCATTTTCCCGATCACAGGGTTGTTCATGATCTCACAAGCGCGGCCGTGACGGCCGCACAAGGCCCGTGGTATCCAGAAGCGGGTTCACGCCCATTCGCCGTTCAAACCTTACTGGGGTACGAAGTCTGGAATCCCATTCCAAAGTTTCAGGCGGCAGTCGATATCGGTTCAACCATAGAGATGAAAAAGAAGGCACTCAGCGCGCATACAAGCCAGATCGGGCAGATCAATTACGTCGATGCGGTGGAGGGTTTGTCTCTCTACCGTGGCACCATGACTATGACCGGACGCTTCGCAGAAGTATTCGAAATCGAGAGAGGAGGATTTAGTTTATGATTCCACTGGCACCAATGGATTATTATTTTTTCCGTCGGAATCTTTACACCATTCAGTACATCTTCGAGTACAAAGGTCACCTGGACTTAAGATCCTTCGACATCGCCTTGCAAAGGACGATCTTAAGTTTTCCGGCGGTGAGCGCCCGCATGAGATTCGTTTCGGATCGTGAGATCATACTAGAACCGGGACCCCCTATCAATGTCAGAAGCTTTTCGTCCAGACGGGAGATCGAATTCCATTCAACAGAGAAAAATGAAAATCTCGTGCAATCAATCCAGAACGCTGAAGGCGAACCCCTTCTGGCCGTGAAGGTCACAATGACACCGACCAAGACATTTATTGGATTCAGTTTTTCTCATATGCTGGGCGACGGCAAAAGCATCTTCCACTTCTTAAGCGAGCTCTCCCGTGTATGCAGTGGGGGCACGGTGATAAACAAACCATGCGATGATCGGGGAAAACTTATTAGAGGAAGCGGTAACTACCTGGGACATGCGCAAGCCGAACTATTCCGGACGGCCGGCTATGTTATGCCCAAACCCGCCACGGCAGTGAATGCCCATCTGGAAAAAATTCATTACTCAAAAAATAAACTCGATGCTCTACAGGCAAAATTGGTTGGTCGAGGGATCTCTATTTCTAAGAATGACATTGTGATGGCAGACCTGGCCAAGCGCTTTCACTCCTTCGTTCCCCTGCATGAGGGAAAATTCATCATCCGGTGTCCGGTCGACTACCGAAGAACGTTGGGACTGTCCGAAACATACTTCGGCAACGCCATTCGTGATGCCGTTGCAGCGTTCGATCCTGCAGCGCTTAAAGAGATGAAGATCGAAGAGATCGCCCTAGGAATTCGTCGTGCGATCAATAGCGTCGATGGAGAATCCGTTCAACAGTCACTGCAATGCCTTTATGCTCTGAGAGAAGAAAAGGGATTCGGTGTTTTCGAGGATGTCGGCTGCCCGGGATTGATCGTCACAAACTGTACAAAGTTTCCGATCTCCAAAATGGATTTTGGGATCGGTCCTCCTAACAAGTTCCATCAGGCATCCATCAATCCTCGGCTGGCCATTCTCTTGCCATCCATGGATGGATTGGAAGTTAGATTTAATCGACCGATCTAATGATACTAGCTTTCATCATCGCTCCGATCAGTAGTGCTGCTCTTCTTCAAGAATTTTCTTCTCCCGTTTGTAGAGATCATTCCCTTCCTTCTCTTTAGCCTTGTCCAAATCATGCTCATCAACTTTAAGCTTCTTCTTCTCTACTTTGATCTCAAGTTCTTCTCTAACAATATTTCCATTCTCTCCTCTAACTGTACTTTCGCAAGAATAAAGAAAAATAAATGGCATCAACATTAAAACAGATCGCAGCTTTCGCATAGTCCAGCTCCTCTTCTTAGAGCATAAAAATCAGACCTCAGCAATCACTGATCCCTCTCAGATGCTCTATGATCAAGTGTCTAAGGTCATGCTAACTTCTCACAATACTTTGTTGCCGAGCTTCTCGGTGGCCTTGCCGAGCTTCTCAAAAGCACTACCAACCTCAGCAGTGGTCCAACCAGCTCCTTGAATCAGTTTTCCAGCGACGAAACGTGCTCCAGAAACCGCTTCTTTAGAAGCTATCTCAATTTCCTTGCCCGACCATTGTAAGGCATGTTCGGATGCGACAGCAGCTGCTTTGAGGTCATGCCCGGCCTGATTATATTCTTTTTTACTCCACTCTTCCAACGCCAGAATTCGGTGATGGGCGGCAGTTTGATAAGCGGCCCTCGACAGTTCAGAGCTAAGTTCTCTTTCCGATTTTATTTTCCTATCCTTCACATCTCTTGCCACTCTTTCTAAACGAACAGAAACATCAGAGAGGCTTTTCCCTCGTTTGGCGTTGTCTGCTCTTATCGCCTCAGATTTTAAAATTCTTGCGGCGGCCGAGATATCCGCTGAAGCCTCGCCAAAATTATTGTTCAAAAAGTCATTTTTAGATTTTTGGAGGAGTTCAAAGGGAAGTACTCGCATATCTGTAACAACTTGCTCTTCAACAACAATGAAGCCCATGGGTAACTTTCTTTCATTCACTGATTCCGCAGCAAAAACAAAGAACGAAAATGATAAAGATAAAAGCACTAGCAAATTCTTAAACATTAAATCCTCCTTGAAGGCGTTGTTCTACAGTTCTTGTGATAACTTTATCCAGGCCTTCGAACAATTTAATAATTTATGTATTTCTAATGCTGGCCTAAAATCTTGAGGTGATAAAATGATATTTCATTTTGTGTCAAACACTCATCCTAGGATCACTTGATCTATCCACAAGGCTTGAATAGATTCCCAACCTCATCTACACTGGATGAGAAATCCTTTTATTGGAGTATTTTATGCTATGGAAAATCGCACTATTGGTCCTCTTTGTGAGTTGTTCTAGTACTAAGGAGAGTCGCCTTGCATCATCCCCTAACCTTGTCTTCACAATAACCGACGGTATTTCTCACCCTGAGTCGGTGCTCTTTTCAAAAAATGATAACGCCATCTTTGTATCAAATATCCCAAGTGGTAATCCGGTCGAGGTGATGCCTGTTGGGAACATCAGTAAATACACCACTACAGGCAAGGTGATCGCGGCACCATGGGTAAAAGGATTGAGAGCACCCAAGGGGATGGCCCTTGTAGGAAATGAACTCTATGTGAGTGACGTCGACCAAGTAGTCAAAATCGATGTTCGAAATGCTAAAGTTCTCCAGGCGATTAAAATCCCTGGGGCCAAATTTCTGAATGATGTTGCTGCTGATAAAAGTGGAAACGTGTATATCTCAGATATGATGACCGACACTATCCATGTCTGGAACAAGGATGGAGTTAAAGTTTGGAAGAAGTCACCCGAGCTACGATCTCCCAATGGCCTTTTTGTCAATGGAAATGAACAACTTCTCATCGCCTCGTGGGGTCAACCCATCGCGGATAATTTTACTACCAAGAATCCGGGAACTCTAATGACCATACCGGTAGCGAATCCAGCTGAAAAACTTCATGAAGAAGCGACACTCCCAGGGAACCTGGACGGCATTTCCGAGGACAACAAGGGTACTTTATGGATCTCAGACTGGATGAATGGAAATATCTATGCGGTTCAACGAAATGGAACAGTTCAGAAAAAAATGAACTTAAGACAAGGAACAGCGGACCTATTCTACTCTAAAGAGCTTAACCTTCTCTTCGTTCCGCAGATGTATGAGAGCAAAGTGATGGCATTCAAAGTAGAGTGACTAAAGGCGAATCATGATTTCAAAGCATCACAGATGACAAATTTCTGATTGGTGGCAACAATTCTGCAGTTCCCAAAAAGTTTTTTGAGCTTCAACCGGTAACCCAAGTGGGAGTTTCCAATCACCCTTAAGAGACCGCCACTTTTGAGAGCAGAGCGAGCATCCTGAAACATTTGCGAGGAGACAAAGTCACCAATGGTATTGCCCTGATGAAAGGGGGGATTACACAGGACTAAGTCTAATGTTTCCCGAGGCCCATTCTCGTAGCAATTGGTCCAATCGAAAACGGCCTCATCTCCAAAGTGGTTGGCATAATTTTCCTTGGCACTTTTAATCGCCATGGCGGAGTCGTCACTAAAATGTAGTTTGGCCTGGGGATGAAGGAGTTTTGCTTTTATCCCAATGATGCCATTGGCACAGCCAAGGTCCAGGATTGACTCAAATTGACCTTGAGGAATATGTTCTAAGAAAAATCTCGTCCCGATATCCAGTCTTTCCCGGCTAAAGAGGTTGGAGTGATTCACAAAGGGAGTCTCAAAGGAATCCATCCTCACACTCTGAGGATAAGGAGTCCCAACTACGCCCTGCTGAAAATCTGCAAAGATTAGCCTGGCTTTTTTATGCGCTAGGCCGGTTCTTGTGGTCCCGATGTACTTATTCAGGAGATCAAAACAGCTCGAGGCGAGATGCTTGACCATGACCCCACAAATAATTTTTGAGTGGGACTGAAGATGGGCGGTTAAGTGACAAAGAATGTCCTCAAAAAATGACATGTTTTTTGGGAGTTGAATGCAAACGATATCGTAGAATCCTGTGAGCTCAGAGAGGTCATTGATGGGTCTTATCTTTTGCTTACTATTGCTTTGAATACCCATCATACTCACATAGGAATCAGTATAGGTGGTGCAGTCAAAGCTTTCTAAACCACAGCTTAGCGCTCCGAAGTGATCATTAACGATAAGGATTCTCTTCCCGTTCAGATCAGTTGAAAGCAAGTGTTGAAGAATCAAGTCATCGGCGCTGTCATGGCCTTGCAAGACTTCATTCTTTCTCACAGGGTATCTTTTAATTTGGGTGGTAGGCATAGTGCTCATGGTGAATCTAAAAAATCTATTATCGTGCACCTAAGTTAATTTTGAAAGCAGTCTTCTGAGACTTCACCCTGGTTGGCCGGTCATTTTATAATCACAGCGACTACTTTGAGCGCCAATAGAAACTTGATCCTGAATGTAAATCCAGGCACATATCTCCGGCCAGCAGCAGAATGAGAGAATTCTATCGGCCATTATTAGCAACTGAGCTTATAATAAAGTCATGAAAATCATTCTATCTTGCATCTCTACCCTGCTCATCTTTTTTCAGTGGTCGGCCCATGCCTTAGGGGAGATTAAAACTTCTCCTTCTCCTGAAGGCAGTGTTAAATCTGAACCCAGCACACCAAAAGCCGGCACTGGTTCGACCACGACTCCAGAGAAACCCCTCAAACCAGAACCAACCCAGCCCGAGAGTAAACCTTGCCTTGCATGCGGCCTCGGGTAGAGGTCGGACTTTCCCTCACGGGGTCCGCATCCCATACGATGGCCTGGGTTCTGGCCCTTGGTCGATCCCTGGGTGCTATCGAATTAAATCCTGATCTTCCACGGAAAAAAATTCTACCGCCGAATCACTCTCTTCTCATGCACTCCATAAAATTTTCACTCTTCCGCAGGGACTTCGATCTTGAGGGTTGGTGCCGATCGGTTCAAAAAAACACTGCTGGACTCAGGCCCGATTACTTTACCGTCCACTATGGCGCTGATTGGCATGAGGGGTCGAGAGTCAGTACTTTCCTCCCTATTACCCCCACTCCTCAGGAGATCGACCTCGCGTGTGATCGTCTAAACTATCTTGCATCGCAGTTCCAATGCCCGGTGGGAATTGAAAACCTGGCCCTAGCACTTTCACAGGAGGATTGCCTAAGACAGATCGAGGTTATTGAGACCATAAGGGAACGGGTCAACGGTTATCTCCTGTTAGACCTCCACAATCTCTTCTGTCAGTCTGTGAACTTCGGCATGGGCCTGTCCGAAATACTAACTTGGATCAACCGGGACAAAGTGCTTGAAGTGCACGTTAGCGGTGGATCCATGTATAAGAATTTCAGACGTGACACCCATGACGGGGAGGTCCCGGAAGAGATCTGGTCGCAGCTCCCGCAAATTCTTACGACGCTTCCCAACCTACGTTGGGCCCTCTTCGAGCAACTGCCGATGGATTTTTTGTCCGATCTCATCCTCACGACAAACTCATTACGCCGGCTCCTTCCTTGTTTGGAAAACTTAAGTTCGACTCAAGCCATCCCCACAAGGCCCAAGCCGCTTCTTGGTCTGAAGCATCATACTCCCGATCAGAGAGCGCTTGAGGTGGTGAGTCTACTTGCTAAGAAATGGAAAATATAAACTTCCTAAAGTCATAGTTAAACCGCATCCTTAAGGGAGTTGGTCAAGTCTAAGACTTGGGTCGGTCAATCCGTCCATCTGGGTACTTAGCGAAGCGCTCCGTGCCGGGACCATGGACCATGCCGTCTCGCGGCCATTTCCATCCACCGAACTGCGTTTGCTCATAGGCGCGGAAAGTATCCTCGATCTCGGCTTTTGTCGTCATGACGAAAGGGCCATATTGGACCACCGGCTCTCCGATGGGGTTCGCTTCGAGAAGAAGGAACTCTGAGGCTCCGGTGGATTCGATCTCGAGTGCTTCTTCCGCCGATACAAAGGCGGCCTGTTTGCCAATAATCTTCTGACCGTTTAAGACTGCGGCATCGCCGTCGAAGAAGTACACAGAGCGGCTTCGTCCAGGCATCGCTGGATAAGAGAAGCCCTTCTCTCCGTTTTTAATTTTTACCAAGAGGATTGTCACCCCGTTGCCCGGATCGGCGCCCCAGCTATTTTTGGGAGCTTCGAAGAATCGGGTGGTGCCGTACTGCCCACTGATAATAGAGACTTCAAGATTTTCTGTGACCACTCGTGGGATGGTATCCGCCCAGAGCATTTTAAAATCCGGAGGGACGAGTTTGTTTTTTTTCGGTAGATTGAGCCAGATTTGGAAAAGCTCAAGGGTGTTTTCTTTGTCCTGATGAAGGAGCGGAAACATCTCTGAGTGCTGGACTCCGGCCCCCGCCGTCATCCATTGCACGTCACCCTCGCCGTATCTGCCCGAGGCACCAAGGGAATCAGCATGGTCAGCAAGGCCCTGACGCACGATCGTAATGGTCTCAAAGCCCCTGTGGGGATGGACGGGGAATCCAGGTATTTCCGCGCCGTGATAAAGCCGGAAGCCATCTTTTTCCTGAAAATCAGAGCCGAGATTTCGACCCGAAAAGTGTGAAGGATTAAGGCCAAGCTTCTCATCCCCGGCAGGATAGTGGTCGAGGTGGTGGGCACAGAAAAGGAAAGGCCCTTGAGTTGGCCAATGGAGGTCGATAGGTTCAAGCCGCTGAATCATGGTGTGGTCCTTTTTCGTTGGTCCCTGTCTCATCAGTTGGCCAACTCCCCAGCCTGCAAATGGTAGAAGAGCAAGGAGTTTTAAGAGGAATCTTCGATTCATAAAATCCGATAAGGTCAAACGTTTTAACAAATCCTACTGCGACTGGGTGAGGCTGTCATCTCTTAGGCAATTGGGGATTTGGAATCATCTTCGCACACGAAAAATACGCACTGTTTCACACCCCTGAAATGATATCCAGAGGGTGAACAATTTAATTCATTGACTAGATTTTATCCTTTTGAGAATACCTCGCGCCTCAGGAGAATAAAGTGAAATTCGTACTTATAGCATTCTCGCTTTTCGTATCATTCTACGCCTCCGCTCAGGTCATAAGTGAGTCAGAGCTCACGACTCAATGGCGCAAGTTTAAAGAAGGTCTTGTCTTTAGTCATTTCTCCATCTTAACTGGGCCAGGCGTACGCACTGGCGGGTCTCGGAAGCTTGAGTCCAACGGACAACCCTCACTGGATCCGGTCAGTCATTGGTTCCAACTCACCATTGGTAAGAAAATCAATAACAACATTACCTTCGCAGTAAATCCGCGCTTCACCCTGCATTACGGAGAACGTCCGAACGGGGAAAGCGAGGCGGAACTCGATGACCCGGTGACTGGTTTTATCTTTAACTACAAACTCAGCGAAAACGTCAGCTACTTCGGCATTCTCAACACCGTGACGGGAAAAGTGTCTGAATCGGCCCGAGAGAAAAACCTTCTTCTCAATCCCGGTGATTTTCACGAAGTCACCTATCGGTTCGGGCCCGCCTTTGACGTCGCCGCCAGGACCTTTTTCAGGATGAACGTGTATTCAAGAAATACCAATCAGGCAGGCTTTGGAGGGTGGATAGGCCCAAAGGTCGAGTACTACTTCAATGATCAAACCAGCTTCCGTTATTGGCTTCAGCAGGGTTTCAACCAGGCGGGGACAAACCAGAATTTCTTTAGCACTCGAGACGATGGACAAAATCACTTCTTTTCTCTTCATCAAAAGATTCATAAAACCTTAGGCATTCTTCCGTTTATCGCAATTGATACTTCTGAATCAAATGCTACACGTAATGCCTATTTAGGTGCTTGGATGTACGGGTCGTTCCTCTAAATTTGAATACGCTTCCAATGAACGTTTTCATGGTTTCTCAATAGGTAAAACCATGTGCTCTTGATCATAAAATTTTCCGTCAACCCTTAGGGCCTTAGGCTCATTCCCCCAGCTCCTGAAGCCACATGATTCATAGAGGGCCTTCGCCGAGGTATTGGTGGATTCAACGCCGAGGTTGATGAGATCTATACCGGGGATAGACTTCGCATGCTCAATGGCCTTAAGGACGAGAAGCTTGCCAATTCCTTGACCCTGGTGATTTTGTTTGACGTACATACCCCAGATTCCTGTCTTGTGATTGGACTTCCTACTATTCTCCTGAAATATGCCTAGGCAGCCAACGATCTGGTCATCCACAAAAGCTCCAAAGATCACGTTACTTGGATCTTGCTTCTGGAGAATAAGTTCCCAGCGTGATGGGCCGGCAGCAATCTCATCTTCATAGGTCGCCCCGAAAGCAGTAGGTACTAACCTCAGGCCCTCAAGTCGGTGGTGAAAGGATCAGACTCATCGAGTAGGCGTATGTGGGCCATAACTTCCCTAGCAAAGATTAAAAATGAGAAGAAATTTTCATCCCTCGCAGCCACTCCCGAGCGGAGGATCTTCCTGGGGTACGCACTGAGGCGCCTTAACAGGACAGCGCAGACGGACGTGGAGATGATGAACATGGTTGGTTTGGTGGCGCAAGCTTCGCAGGACCTCCGCCTCGGAGTCATGCTCGCCAAGAGCGCGGGCATAGGCGCAGAGTTCGTTTTTGATCACCTGATCCACAAAAATCCGTTGGACACCACCATGCCGATGTAGGGTCTTCATGAGCTCCCAGTTGCGTTCGTGGTCAAAGTTCGGGGAGATCTTTCCGTTCAAGACCATGTCCTCGACAAAACCGTCGAAGATGTCAGGGAGCTGTTCCATTCCGTTCGTGCGGTAATAGGTTAAGTCTACGTCGAGACCATTCTGATGGGAATTGTGACGAGTGATCTGCCCTCCAGTCATGGCGGAGAGATCCCCCGTCTGCAGGCGATCGCGCATCGGGAATCGTTGGTTCATCATGAAGGCCGTCCGCTGCAAAAGATCTATCATCTCCTGAGTTCCCCAGCCACGATCCCGGTGTAAGAAGAGTCGCATGTACCCATCGCCCTCAAGAGGAAGCTCGCGGGCCAAGAGGAGGTGCCCGTTCGAGTAGTACCCACGAGGCTCTGGGGAACGTTGGGCGAAGGTCAGAGCAGATAAAACAAGGGCAATCAGGAGAGGGGGCATGGAACGACCTTTAAACTTAGTTGCACTCACAAGATAGTAGATCGTCCAAAACTTTGCAGTCAAGCTTTCCTCGTGAACTGCGCCAGAGGAGCTCCGTAACATGTCCATCGTCGCGTGTTCTCTTAACCTCGAGGTCTCCATTCAAGTGAAGAGTATCAACCGTCTGGCGGGTCTTAAGAGTCCCTTGGCGAAGCTTCTGGGCGAGGACCTTCTCCAGCTCGCTCCTTTGTAAAAACTGCTTCTCCTCCAGAAGCGTTGGCCCGTCGTCGTCCTCCCGGAAAGTCTTCAGAGAGAGGGCCTCCCGACCGCTCCCCGTCTCCGTGGGAACGACATGAACTGTGAGGGCCGTGCCTTCCGGCGAATCGATGAAATAGTTATCCCAGTGCCAGGTTTCATCATTTTCAGGTCGAGCGAGGAACTCTTCGATCCGCTCTCCCGGAGTAAGCTTAAGTGCGACGCCTAGGCAGGTCTGTACCTGGTCCTGAATGCGGACGTTCTTCGCTTTTTTGTCAGCAAGGAGGACCATAAGTTTCGTTTCCGGCGTCTTCACTGATAGGACCCTAGTGGCATCCGAGGAGGCGCTGGATTTGGGCCCGTGAGTCGGCGGCCGGTGGAGAAGCCACCAACCGCCGATCGTTACGAGACTAATAATGAGCAGGGCACTTCGTCTTTGCATTTGTGGCTTCTCCCCAGCGGGCTTCAATAGAATCATTCGGATGAGACGAGAGGCGGCCGCGGGCGCTCCTCTCACGTATGTCTCGCATGTTGGCGATGACACCCTCACGATAGCGTAAAGGGCAGAAGCTTCCAAGCTCAGCAAGGGCCGCCGGTGTCGGATCCTTCATCGTAAGGGCCTCGAGGAGCGTCAGGGTTGATCCTGACAGCTCGCCCTTCTGGGAGGCAGAGAGTTCCTTGAAATCCAGTTCAATGTTCGCCAGCATGTCCTTCAGGCGGCCATCCCGTGACGGCGTGGAGTGGATGTCGTAGTCCGCGGGATTCATGCACGCGCCATTCAAAACCCGCTGGTGCCGAACACCCTTCTCTACCACGTCAATCCGTTCAACCAATTGATCGCAGGCCTCTCTGAGCTGGCGCCGGAATCGCGATTCAGGCGTTTCCGTTTCCTTTGCAAGTTGTGACTTAACGTGCGCAAAGAATGCCCGATCACCGAGCTCCCCCGCCATGGTGTATTGTTCGAACGAAAGGTCGCTCTTTGAGGTTGGCGGAGAATCAGGGAAATCGTAGCGACGGAACCCCCACCGGTTGGTGCGGGGAGCATTATAGAGGTCTTTTTGCCGCTGATTCATGGCCTGCCGATTGTCCCGGATGGCCTGGGTGGAGTAGATCAGGTCGAAGTTCCCCTTCTGGTCGATTTGCTTGATGTTATAATTGTGCCTGACAGGGGCCCCGTTCTTGATGACTTTATAGAGGTAGAAGTCACCAGGAATAATCCGATCGAGTTTGAGCGGATAGGAATCGTTCGCGGCAAGTGTCTCGGTTCCTAAGCTCTGATTGAGGAAATTGATGAACCCCACCACACGTTTGTCCGCATCACGGATGTTATCAAAACGGGTCATGCGGTTGGAAAAAACTCTGACGGAGCTGGTGGCGGAAGCGACGGGATTCTTGGCCGAAAAAGGCAGCCCGTTCTCGTAGGCGAAGATCACCCGGAAGGCATAGGCCACGTCCGCACAGTCGGCTATGACACCATGGTAACGGGAGTTCGGGGAAACGAACATCTCTTTGTACACGGCGGGGCTTTTAACCCAGTCGGAGAACTTCTTCTCCCAGTCGTCGTTCCATCGCTGGGTCTCTTGCCAGACATCGGCCTGAGCAAAGGAGGTTAGGGTCATAAGTGTCATAAGGAGCGCAGTTTTCATCATAAATACACCTCTATCTGTGAATAATTGAATTCATCATCATGCCATTTTCCGTAAAACAAAACTTTCTCATCTCGCCTCAACGATGATCTCCTGCCTATCTTCCGACTCACCATTCCTTCCATCCGCATTGCTTGGCGAATAGAGAACGAGTCGACCCAAGGCCTCCCCAAGCGGAATAGTGACTTCGCGTTCTTGATGAGCTGCCAATTCCAGCAGATCCGGAAGTCTCGGAGTTCGGAGAAGATCAATTTTGTGCCAGCTCTCTTCGCTCACGAGATAGTCATCCTGCCTGATTGCCGCCCAATCCTCATGCAGGATGGCCACCTTTACCCTCAGCTCCCCGTCAGGAATACTTCCCAGAGCAGAGAGGTCGATTTCCATCATGTTCACAGAGGACTGATTCATAGGAGCGTAAGGTAAGATGGACTTCACGGCCTCGCGGTAATCTTCCTCAAGCTTACTTTCGCCACGGCCCTCACGCTGAATGGTTTCAAAGTTTCGTCGTAAATCACGGGCCTTCTGGGCATCAAGGAGGACCGAGTAAAAGCCATCAGGGGAGCTCTTCAAGAGTCCGGGAAGCTTTGTCCCTCGGGTCGCAACCCACTCGAGGTCGACCTTGCCGTCCTGGTCGCGATCGATTTGCACAGAGATATCACAGGCCTGCCAGTCACTCACGGACTCGTAAAGCTTTACAGCAAGCTGAAGGAACACTTTCTCTTCTTCGCCGACCTTACGCTTCGCGAGGCGGTACCCGGAGGATTTAAGGTCACAGGCACGAGAGCGGATAAGCGAGAGGGCCCCTGGGTCAGGCTTGCGCGCATCGACTCCGAGGAGATTAAAGAGAAAAGCGGCACCTTTCATTGAGCTTTCATTTTTTAAAAAGACGGTGAGGTCCTCGCCCCTTTGAGAGACCCTGCCCACAGCAATCGCAGACGCCTCATGCACCACGGCCAGTACTGGGAAGTGCGCGATCTCCTGGTCTGTTCCGCTTTCAAGGAGGGAAAGAAAGCCCTGATGATTAGTCCGGCCCGCACTAATTTCGCTGAGGTGAAAATTCAGGTTAAGTGTCAAAGATCCTTTGGCCTTTAAGGTATAACTGCTTCCAGTTTCGGCCACTGCTAGTCCGGAAGAGAACTCCTCTTTAAGGGTGAATGATATGTCTTCGTCCGTGAGGTTCGTCAGAGTCAATGTTTTCGATTTCACCGTAGTGCCCCAGAGGTTAATTTTCCCTAAGGAAAACGCACCAACAGACGGCAGGAGGCGTGCTTCAAGTGCCCGTAAGACATTGACTCGCCCCGCGCCCTGAGAGGTCACAGGATAGCGTCTTCCCTGAGGGTCAGAGATGATTCGAGCAGTACTCATAAGTAAGTGCTTGTGATCAAGAACTGTGAGGTTCGGGTAACGCTCTTGCATCAACGCCATGACACCGGCGATGTGAGGCGCCGCCATAGACGTGCCATTGAGGGCCTCTCCTCGATTCCCTTTACCGGTGGCGGCCGAGATGATCTGCTGGCCTGGGGCGACGATCTCAGGCTTTATCAGGCCATCTTCCGAGCGCGGGCCTCGGGACGAGAAACCGGTGATGGTATCGATAAGTTCCGGTTTATCGAACTTCGCTTTCCGTGAGAAGGTAAAAAAGGATTCTTCACCTTTTTTGAGGGCATCCTTTATCAGCTGGCCATCTTTCTTAGAAATCATCACTACGGGTATGGAAAGCTTATCGCTGGTCCCGCCCGCGACCGAAGGTTCGTCATCGGTGTTTTGGACAATGACGACACCCACCGCGCCGGCGTTAAGGGCATTTTTAGCTTTTTCCGAGAAAGGATTTCCACCCCGGTCGGCAATAGCGACTTTTCCCTTCACCTGGGCCTTGAGCTCAACACTGAGCTCCCCGCTGGCCAAACCGATGTGGATCGCTTGGGCGACAACGACCTCATCCTCCGAGATGTCTTTAGAGAAGGAAGCATAAGGGGATATGACGACTTTACTGACTCCTGAAAGTGAAACTTCAGAGCCGGCCAGTTGGTAGTTCTGTGGCATGTCGTCGATGCCCGCGGCGACAGATAGGGCATCCTCCGCGGTGCTAGGAGCACCTACGATGTACGGGGTGCTCCCAGAGTTTCCGGCGGCCGCTATAAAGGAGACACCGGCGCGCACGGTATTCTTAACCGCTTCGGCGTAATTGATGGATGGCTTACCGAAGCTTCCACCAAGTGAGAGATTGACGATATCCAACCGGTCCTTTGGATCGAGGTCACCATTTGGGTCCAGGGAGTACTCCAATGCGGCGATGACTACGGCGTCGGAGGTTGAGTTTTTTCCGAAAACCTTGATCGCGTGAAGCTTGGCGTCCGGGGCCACGCCGTCGTAAGTATTAACACCGTCGCCACGGCCCGCGACCGTTCCTGCAACGTGGGTTCCGTGACCGTTATAATCAAGAGGGTTCCGATCTGGTTTAGGGAGTTTATGCTGGGCATACGGCGAGCCTGGAGAGTAGAGATCTCCTACGAGATCGATTCCGCCTACGATCTTCGCAGTCGGGAAGAGGGCCGTCTCGGCGGCGCCGTCAATGGCCTTAAACTCATCAACGCTGCCGCTGCCTCCGAACATTGTGTGGGTATAATCAATGCCAGTATCAATGATGCCGATACGAAGATTTTGTCCCGTGAGATTATACTTTTTCCGCGCTTCGACGCCGCCGATAAATTTAACAGAATTTCGCTCTTCGAAAGAGTGCACACTCGCTGCGAGTGCCGCTCTTGCTTCACTCTGGGTCGCGAGATCCGGAGCGCTAAAAAGAGAAACTTCTCTGGCGTTCATAACCATCGGAAGGCCATTGACGGCACTCATGACGGAAGGAGGGGCAATCACGGTGACAGAGTTCATTACGAGCTTCGTGCTATAGAGGACCTGGATCTCAGGACTTAACTGTCGGATGGCGTTTACGAAGTCATCCTGCTCTTTAAGGATTTCCTGTTTGCGGGCCTCTGAGATCTCAATTTCCTTACCTCTCACAGTGGCCGATTCGATCAGACCCGGCGTCTTCAAACGGACCATGAAACTTCCGATCTCCTCGTTCTGGGACCGGATGGAGATGATGTGGGAATTCACAAGATCAAGTTTTTCCACGGTATTTGGGCCAGATAGGCCGCAGGACATGAGGGTCGAGAGAAGAGCGAGGGATGGAATGGTTCTAGTCATAAAAAACACCTCTAACTAGGATGTATCATTTTTTAAATTCTAGAGCGGGAAGAGTTTCCCAGAGGTGAGAGGGTAAAAAACTATAGGGGATGTTTAAAGGTTGAACGATTCTGGCCAAGCTGGTCAAAATCTTTTTATTTCAAGTAGTTATGGGTCCAAATCAGGGCCAACAAATCAAGAAATTCTCTGAAAGTAGCAAAATCAAACACGATCATCGCATAAGGATAAGCAATAGTTTATTCGTCAGCTCCGCATTCGCTTTAACATTCCCTCAATTTTTTAGGATTGCTCTTTGGGTCTATCCTCAGAGCGCTTCAGAATCTCAAAATTCGAGGTCCTAAAACGAGAGCATCAGGCCCAACCTCATGCGAGACCGTTTGCGATCATAGCTCAAGAGGTCCTCAGCGTATCCCTCGAAGTACTGAAAATAGATCGACGGGTTAAAATCGGCAGTGACGAAGCGGTGAATGAGGCCCACTTGAACTGCACCTTGGTCAAAATTGTAGACACTTGAACCAGCATAGGTTCGGACTTCTAGATCTGTGTAACTCCCTTCAAAAGAAGCGAGTTTAGAGAGGTAGAGAATCGCTTCCCAGTTTCCAATGTATTGAACGATGTCCCTATTTGTTGAATCCTCATCGAAAAGATACTGCCCCGTAAAGATCACACCGAGTTGCCGATGTGCGAATTTAAAAAGCATGTTCGACCGAAGAAAAATCCGTTCCAGGGAACGGGAGTCATCCTCATCTCTTCCGTTAGAAAAATGCATGTAGCCAGCATCAAGGCTAGAGATGAAACTGGTGTCGCGTTCAAGGAAGCGGTAGAAGAGCTCAGGCCTATAGTTCGTATCTCGAAAGGGACTCGAATCATCAAAAAAGTCCCAAAACATGAGCTGAGAATAGGCGAAATAAAGCGGGATCTTTCTCGCCACACGGTACTTGAAACTAAATTGGAGCTTAAGGTCGTCTTTCCCACCGATGAAATACGTCGGTTGATGGAATGAAAATCTCTCTGCAGCGTTTGAGAGAAATACCCCTCGAACCTCTGGCCGCTCTTCCGCCCGGACAGCTCCGGTGAGGAACAGCGACAAGAAGAGGAACAACTTCACAATGAATAATCCGTGTAGCCCTTCTCACCTGGAGTATAGAGGGTAGCTTGATCCGGCTGGAGCAGCGTCTCACCGGACTTTAGCTTCGTCACGAGGCGCGGATTTGCAATGAAGGGTCTCCCAAAAGCAACGAGCTCTCCGCGCTTCTCGATAAGGTCATGCTCGGCCCGCTTAAGATCGTAGCCACCAGAGAGGATGACTACTCCCCGGAAGTGACTCCGGATGAGATCCTTGACTCTCTGAGGCACTTCAGGTGCTCCCATGGCGCTATGATCAACCACATGCAGATAGACGAGACCAAGCCGCGAGAGACCTCCGGCAAGATGAGTAAACACGGCATCGGTCTCAGCGTCAGTTTCCATTCCACCAAAGACACCGTAGGGAGAAATACGCATGCCTAGTCGGTCAAACCCAATCGCTTCCCCCACTCTACGCGCAACTTCCAATGCAAACCGGGTCCGGTTTTCTACACTCCCGCCCCAGCGATCCGAGCGTTTGTTGGTCGCACAGTTTAAGAATTGATCAATGAGGTAGCCATTGGCCCCGTGAAGCTCGACGCCGTCAAGCCCTGCGGTGATGGCGAGCTTCGCAGAAGCTACGAACTCGGCAATGGCCTTTTCGATGTCACCTTCTGTCATTTCCCGCGGAACAGGATGGGGCTGCATCCCCCCAGAATCGGTGTACATGCTCCCTGCAAGAGCGACTCCACTAGGAGCAATAATCTCCGCCTCAGAGGCCATGTTAGCTGGGTGGGAGACCCTTCCAGTGTGCATGAGCTGAACAAAAACTCTTGAACCCTTCGTGTGCACCGCTTTAGCCACTTTTTCCCATCCAGCTCTTTGCGTGTCGTTAAAAAGACCAGGGATCCGAGCGTAGCCCAGGCCATTTGCTGAAGGCGATGTCCCCTCGGTTATGATAAGTCCCGCCTCCGAGCGCTGTTCGTAGTACTGTGCGACGATATCACTTGGTACATTCCCCTCACATCGGGAACGAGTCATGGGGGCCATAACAACTCTATTCTTGAGTGAGAATGGCCCAAGTTGGAAAGACGAAAAAAGTATCTCACTCATACAAAAATCCTCACTGTCGTTTAAAATTGTGGTTATATTTGAAATTTTTGAAGATAAGGCTACTACTTCTTTTCTTAAGATACCAAAAATAAAAGCTAATAGAATGAAATTCTAGCTCTTCTTTTTACATCATCGATTTTTTAATATGAGCAACTAACTGATCAAGCGCGGCCCCCCATCCCTGGTGGAATCCCATCTCGTCATGTTTTTTTCGGTCATCCGAGTTGCGATGCATTCCTACCGCAGTATATTTTGTTCCTCCGCCGTAGGCTTCAAACAAAATAACTCCCGTAAAATAAAAAGGCTTCTTCTCAGCGGATCCCCCAGGAATCATTGCTGGTCTAAAATCTTGTCCGAGAGCATCAGTCCAAACTAATTTTTTATGAGGTATGATTTCTAAATAACAACCATCGAAAGGAAAACTCTCGCCCTCAGGTGATTGCATCACTGTATGGAATAATCCACCTGATCTGAGATCAATCGTACATTCAGTGGTTTTCCAAGGGGCAGGAGTAAACCATTGAGTAAGGTGCGCGGGGGTAGTCCAGGCCTTCCAAACAAGTTCCACAGGAACATCCACTATGCGCTCAAGGACAAGATCTAACTCAGGGTTAATTCTCATTTCTCTACTCCTTCCGACAATTATCCGTACGACTCAATATCCTTTTAGTGGAAGGCAAAATAAAGAGTATATCGGATTGGGTTTCAAGATGATTGAAATTCCATCTATCGCGCTTAACCACGTTTAGTAAGTCAGGTTACCTAAACGACTTAACGTAATCTTCAAAGGCCACAGCTTGAACACTGTTCTCCGAAATTGTTAAACTCTGCACTGAATCTGGACTCTTCGGAAGCGTGGATTGTACGAGGGCGGTCAGGGCCGGGACAATTCTCTTCACATCTAAACTTGTTCCTAAGCTAGTCACTTCGATCTTCCAGAGTTCGTTTTGTTCTTTATCGTAAGCAGTGTAATGAAGATGCCTCAATGCCTTGCCAGAAGATGTTGTTTTTACCCCAAAGCTCACTTTTACAATAGACTGAGCGTCTTGGGGGTTTGGCGCTAGAACAAAACCATTAGTGGAAAGAGACCGTAAGAAATAGGGATAGAGCTTCTTCCACACCAAACCTTTCTGATTAATTTTTTTAGACGCCGGCGCGAGAAAGAAAGTTCTAGATTCACTATCTTCATCTTTGAGAGCACTATAAGTCACATCATATGACTGCGCTTCTTTAGTTGGCGTAATTGTTTTGGTATACTTGCCATTATTAAAGACCATCGTGTTGAGATCCCACTGGCAGTAAGTATAGCTTTCAATCGAGTGACACGCCTTCGGAGAGCCTTTTTCTTTTTTCACTTGCTCTAATGTTGGCTCACTCGTGATCGCCAAAGGTGCCGCTATCCCAGGCACCGGATCATTGTGGTGAGAAGCGCAGCTCGCTAGAAAAATGATAGCAAGTATAAGAGTTTTCAAAAGACCCCCGTATAGATAAATCAATACCTTAAATTTTAAAGGAAAAGTCCACTGTGCATTGGAGTAAAATTTGCCATGACTAGCTCTGCACATCCAATGCAAAACCTGCATGAAAAACTCAAAAAAGCCTTCACCAAGATTCTTTGTCCTGAAAAAATTAAAATACTCGGTCTTATCATAACTAAAAAGCAGGCCTTACCTGTACGTTTCTACTTACTACAAATGAAGATGTAATGAGTCCAGCCTTCCTCAGGAATGTCTATTTTCTCTGACGTGACCTGAAAACCTGAAGAAATCGCATCTGCCACATACGAATCTGAATCAAAAGCAGACCACAGCAGAAGAGTTCCTTTCGGATTCAGTTGATCAAAAATTCGTTTTAGTCCCGGGCGATCATAGAGTGTCTGGTTGTGAATCCCACAAATAGCTTCAGGACCGTTATCGACGTCGAGGGCAATAATATCGAAGCAATTCTCTGGATTATACTGCGAAATATCATTGCAGATGAAATGAACTTTCGAATCATCAAGATCACCGATTGAGTTTCTTTTCGTATACTTTCTGTACCAATCAATGATGTCGGGGGATTTTTCAACGATCGTTAAGTCTGCTTCAGGGCCGAATTCTTTGATATAGGCGGCAAGGGTAAATCCCAGACCAAGTCCACCAATGAGGATCTTAGGTCTCGGGAGATTTGTGCACCGTCTAGATACTGTGGCCAAGGCATCTTCAGAAACATGACAGTAACTGCTCATGAGTTCTTTGCCATCTACAGAGACAAGATATTCACCGTCACGGGTAAAGAGTACGAGTCCTTCACTACCAGAAGCAATTTTGGCCCATTCCATCATATCTATCCTCTCATCCAGGGACTATTTTAAAATTATTGAATGCCTTAATTCTCATTGCTTTTGATCGTCACGTCATGATTTTTTTCAAAGAATCATGCGCGGAGACAAATCCGTCGTTATTGCCTTCTACAGGGATCACATAGGGCTTAAAAGTAAAATAATTAGGCCGAATTTTGAGATACAGATTTTCAGGGACATTAAGCACTCCTTCCAAAATCCGTAGAATCGTGACCCTATCTCGGTGCCATCATCACTTGATTGGGTTCGTTCATTGGTTCGGTCGGAAGAGGCACGAAGGGGGCCTGAACGCTCATGAGCCATTCGTGGGCCGTTTTCGCCCTTGGATCTCCAAGCACGTAATACATAAGACTCAGGGACGACGCGCCCAACATCCCGTAGTACCCTTGGCTATTCGCCCAGCCTGTGCCGTTGTCTTGGCCTGCAGCGACAGTACCTTGCTGGAGGTCGCTCCACGTTTTATAAACGGGAGCACCGCTGACGCCCGTAGTCCCGATCAGGTACGTAATAGCATTGCGAGGATTGAACCCGCTTGCTTCGTTAACGAACGTGCCGATACGAAAATTGGACATCCATCGAAGAATCGTTTTTGCCTCAGTTGAACCGCCGAGGGCCATCATTGCCAGTGCCTGAATCATAAAGTCTTGCTGCCATGGTGGAGTATTCGGGCCGTATCGGGTCGGGTTACCGCCGTACGACCCAAGAGCAAGGTAACCATAAACCTGACCTTGCTCAGCTTGCATTGCTGGAATCTCTGAAATGACGTAGTCCAGGTTTTCCTTTAGAACTTTCTTGTAATAAGCAGTTTCAATCGATCCATCCACTCCGAAATTTGCTACTTGGGCCACGTGTCGAAGACCCCAGGCCGCACCACGAAGCTGGTTCCCATAGATTAAATTAGTCTTTATGCCACCCCGCAGTCGCGCATCAACCGACGGCCAATAACCCATAATGTTCGCCGATGCTTGTGCTGTGACTTGATCCAAGTAATAACGACCGCCAGTCATGAGATATGGCACGAAAGAAAGATCTGGTTGGTGAGCGGAGTCTGGTGACCAACCCAGAGGTGAGGCCTCTACCTGCTGAACAAGCCCTCCAGAATTACTATCTCTTGGTACGCCTTGCCCTCCTCGTCCATCCGTCCATAAGCGTGGGTAGTGGGTTGTATTCAGCCAAACATTATTCGCGATATCAAAATAGTGCCATGGAACTGCAGCGGCCGTATCGGCTTGGTAGAGGGCGATGTCGCGCGCGATCTCACTTTGCGTAGCGATCCATGTGCCATTAAACTCAGTCGTCGATCCAATGTCGGGTCGACCACCTGTGCCTGGCATATACTGGGCTACATTATTTATGGCAAACGGGGCCGTCCAGTCTCCCGTACTTAGTCTTGTGGCATAGCCATCCAAAATCGTTTTTGTGACACCAGCTCCCACGTTGTAGGGTAGCACTGCGCCCGATTGAATCATGTATGTAGGGTCGTGCTGAATGTTCACGCCGGGCCTACCGTTGGAGTAATAGACTCGGTGCCACTGCATGTACTGAGGGTGACTTAGACTAAAAGTTTGTGATACAGCTCCATGAGTGACCTGAGCTGTATAGTCGAGTCGGCCTCCATCAGCGCTCATGGCGATGTCGTTATTGAACTGGGCATCAGTCACATATGAACCGTCCGCATACTTTGTGACATCAAAAACCAGGCGCATAGATCCTACTAAAGGAACTTGGACTCGAGCTTGACTCGCCAGAGGTCCCCTTAGCCAATAGCTCGCGCGGTTAGCGGAGAGTTCAGATAACATTCTTTCCTTCACGTCGATTTGAAAATTCGAACGACGCTGAATAGCGACACCGACTCTCATGGAGTAGCCAGTGAGATCTAGAAGATTAATTTCCCCCGTGGCCAGCGCGTCTGTCTTAAGTCTGACGTTGGTCTGGGAGTTTGCGGGGATCACTGGGTGCTGAACGGTGAGAACAGCAAATTTTACAGTGTTATCAGGGTATTTTGTTTTTATGTCCATTTGAACAGGAAAAGATACGCCTCCGATCACTGCTAAAAGCCCAGAGGTCGCGGGAACTTTTCCTTTTAAAAAGGGTTGCCCAAAAGTTACATACCGAGCAGGAAGAGCAGTCGTTTTATTATTCTGAAAAATCAGGCCAACGACTTCACCAGCTGCCGAGGAGGGACGAGCGATGGAGGGAACTGAGACCACATTAGTCTGGGGTGGCAACGGGTTCACGACGATTGGTGGCGTAACTGGAGGCGTAGTTGGAGTCGTTACTCCTCCATCAGAAGCACTTGGGCCCGCGGTAACTGGATCCTCGCCCAGGGGCGGAGTATCAGGCGTGACTGCGACTTTGAAATTACAAGCGCCAAGACCAAGAGAGAAAAGCCCTAGGAGAAATGGAAAGCGAATGAAATGAGAAAAACCAAATTGTTGTTTCAATATAATCCCTCGGGGTGCTATCGCAAGAATATACTTACGACCTCGAACGAACACTTTAAACAGATCTTAGCACACGCCACAAGATTGCAAGTCAAGCAACATTACACTGTTACAAAAGTGTGTCTTAGGCCTAAGATGACTTATCTTCACAGCGAGACATGGGGAAATAACAGGTAACCGTTCTTCATTACCCGTAAAAGCACAGAGGTAGAGTGGAGTCCCTTAGACTGAGACGCACATTCTGAGAAATGAGATGGCCAGATCAACCTACAGTTTGGAAATGGACCCGATGTTGATCTAGAGATGAACAAAAGATTACGACGACCGATTTCATCCTATCCAACTTTCAATTTAAGATCTGGACTTCGAATGCAGTGTCTGCCGAGTCAGGACGATGAAAGCTGAGAAGCCAAAGGCAAAGGTCGAAGACGCCCCAAAAGATAAAAAAGCGTCATTTAAAATTGTGGGGACTCAATCCATCGCGCTCCATGAAATCGAAATGCCATATCGCAAGTTCAAGCTTGAATTGAATTTCGCCTCACAAAAGAAAAAGACGAACGGAGATCTTGGTCTCCATCCGACGTATTTTTAATCGCATTTTCGAGTGAGGAACATGTCAAAAGCTAGAGCTTCACTTGTCCTAATTATAAACGAATCGTTTGGCCAACAACTTTCAGGATTTGATCCGAAATCGTCTTAAGGTTCAAGACCCCTTTTCCTTTAGCAATTCTGCTTATACTCTTTAAAAAATGAATTTTCGTTTGCCTCTTGTTTCCTTCTCTTAGGTTTATCTTGGGCATTTGCTCAGAGTATCCATCTAGCAAAGGCCAATCTGATGTCATCGATCAAGTTAGAAAAAGAAACAAGCCATGCTGAAGAGATCGAGTATAACTCACCTGCGTTTCCGGGGTACTCAGCGCAGATCAATTATCGTTTTAGTACTAAATCATTCATCAGTCTTGAATATGCCAGCATCACATCTCCAAAAGTTAGGGTTGACGGAGATTCAGCTAACCTACAGCGGATGGAGAGTGGTCATTGCTGGTATCTTGGAGCTGTTTTTGATGACTGGGATAATATGTGTATAAATCATGGTGGATATAGCGATGCAACTCGTAGCTATGCAGGATCGGACGGAACAAATCCTCAGTGTGCAGATGTTCATATGGAGATCGGGGTTTGAGTCGATAAATCGCTATCAGAATTTGGATGATGAGAATTTTGAAAGTGAGCTAAAAATAAAAAAGCCAGGAGCGCGAGATCCTGGCTTTTTAAAACACTCTGCAAATGTTGATTCACAGAGCTTTACTAATGGTGCCCGGGACTGGACTTGAACCAGCATGCTTTTAAGGGCGCCGCCGTCTGAAGACGGTATGTCTACCAATTTCACCACCCGGGCATTTAGTGAGCATTCTAATCAGATAAGTCGTTAATGTCTATCGGATTTCACCGACAGAAGTTGGCGAACTTTCACACAGCGGGCCAGTTCATCCTGAGCCTCAGACCAGCTCCGACGGGCGGTGGACGTCAGATTCTTGGCCTTTTGAAGGTATTTCTGACTCATGTCTCGGAACTTCTCGGTGCAGAGGGCCCGGGGAAAAAGAGCTTCAAAATACACATCCACCTTGTCATCATGATCCTCCCATCTGAGAGTCGTGACCCGGTTGAAATAGGCCTGTAAGAAAGGCTCCGAGAGCTCGGGGTAATTCACGCCATGCATGCGCGACCCGGCCTCTTCGAGATCACTATGCGTCAAGTTCTTGTTGGTAAAAAGCTCCTTCCACATGAGCTCTTTTTGAGTCTTCGATGGGTACGCAGCTCTCCCGACCAGCGCCATGCGCTTGCCGAAGGTTGAAAGGTCTCGTTTAAGCTCCTCCTCGATAAGTTTCATCGCCTCTGGGTGACCATGGGCCGACAGGCTCATCAGAATCGACCAGCGCCGATCCTGGTCCAGAGTGATGCCCTTGGGCGGTGAGTTCTTCATCAGCATATCATAGAGACGGTTCACTGAGATTGAGGTCTGTGCGACAGCAACATAAAAATCATAGAACGACATTTGAAGTGAAGACCCTGGTTTTGCCGACTCCACGCGGTTCCAAAGGAGGGTTTCAAATGCCGGGGCCATTTTTTCACGCGCTTCTTTATCGAGATACAACTCGTAGGTGCTCTTTAAATTACTGAACCGACCCAGAAGGCTCCCCAAAAGGAGGTCATCATTTTCCGTTTTGAGCGCTTCCATCGCATTACTCATATAGGTCAAAGGACTCAGCTCGGCATCTCGGGTCATCTGGTGGAGCATGCCCCAGACCATAAGTCGGGAAAGTGGGTCCGGGAGCTTGCTGAGAGCAACCTTCGCCTTTCCAAGTGACTTCTGGTCGAGGGAGTACAGTGCGTAATCATAGTCGTTTAAGTTCGGAAGAATAAAATCGGGGCAGTCGCGCTTCTTTACCTTAACAACGGTTGATTCAGAGGAGTAAAGCACCTCAATTTGCTGATCAAGGGAGAGTTCGCCGCCACTCTCTTTGAAAAAACCTATAAGTGAGCGGTGAGGTGAAAGGCTGCCCGAGACACTTGGCATTTGTTGGACCGTCATTCTTTCTAGCTTGCCATCTTCACACTCGGGAACCAGAGTCACGCGATTCGGGCCTGCGGTTTGGAGCCACTTTGAAGTCCATTCGGTGAGATCCGTTTTTGACGCCTTAGCAATGGCACCGATAAAATCCTGGCGTTTGGTGTTCATGAATGCGTAGCGCTGAAAATAGTCCCGGAGACCGTTTTTAAAACCTTCCTCTCCCACGAAGAAATGGAGCTGCTTTAAGCTCGCAGCACCCTTGGCATAGGTGATTCCATCGAAATTCGCCTTCGCCGATCGTACGTCCAAAACTTCTGTTTCAATCGGGTGAGTAGAAACCAGTTGATCCTGCCAATAGCCCCATGTCTTAGATTGGAAAAAATCTGGCCAGGTGGCCTTCGATTCCAGTGCTCGTTCCTGTGCCACAGCGGCCAGGTAGCTGGCGAAACTCTCGTTGAGCCATAGGTCATTCCACCACTCCATGGTGACCAGATCCCCAAACCACATATGCGCCATCTCGTGGAGGATCAGACTATCTCGTTTTTCATAGCGCGTCTGAGGGACCGGACCACGGAAAATATTTCTTTCATTCATGGCGACGGCACCTGGATTCTCCATTCCTCCCCAGGCGAACTCCGGAATGAAGACATGACCGTATTTTGAGAAAGGGTAGGAATATCCGAAATAATCATTAAAGAAGGCAAGACCTTTTTTGGTGGTCTTCATGATCGCCTCATGATCGACATACTTCTCGAGGGATTTCCGGGCGTAGAGGTAAAGCGGAAGGTCGCCGTGGGAATCTTTCCATTCGACGAAAGGACCGGCCCCCAGGAAGAAAAGATAAGTTGAAAACGGCTTCGTGGCCCTGAATACAGTGAGGGTTTTCTCCCCTACTTTGTCTTCTTTCTCGATGAGTTCATTGTGAATGACCTTCCAGTCAGACGGGGCCCGGACCGATAGGTGATAGATTGCCTTGAGATCAGGTTGGTCTAAACAAGGAAATAACCGGTGGGCATAATAGGGCTCAAAATCGGTGAAGAGGTATTCAGCACCATCCTCGGGATCTTTCGAGCGCTGGAAGCCCGAGGCATCCTTTGAGTAGGCGCTGCTATAGGTGACTTCCACCGAGGTCTTTGGGGTCAGGTACTTTGCAGGCACATCAAAACTTCCGCGGCGCTTCGGGTACTGCTTAACGGCCACTCCATTGACCTTGAGACTTTCAATTTTCGAGGTAAGGAAATCAATTGATAGGTCCTTTTTGATAGAATTGAGTGTCAGCTCAATCCTGACGACTCCGTGAAAAGTATCCACGCCTTTCTCGAGATCAAAATGGAGGAAGTATTCGACATCTTTAACCTGGGTCCGTCGCTCTTGGGCAAGTTTGAGGGTGAGGTTGTCATCGTTCTTGCGACTTACGGCTAAAACATTGGTGATTGATAAAAGAAGTAGTAAAAAAAACTTCATGATCTCTCCGGGCATTTGTTCTGGATAAAGAGCTTTAATGCCTGAGAGGTTACAATTTGATGTTTAAAAGGAGAATAACAAATTAAGTCAAAATTTCGAAAGGGGCATCACCCTGGAACTGCCTAATACTTAATGCACTTTGAATAGGGCCCTATGATCAGAGTTTATAAAAATACCACTAGGTGTAATTGAAAAGTACATCGGTCGATAGATTTTCACGGATGATAAATCACCTGGCTTATCTATGCGGGATTCAGGAACTCCAAGCCAGGTGGTCGTATCCCCGTTATTAGGATTAATCCGGCGTATGATCCCATTTGAAGCATCTGTGACATAGAGGTATTTCCCGTCTGACCCTAGGGCCGACGGTACGAAGAATAGCGCATCGCCGCCAGTTCCGTCACGGACCCCTGTTACTCCTGCGGTTCCGGCCAATGTGGTCACCGTATTTGAATTTGATAAGTCAATTTTTCGAATGACGGTGTTAGAGACATCAGCAACATACAAATGGTTTTCGAGCCAGGCTAAACCGATGGGATCTGAGAAGCTCGCAGACGACCCAGGTCCGTTTGTGACCCCGGAAACGCCTGAGGTCCCGGCAATAGTTGTCACGAGGAGATCGTTGAGGCGTAACTTCCGAATCAGCTGATTTTTGGTGTCGGAAATGTATAAATCAGTGCCATCCGTCGTGATCATCTCCGGCAGATAAAATCTGGCTGCACTGCCAATTCCGTTACTGTCCCCAGTTTGCAATGGGGAACCGGCGATCGTTGAAACAGAGGATGCTTGAATGTCGATCTTACGGATCGTGCTGCTGGATCGGTCGGTCACATAAAGATTTTTACCGATGGAGGTTATTCCAATAGGTCTATGGAATCGGGCCGCAAGCAAGGCGCCATCTGTAGTGCCAGGATTTCTTTGGCTGCCAGCGAAGACTGTTCTTGTGCCCGCTGAATCAATTTTCCAGATAAGGTGATTGTCGAAATCAGTTGCGTAGAGAATCCCATCAACCTCTGTAATGGACCTATATCTGGTAATTACGTCCTGACCTTTTCCATTAACACTACCATTTGATAAAGACTTGCCCGCGATAACTGAGGTTGATCCTGAAGACGTGCTTACCTTAAGAATCGTTCGACCGCTGGTATTCGAGACAAATAGATTAGAACCCGAAATAGCTAATCCTCGTGGTGAGCTCAATCGGCTGTATGTCCCCATATCTCCAGCTGTAGTGTTGATCGTGTTTGTGTTTCCCAGCAGTGTTGTCACATTAAGTGTGATTAAGTCCATTCTACGAATCAAGCCGTTGGTAGAATCTGCAATATATAAAAAGTTGGCATCTTTGGCGAGACTTGCCGGGTTTTTAAATAAGGCCCCGGCTCCAGTACCGTTAGTTTCGCCGCTTGTCCCAGAGGTTCCAGCTAAAGTTGTGACGACTCCACCTGGTAAACTTATTCTTCTAATCGTGTGCCCAAGGTAATCTGACACATATAAGAAGCTACCATCTCCTGTAATGCCCCATGGTCCATTGAATCTCGCGCTGATCCCTGTGTCATCGAGGAATCCCACGGAACTTCCTGCGAAAGTAGAAACCTGAATGTTATTGAGATCAGAAAGATCGACCTTGCGAATTTTATGATTGGAATAATCAGCGACATAAAGATCTGTACCTTCAACCCAAAGATCTCGCGGCGTTCTTAAGCGGGCCGTCGCTCCAGTAACTGTCGTGCCAGCAGAAGGAACATTGCCGAGAGTCCCGCACAGTCCTACAAGAGTGGTCACATTTCCCAAGTCGTCTATTCTGCGGATGCAGTGTCCACCCGTATCAGCGATGATCCAGTTTGCCCCGAACTTGACGATGCTTGTGGGAGTATTAAAGCTCGCTGTCGCTGTCGTCCCATCGTTTGTACCGGTTTGTCCAGGGACTCCGGCGAAATGACTGACACTATCAGACGTGAGATTGATTTTGCGAATGGTGTGGGAGTGGTCCTCTGTAAAGTAAACTTCATTGCCATCAACATAAAGACCATATGTAGGCATTAGGACCGCTACATTCTCACTATTGTAGGCATAAGTTAAACTTCCTGAAGGCCCTAGGATGGAACTCACGGCGCCTGTCGAAAGAACTATTCTTTTTATCTTTCTTGAGGTCTTTGTATTTATAAAAATCAGATCCGGTTCAACTAATACAATTCCACTGACCCCGCCGATTCGAGCACTGCTTCCTACACCGTCGACATCACCGCTAGCGTCACCACCTATTCCCGCAAGGTTCGTGGCAATACCCGTAATCGCATCAACTTTTTTAACAATGCCAGTCCCATTGTCAGCGACGTAAAGGTAACCTCCTTCATAGATCATACTTCGAACCAACCAAAAGTTCACGTCTGTTGCAGAAGCACCGTTGCTCCAACCAATTCTCTGGGAGCCCGAGAGGGTCGTGACAGCACCGCTTGTGATGTCAATCTTGCGGATGACTCTGTTTCCATCGAAAATATAAAGGGCGCTGCCATCATGAGTAATAGCGCCGGGTAAATTGAATCTCGCAAGCAGGGGGTTAGTTCCATGATTTACGATACCGCTTACAGACCCTGCAAAGGTTGTAACTGTCCCTGAAGGACTTACTTTCCTAACTCTGTGGTTAGAATAATCGGTCACATAAAGATTTCCCCCCATAAAGATGACGCCAAATGGGCCATTAAAGAGGGCACTCGCACCAACTCCATCGGATGATCCTATAGTTCCTGCCACGCCGGCCAAGGTCGTTACTTCCAAGGTCGACAAGTCCATTTTACGGATCGTGTGATTCCCAAAATCAGCTATATATAGAGAAGCTCCATCTGAAGCGAGGCCCTGGATTAAATTAAACCTTGCTTCAAGTCCAACTCCATCAAGGGTGCCTGGAAGATCAGTACTGCCCGCGATTGTCGTAAGAGATGGATTTGTAGGGTCACTAATATCAATCTTCCTTATCGCATTTCTATCTGCGAGATAAACAGAGGAACCAACTTTCACCATGGCCTCGGGAGACATCAAACGAGCGTCGCTCCCCGTGCCATCGGCAGTGCCTAGGATGTTGAGGTTCCCAGACCAAAGCTCCATGGTCGAAACAATTCTAAACGAAGAACTGACAGCTATCTTTAAGTCCTTATCATCACCGTAACCTAAGATCCTAACTTTACCTTTAACGGTGGAGGTTGAGGGTACGGTCCAGGAAATAGTTTTGGGAGCAGTACGGAAAGTTCTAATTGTTTCAAAATTTTCGCCATCGGACGCATACTGGAAAATGAGTTTTTTGAACTTCCCCTCTTTTCCTAGGTTAATATTAAGGGTATCGCCTGCTCGATAGATCGGGTCTAGGCCCTTAAGAGAGAGAGCATTTTTTTCTTCCTCAGATAGATCTACCTTACAAGCATTTAAGGTCATGAAGGCCATGATCAAAAAGACCAGCTGTCCAAAAAGCCGTGGCATAGTCTTGAGAATGGGACGCCTTACAATACTAGAGTCAATCACTTCTTCTTTATCGGCGTAATCATCACTTTACTGAACTTTAGCCCAATTTCCTGTGATACTGCTCTTGGCCCTTTACGTAATATCAGTCACTTGCAAAGAAACCTGCTCCGTACATTTCTAAGTTGAATAGGCAGATGCAAACTAAAGTATTGGAATCCTAGAGGAAGTTACTCACCCTCAAGATTGTTAGGTGGCGATATTTCAATCGCCGCCGCGATAAGCTTTTCAATGTCGGCCAAGTTCACAGGCCGAGTCTCAGAATCAGAAATTTTAATTCGCGGTTTACGAAAAGCATTGATCTCTTTGAGCTGGACCGTAGGTCCAGCGAAGTCCACTAGTTCAAATCTTAAACTCCAGTCTAAACGCCCTTGAATTGACTTCATCAGCGTAAATCCTGTCTTCGGGCCCTCGTCGCCATGGTAGGGCCCAACATTACTAAATAGGTGAGGAGAAATGAAGTACCCACTTAAAAATGGTGTTTGACTGTGACCAATCTCTCCGTTTTTAATTTTGAAAAAGTGAATAGTCGTTCCTTCACGCATGGGTTTGGTTGTTGTTGGGGCCAGTACATTTCCGTCTGAATCGATGGGATGCATGTAGGGCTCAGGCAGGGCAACGAGCATAACTTTTTGTAGACTACTCTCTTCGATGACTCGAACAAAGTAGTACTTTAACTCTTGAGTTAGGAAATCACTGGGAAGCTTAACCAAATGAGCTACGGGCGCTTCTAAAAGTTTATTCTTCCAGGTTTCTTCTTTTGTTTTTATTACTGAATTGACGGTCGTTATGTAGATAAGAAGCAACGGGAAGGATAGAAGGGGTAGAAAAGTTGAAAGGCTTTTTGCATCTTCCTTTGAAAAATAGGTTTGTATCAATATCAAAATCGCCAGAAGCAAATGGGGTGACCACACAATCAAACGCCCATAGGGAATGGCGTATAATCCCATATTGTAGAGCCACATTGAAAATGGAAGTCCAACAAATGCAATGAGATAGTTAATGATATGAAACATTCTTAAATGATAATTGAAGCAAAATCTCTGATGCAAGTTCTATTCCCACCCCAAAGGTAAATATCAATCAGCATACTGAGTTTAAAACACCTATCAACATCAAATCCCTGCTCAAAGTGATAGGCGTAAAGTTGAGAGTAGAAAAGCTTCATCGATTAAGCTAGGGTCTTAGAAAGATTCCCCTTTTTACAAATGGTCTCGAGTTGCCAGAGGAAAAGCTTCAGTTTATGAAAAAAGAAATCCTTCTTGTTGTTGCTCTAACAGCACTGATGATGCTCGGAGGCTGTACCTCCGATGTAAAACGAGCATCTACAGGGTTCTCTCCGGTAGCACTTGGGACAATTGGAAATCGAATTCAATTCAATATCTTTCGGGATTCAACGTCAGGTACCACATATTATTACCGTCCCGGATCGTCACCTTCAGTCCCCATGATTGTGACACTTCAAGGATCCGGCTGCAACTCTGCCTACTCTCGTGATGAACAAGGCAACGTCTTTGGAGGACTTCACACGGATGCGGCTTCTCATCTAGGGACCAGGGTCAGTATTCTTACTGTCGAAAAGCCCCACGTGAACATGTTTTTTCAGAATACCGGAGGGTCGGCCCAAGGTTGTTCGGAGGAATTTAAAAGAGACTATACTCGAGCCCAATGGTCGTTGATTTTAAAAACGATCGTCCGGGGGATTATCGCATCATACTCACTTTCTCCACGCCACATTATTATCGCTGGTCATTCGGAGGGTGGGGAAATGGCCGCCATCTTAGCAAGTGAAATGCCTGAAGTGACTCATGTGCTGATGGCGGGAGGCGGTGGCCCCATTCAGCTTTCTGAATTTATTCATTTTGCAAAGCTTCAAGCAAATGGAGATCACATTCGAGAAACAAAAGCAGTGATGGAAGCCCTTGCTGGTTGGCAATCTATGGCGCGCCATCCAATGGCAATAAGTCCACTCTACATGGGTCATCCTGCAAGATATTGGACGACTTTTAAAACCTCATCGCCGATTGAAAATCTGAGAAAATCTCAAGCTAAGGTGTACATCATCCAAGGTACGACTGATTCAGCTTCTCCGGTCGAATCTGCAGATCAGCTTGCCGCAGAGCTGACCGTTGAAGGCCGTGAATACGTTTACGACCGGGTTACCGGCGGTGATCACGGTCTTACTGTTAATGGTGAGCAAAGGTTCAATGAGATATGGGCCAAGGCCTTTGATTGGGCAATTCGATAGATTTGGTGATTGTAGCAATAGTCAAACACAACCATTTTCTTGGACCACCTCACTTTTGATCAACAGAAGAGAACTAAGAGCATTCGATATAGTCTTCTCCAGTCAATGGGCCAAAGTCCGTCTCATCACAGACTTTGCGTTCCCCGAAATAGAGATCATTGTTTGATGCCTTTCCCTGAGTGCCTTTAGGTCTTATGATAAGATTACGAGGAGATTTATGTCCGGCCAATTTTTCGTATCCAAAATCCATTCACGGGTAGAAATCGAGACTACCGAGCTTGGACTCGCCGCCTTCGACGGTAGAACCGAGGTCATCAAAGCGGCCATCGAGAATGGCATTCACTGGGACAGTGAAGCCGCCCATCTCCTCGTGGCCGCCATTCACGGAAATCAAATGGAAATCGCGCGACTTCTCCTTCGCTCAGGAATGCCGGTCAGAGATTTTTTTTATCCACTTATCTTTAACTGGTCGCCGGATCAGACGCTTCTCAATGAACTTCCGGAGAGACCCGAACTCATGCTTCCGCTTGAGCGTGGAAGGAAGTTATACCGGTTCCTTTTGTCCATCACCGCTGAAGACCTCCCGGAAGTAAAAAAGAATCTCATTAAAGACAAGATCAATGAAGAATCTGGGGTTCTCGGTGGTCAAGTGAAAATGCGGCCGATCCACTACGCGGCGAGGAAATGCAATCTGGAAATTATCAGTTTCCTGGTTGAAGAGGGAGCAAAGATAAACACCCTCAACGAAGAAGGAAAGAGTGTTCTACGGTTAATCGCGGAGTGTCCGTCCGTGGAGAAAGAGGAACGTCGCGAGTGTTATCGGTATATCGAGAATCTCGGAGGACAACTCGTTCCTCCAGTTCATGGGTGGTTCACGAAGTGGAGTCTCAGAAGAGGTATGTGGCTTGTAGCCTCGCTCTAGTTGTACTGCTGTATTCCGAAGGTCGTAAGTTTTGTCTAATAATTACTAAACAACATCCCTTCTGTAGTTTTATAATTATCCAAACAAGATTCCAGTAATAGGATTTGACCCTATGTTTAAGACCCATATTTTTCATACACTTTTCATTAACGACGAAGTTTATTTTAATTGTGGAAAATCAAATCTAATCAAGATTGGTACATATCACGAAAAGAACGGCGGAATTTCGCTAACCTGGAATAACGTAGCGGCCGAAACTCCTGCAAATTTTTTAGACTGCGTAAAAATACATATTTGCCATCTGGAACCTAGCTCCATTTCATCTAAAAATTTGTATAAAATCAGTCAAAGTATTAGAAAACGACTCTGCAAAGGTTTTATACTCCAACAACCCGGCTTAAACTCTCCTCTCCCCTTAACTGCAATGGTGGGAGCAGAGCTTCCATTTACGGATCCAACGGGTTGTGGAGGAATTATTCTAGACAAATCCAATGCATTTATCTTTTCGGCTGCGCTAGGTGAAATTGTTTGGCAAAAAAAAACTTCAACACTAGGGGATCAAAAACAGGTTGTTGAAAGTTTGCAATTTTCAATAGAAGAACTCATCAAAAATTCGACTAATCAAGTCCCTCATTTTTCCACGAAAAATCCTAATCTTGTTTTAGGAAGTCACGTAGAACATAAGGAACTTCTGGAAGGCTATAAAAGAGTCGGAGATGAAATCCGTTTCAAGGGATTATATCTTTTTCATTCAAAAGATAATCCTTATGTAGATTTGATCCCTTTTCCAATTGCAAAAAAAATTGAATTAGAATCAAGCGTAGTCATTGGTTTTAAAGGTATTGAGAAGAATTTTGCACTCCTTGGAAAAACTAGAAATTGATGTGAATTCATTTCGTCTTTCAAAAAAAGATAAGCTACAAGTATTAGCTTTAGATCTTTATAAATGCGCTGGTTGGTAATATTCGGAATGTGATTTTCAGGCCAATTTATAAACCGCCGAATGGGATGCGGAATTGATCTATTCAGTACTAGTTTAGAGATCTCTCAACGGTACGCTCACCTCGCTCCTGAACACTTCGTTCAAGCTTCAAAACTGGTGAATACATAAGCTAACTTAAAAAGTAGGGCGATTATGGGTTGAAGCTCGCGAGCGATTATGTAAGTCGTGAATTGTTAAGAGATATTTTTTAAATGGTGCCCAGGACTGGACTTGAACCAGCATGCCTCGCAGCGCTACCACCTCAAGGTAGTGTGTCTGCCATTCCACCACCTGGGCACGGAATTATGGAAGAAGCGAGTTCTTAAGTTAAT
>JAIYDC010000142.1 GCA_027487685.1 Pseudomonadota bacterium | reverse complement strand
TGAGGCGCTCGCCAAGAGGGAGATCGTCTATCCGCCTGAGCTCATAGTTGAAACCGTTCTACTGCCGGTCACGTTCGATGAGTCCTACTTGGAGCTTCAGGGAAAGATCGCGACCTTTAACCCTGACGTTGTCATCGCCTTTGGCCAGGCAGCAGGACGAGCGGCCATCGAGCTCGAGGTCCGCGCCGAAAACCGGATCCACGCAGAGATCATGGACAACAATGGTGCTCGACCGTCAGACGGGAAAATTTCTGAACAAGGTCCTGAGTTCTACTCATCGACACTCCCCCTTCAAGGCATGGAAGCTGCGCTCAAAGAGGAGGGTCTTCCAGTCAAACTTTCTACCTCGGCCGGGACCTTCGTCTGTAATTATCTTTTCTACCGGATGCTTGAGGATAATCAGGAGAGCCAGCGGCTCTGCGGATTCGTCCATGTTCCTCTAATCCCTGAGCAGGTTCAGGGAAATGAACCCTCCCTTCCGCTGGTGGAGCTCCAAAGGGGCCTTGAGGTCATGCTGAATTATATGAACTACTAACTCGCCTTCTTCCGAAGGGCCTCATAGGCGCGATTGATTTCCTTGGTATTCTTTTCAGCGAGTTTCTTAAACTCCGGGCCCATGGAGGCAACGCGATCGGGATGATTCTGTTTTAAAAGTTCAAAGTAGCGTTTTTTGAGTTCAGAGGCGTTTAAGACAGCGTGGGAAGAAATTTCAAAAACTTCTTCTGGCGCCCGTTCTCGAGTTCCAGACTTCTGCCTGGGCGCCTCACGGCGATCCTCACGTTTAGAATCCCCCCTCGCATGACTTGTAGGACCAGGCTTTCTTTCGGATTTTGGTGCCGCTATCTTAGCAGTGGTGCCTTGTTTAGTGGATGCCGTGACCTTTTCTCCCGATAACTTCTCTGTTAATGCTGTAGCAGATGTGCCTTCCTGACCAAGCTTCTCTTTCTGCTCGCGCATACTCCGCCTCAAAAGAAGAAAGGGACCTTTGATAAAGAGAAGATATCCTCCGAGCAAGAAGACAGCGATGGGGGCGAGGTTCTTAAAGGCCGTAGTGAGAGTCGTGATATAATAATTTGCAGGATCCATATGGAGGCCTATCGGCAAAATCCCCGATGAATATAAAGTGATAAAATATTGGGCGCTTCCTAGTAAAGGTGTCAATCAAATGATCAGGCCAGAAGTCTTGAGAGTCCTCACAGAACCCTACGCGAGTGCTGCCAGTGGACTGGTCATCCAGGGTGACCAGTTCTACATCGTGGCCGACGACGAGCTCTCGCTCTATTGCTATCCCTTGAATGGCCACAGGCCGGGGGTGAAGATGCGCCTTTTTCCGGGCGAGCTGCCCGAGGCGCCAGAGGAAAGGAAGCGGCTAAAACCGGATCTTGAAGCGCTGGTTATGGTAGGAAACGAACTGCTGGCACTCCCCTCCGGCTCGAAGCCTAACCGCACTCAGGGAGCTCGTATTTCTCTTAAGAACAACAGCATCCGTCCCTTCGATCTGGGAGCAATTATAACCGATCTTACCCAGGATTTTCCGGAACTCAACCTTGAGGGAGCGGTTCTGTGTGGTGAGAGGATAAGGCTCTTTCAGCGGGGCAATGGGGAGCGCGGAGAAAATGCCCTGATCGATCTCTCACTCAAAGCTTTCCTGGATGGTACAACCCAGGAAAAAATCATCCGGAGGGTTTCTCTCGGTCACCTAGGCGGAGTCCCCTTAAGTTTCACGGATGCCGTTGCCCATGGGAATAGCATACTTTTTCTGGCCGTCGCCGAAGCAAGTGCTTCCACCTATTTTGATGGCGCGTTTGCAGGAGCAGTACTGGGCCAGATGGATCTGAATGGAGTGATCCAAGCTATGGATCCTCTCCTCATGCCCTCAAAACCAGAGGGCATTGCCGTGAGAGAGGGCCACGCCTATCTAGTGAGCGATGACGATGACCGGCACTCCCCCTCAAAACTCTGGCGGCTCAAGCTTCCCTTCTGAGCATGGTCAAAATGCCACCAGTTTCCTAACTTAACGTAACTTTGTCATTACTTCCATTGACCGGGGGCATGGCCACTTTTAGTATGCAGTCCTTAAACCATAGTTGAGGTATCCCATGCTCAAAACCATACTTCTGATCCTCTCGCTCTCCTTCACTGTCCTCGCTGAAGCGACCCCGCTAACGGTCATGAGCTACAACACGGAAAACCTTTTTGACACGAGCTTCGACGCTGGTACTGACGATACAACCTACTTACCCAAGGCCCTCAAGGAAGTGCTCCCAGGTCACGCTGAGGCCTGTACCAGGAGCACAAGTGAATTTCGAAAGAACCAGTGCCTCCATCTCGACTGGACTCCGAAGAAACTCGCGAAGAAAGTCATCGGGCTTGGGCGGGTCATCCGCGCTTTTGACGAAAGTGCGAAGGGGCCGGACGTGGTCGTTTTTCAAGAGGTCGAAAACCGCCAAGTGTTGGATCACCTCGCCCTGCTAGGTTTAAAAGGCCTAGGTTATGACTATCGAATACTCATCGAAGGCGACGACACCCGGGGTATCGACGTGGCAGTCATCTCTCGCTACCCGATCATCGCGGCCCAGCGGCACCCGATTATCTTCGATGGTCGCAGGCTCGACACCCGAGGCATCCTCGAGGTGACGCTACAGACTGGCCAGAAGACAGTTGTCATTTATGCCAACCACTGGCCAAGCCAAAGTAATCCCACAGGCCACCGGATCGCAGCGGCGCAACTTCTTGAGGATCTGGCGGCGAAAAAGGCAGCCGATTTGATCATCGCCCTGGGTGACTTCAATACCACCGTCAACGACGCTCCCTTTCCCTTTAGTTCTATGCCGAGCTTCGTCGACGCCGAAGAGCGTGCACGTGAACTGGGGCCGCTGTTTCCCGGAACAACCTACTATGCCGGAACCTGGAATTCACTGGACAAGATTTTTGTCCATAAGAACTCCCGGTCACCTATAAATTATGCAAGTTTTAAAATCATTCATCATGATTTTCTCCTACGCCGTGAAGCGGGTTCCGGAGAGCTTATTCCTCACCGATTTGATCACGAAACGGCCGAGGGATACTCAGACCACTTGCCTGTGGGAATGAAGATCGACCTTTAACTAGTTTAAAAGGTCGTGAAGGATTGGCCTGAAATGATCGACACCGGCGGCGAAGGTTGAGGCCTTGCTCTTGTAACGGTGCCAGACGGACTCAAACTCTTGCCCGTCAGCAAGCAGTCGGTCGGTCAAGATCCGAATGGCCGCATCGTCGAGCTTATACTCGTCTCTAACCATCTTAATAAAGAGACTGAAAGATCCCATGTCCATACTGACCTTAGTATCAAATACCGAGATGACACGCAACGCTTTTAAGCTGTTTGGAAAATTTCAAAGGTTGATGATGGTCCCCATCGCACCTGAGGAGCGGCCACAAAGGACATCACCACCTCCACCGCTAGCGTTTAAACTTCCGAGGTTAAACGTTGCGCCGGGGTAGGTGGTTATCAACCCACCATCGCCACCGTTAAGGCATGTCCCAGTAGTAGCGTCCCCTCCGCCAGCGTAGACATTGTTCACACTTCCACTCATGTGAACTGAGACAGTCCCGCCTTTCCCGGGGGCAATGCCCGCACTCGATGTATTCCAACCAAAAGCTTGAATCGTGTCAGTCACACTGCCATAAATATCGATCCTGGCCGCAGTGCTTGGAACACAGGCGCCGCTCCCACCATAAGCGTAAATATTCCGAGCCAAGCCTCCGGAACGAATCATGATTGTCCCCGCAGCTCCGCTGTTACAACTTGCGTTTAAGTGGTACGCCTGAATATTTCTGGCGACTCCGAAAACATCGACCCGACCGGCATGACCGCCACCGAAGCTAGAACTCACATCAATGTCAAGGGCGGTTCCATACACTGTAACTGTACCGGCCAGGTTACCAAAACCTGTGTTGCTAGTAATCCCAGTTCCAGCGTAGATTTGATTCGTAATTATGCCCGAGCTTTCTACCACTACGGTTCCACCCTTCCCGACGGTGGAATCGTAGGAGTTTCCGCCCCGAGCAGAGACTACACCGTTCACGGTACCAAAGATTCTTATGGTTCCACCAGTGCCAGAGGTTCTTCTCCCGGTCGCGGCCAGACCCTTGCTTTCGGACCCAGACAGAAGAACACTTCCTGAAACCACGGCGCGCTCTTCAATGAGAACTGTTCCTCCTCGCTTTCCATCCACAGTCGTGGCGCAAGAGAGAGCTAGCTGACAGCGGTCCTCACCGCCACTGGCGTTAATGCTAAGGGCGGTGGAATCACTTTTAAGCGTGACCTGGCCTCCGGCCCCCCCTGCGAATCCCTGGCCACCGACCGCTGAGACAGAAAAAAAGTATCCGGCCAGTGTTGCACTCCCTGCATCACCTGGAAGCCCTGGCCTTGGAATGAAGGAGGGATCCGGAGTGTGAAGACCGCCGTTGCCGCCATCGACAGTAATACTCCCAAAACTCAGGGTGTATCGGGAGCTCGCAGTATCGAATTCAGAATTGATTGTGAGACTATATCCGTTGAGACCATCGCCCCCGTTCCATGCACCTGCAAGAAGGTCACCAACTCCAGTGCTGTTAGCGCCATTCGCTCCCCGCGCCGTGATATTGCCGATCACCGAGGCCGTATGAGATACGCCACTCCAGGTCACGTTCGTTCCAAAATTCGTACTGATCGTAGCGTGACCAAAGGTTCCAGCACCAATCTCTAGGGCAAGAGGCTTAATCGCCGTTGCTTCGAAAGCGATGGCCGCATTAACCAGCGCCTGGGTGGTCAAAAATGGCTTTGAAGGATCATTGAGGGCAGCAGTCGAGTCGTTACCTGTTGTCGATAAATAGTAAGTTGCTGGCGTCACGTTGATCTGCAGGCCGGCCGCAGCTGAGGTCAGACCCATCCCATCGATGGCCACAAATGTCAGGTTGATGGCACCTATGAAGCTTGGCACCGGAGTATAGGTGACCTGATTTCCAATGACTTGGATAGTGCCGCTCGGAGGGACGGAAACCTCGTAGGTAAGTGCGTCGCCGTTCGGATCAGTAGCAGAGAGTGTGAAGGTGACAGGAACTCCCTGGTAAGTCGAGACGACGGCACCTGTGGCAACGGGTGGAAGATTGTTTCTCACCACAGTGATATCAACCCGCCCGGTTCCGGAGGTCAAAGTCCCATCGCTGACCTGATAGGTGAAAAAGTAATTTCCTACATCATCTGCAAGTGGAACATATGTAAAGGAGCAATCTGAGTTCACCGTGAGAGTGCCTCGAGTCGGATTGATCACTCGGCTACACGTAAGAGTTCCCCCGTCAGGATCCGTGGCCGGAAGGTTGGGTCTTAGGGAGCTGACCGTACTCGATGTGTAAGTCGTATTCTCAAGCACGCTAAAAGAATGATCAGGTGCTCGCGGCGGATCCTGAACCGGGAACACGGTGAAACTCACCAGAGAAGGCGGCGACACTAATTTTTTCGCCATCACAGAAAACGTAAAAGAAGCGGGACCATTATAATTAAGAATCGGTTTCACGCGGACGCGGCAGATGCCAAAGCTGTTGCAAGAACATGGCGTTGCCACTGTGACGTAGCTTCGCTGAGAGATCTCGCAGGAAGTTGCCCGATCGCCGTCCGCATCGGTGTACGGAAGGGTAATGAGCCCGGATTGGGTGTCCTCGAGGACAAGGCCAGCTGCAACACTCATACCTACCGGTGCCGAGTCTAAATTCTCCTGTGGCGAAGTTGTGGTTGCGGTTTCTCCACTTGAAACGGAGGCCTGCTCGGTCTTACAGGCCGAGAGAGCAAAAAGAAGGCAGAAAATTAAAAGGCGAATCATGTCCGACATAGCTCATGGGTCATATCGGTCTAAGAAGTAGAAATCTTAGTACCTGATCCTTTTACTGGCCCTTGCCCCGGGCGAGTAACTGAGTAACTCCACATTCGCCGGGTGAAGCATGATCTGAGCGATAAAGGTTGCTAGGATCGGAGAATGGAAACAAACCAGGGCAAGAAATTCTCCGTTAACTTCACTCACCTCTTCCTCGCACTTATGGTGTTTCTGGTAATCCGAAGCTGCCTAGAGGACGCCTCACTCCAGCGCATAGGTACTAGCGAGTTCCAGCAGCATCTAGAACGCGGGGACGTAAAGAGTGTCACCATCAGCGGGGAGACGGTCAACGGGAGGTTTGTTCGGCCCGTTAAAGGTAAAACGACCTTCACCACGACTCTCGTTGATCCAGCGCTTGCGGCCGAGTTTGATAATTACAAGATCTCCTACGACGGCCTAAGCTCCTCCACGGCTTTTGAAAACTTTGCCCTCTATCTCCTACCGACTCTGCTCTTCATCGGCTTTTGGTACTTTGTCATGCGGCGTGGCCTAAAGGGAATGGGAGGCGGCGGTGGGTCTTTCATGTCCGTAGGAAAGAGCAAGGCCAAAATCTTCGTCGAAAATGACATGAAGACGACCTTCCGTGATGTCGCCGGGGCCGACGAGGCGCTGGAAGAATTGCGTGAAGTCACCACGTTCTTGAAGAAATCAGAGAAAACTAGCTCCCTTGGTGGGAAGATGCCTAAAGGCATCCTCTTGGTCGGGTCCCCGGGAACCGGAAAGACCCTGATCGCCAAGGCGATCGCAGGTGAGGCAGGAGTTCCCTTCTACTCCACTAGCGGGGCCGAGTTTGTAGAGATGTTCGTCGGTGTCGGCGCGGCCCGGGTGAGAGATCTTTTTGAGCAGGCCAAAAAAACGGCTCCCTGTATCATCTTTATCGACGAGCTCGATGCCATGGGGAAAACCCGTCACTCAAGTGTCATGGGTGGCAACGACGAAAAAGAACAAACTCTGAACCAGCTTTTAGTCGAAATGGATGGATTTGATACACAGGGTGGAATCATCATTCTAGCGGCCACGAACCGGCCTGAAATGATTGACCCGGCCCTTCTGCGGGCCGGGAGATTTGACCGTCAAGTGGTGGTCGACAGGCCAGATCGAAAAGGCCGCATCGACATCCTGAACATCCATACCAAGAAGGTTAAGGCCAGCGCTGACTTGAACGTTGATTCCCTGGCGGGTCTCACCCCTGGTTTTACCGGAGCGGACCTCGCGAACCTCGTCAACGAAGCGGCACTCATCGCAACACGGGAAGATTCGCCGGCGGTGGAGATGGATCATTTCACGCGAGCGATGGAGAGAATTGTGGCCGGAATTGAGAAGAAGAGTAAGGTCCTCTTACCCAAAT
>JAIYDC010000109.1 GCA_027487685.1 Pseudomonadota bacterium | reverse complement strand
GCCGTTTGCTAGAGTGTCCATTAAATTTGTTTTATTCGCGTAGCGTACGCGTCTGTTATTATTTAGAGGAGAAAACCATGGCGAAAAAGAAGCCGGCCGCTAAAATGCCGAAGAAGCCTATAGTTAAGGCCAAGGCCCCAGGAAAAAAACCGGTAGCGAAAGCTCCTCCAAAAAAAGCAGCACCCATGGCGAAGAAAGTTCCAGCAAAAAAGCTTGCTACTAAACCCGTACCTAAAAAGACGGCTCCCAAAAAATTCGATAAGAAAGTCGAAAAGAGGGTAGAGAGAAAAGCTGAGAAGAAAATTGAGAAAAAAGTCGAGAAGAAGTCTTTGGCCCCTGCCAAGCCTGTCGTCAGATCACTCAAAGAAACTCTGCTGAAGACCGCGACGAAGCTTCTCCCTAAAATGAAACCTCTTTCGAAAGAACAGGAAAAGAAACTTCGGGAGAAGGAAAAAATTATTGCTCAGAAAGAGCGTGAGCGCCTAGGGAAGGAAGCCTTGAAAGCGAAGGCCCCTGCCCAAAAAGATAAAGAGGCAAAGGATCGGTCCAAGCATAAAGAAAGTGATAAAACTCAGAAGGAGCAGGAAAAACTCCGGATGAAGGAAGAGAAAGAAGCTGAGAAGGCGCGGCTGAAAGCTGAGAAAGAGGCCTCGAAGAAAAAGCCTGCTAAAGGTCGCAAAGGTAGTGACGAGGATGAGGAAGAGTTCGACGATGAAGACCTCGAACTTGGTCCTGACGACGAGCCTGCCTTTGGAGAAGAAGACTCCAAAAAGGCGCGCAAGACTGAGGACGATGATTTTGACGAGTTTGAAGAAGAGTACAAAAAATCCAAGGCCCCGAAAAAGTCCGGAAAAAAAGCTTACGAAATAGAAGATGCTGTTGAGGTCTTTCCGGTTAAGGCCGGTAAGAAGTTTAATAATGCGGTCCTCGTAGAGTTGGAAGGGACCATCGCTGATGAGATTGCCCAGCTACGGGAACACTTTAATTGGAAGGAGATCGCCGAGGCGATTGGTTCCATGGACTTCTTCATTGATGCAAAGAATGACGAATGTATCGAGAAGGGTTGTGACAACATTCGCACGACTCAATCCTATTGCCGGCTTCATTATCTTCGTAACTGGAAGACGGTTCAGAAAAAGCGGGAGATCCTTAAAGAAGGAAAGCTTCAAGAGTATATCGAGGAGCTCATCTCGAAGTACCCTCCGAAATACATCGAGGCACTTCTCTCTGATCTGTCCGACGATAAGGAATTTTATCGCGTACTCAATGAACTCAACATCACTTCCGAGTTTGATTTTGAAGAAGATGAACTTGAGAATGCTATCGACGACGACGATGCCGATGATGATCTGGCGATTGAGACCATCTCGTCCTCACTTCGCTACGAAGACGAGTAGGAACTGAAAAAAACATAAAAGCCCCGATTTGGCTTTCTTAAAAAAAACCACATCTTTGGATGTGGTTTTTTTTTATCAATAGCTATCAATCATGAAGGTCGAATGTGGTTATCGTCGATATGAAAATCTAGCTGTTTTTCCCCTCCGCTGATCTTTGGGGTGGACGACGTGGCTTGAGACCTGCATCAGTTCAATAGATAAGTCTCTATCACTTACCATCAGTTCTCCTCAACATCGTGGATTCTCTGTTTATTTCATTCTGCATGAAACTTCAGGGTTTGCGCTTTTGTCAGTAGTCGTAATTTTGATATTATCAAAGTACACTTTCAACTGACTGTTTTCAGCCTCGCGATAGATACCAAATTTAAAATCGAGGTATTCGTTAGGCTTAGTGACGTCACATTTTCTGGCGTAAACGCAAGGCGATGGATCCGCGGGATTATATCCCCAAACGCCTTTGTAAGCGAAAGCTTCCACAAAACCGGCCCTAGAAAAAGATGGTCTCCACAGGAGGCTCAATGTGTTTGCAGTGGACTTCGGATCTGCGATCGTATGCTGAGGATGCGCCATCAAGATGAACGAATACCACTCGCCTAATTTTATACCTCGAACCCTTCCAACCTCGATGTTTTTTGCACTCGGATTGGAACCAGTTCTATTGTTCAGTATCGCAATGATCAGAGACAGAGAACCGTCGCGCTCTGTGATGAGTCTTCCTGACATCGGAGGCCCGTGCGGTGATCCCTGCCAGATCTGAAATAGGATGGGGGATTTTTGTGGCTGCGCATCAATAACGTTCATTGAAAAGCCAATAAAGTTTCTTCTTCCAAACTTCAGTGGCCTGCCAGGTTTTCCACTAAACAGAAAGTGATGATTTACTTTTTGCATCTGTTTTTCACAAATCGGACCGGCGCAGGATCCTGTTTCGTATCCGAGCGAAACAGTACCATCAAACCCGTTTGGCTCCAGCCAGGACTTACGGTAGTAAGCTAAATCAGTAGCGATTGCTGGTTGTTTTAGCGCTGTCGTGTAAAGGAGCTCGTTATCTTGCAAGGCAAATGTTCTCTGGTCCATCCTTGCATTATCCGCATCAATCAATCGTAGGACTTCTTTTGTACACAATGGGAGTGAACCTTTTGGCCCAGAAACCTGTGCTTCTGCTTGAATGAGTAAAAGAACAAGACCAGAAGATATCAAAAGAGGGCGTTTCAAGAACTTCATCATACGTACTCCACTTGAGTTATTTAAGCTCAATACCAAACTGTTTATAATGGTTTCTTCGGTAGATTCTTTTTAAAAGTTAACATTCAGGGATTTCTTCTTCAGATAGTCTTGTCTTTTCAGTTTGTTATCTAGAGACCTAACTATAGGTTGTTTAGGGATGAATCAGGCAAGATAGTTTTTATTGCGAAAGGAAATCAGTGAAGCTCCGGTCATGATTTCTTCGATTTCGGAACTTTCCAAGTCGGGATGAGTTCTTCTTTAGGTTTCATTTACTCTGTGATCGAGGTCCGGGCCTGGAAAACGTTGAGCATGATCCATAACGAGTTGTTGCCGCCGGGGACTTTGTAACCTGATTGGCGTAGAGAACTTCATCAATTCGAGAAACAAATGAAAGATCAGGGCGAAAGGCGAAAACTCCAATTTGGTTATAGAGAGGAATAATACTGAAATCGCCCAGGGCAATGCGAGCTGCTTCAGTCAATAGTGCATCTCTTTTAACAAAGTCAGTTTCAGCAATCCCTCGGTTGTAGAGGTCAGTGACCTCCGGATTCTGATAGCCCATGTAGTTCAATCCAGCGCCTGGTATAAGATATAACCGAAGTCCACCTTCAATGTGTCCATTATCAATCCCTCCGCCAAGAAGTCCCACGTTGTACTTCCGTATTCTTGAAAAGTAAGTCGCCTTAGGTTCAGGACGGGCAACGGATTGAAGTGCGTAGGAGTTGCCGTTCTGTGAAAACCCACCAAAGGCTTCTGTCCACATCCTAGCAACCTCCTCGAGGATTAGCGCGTCATTTGGATAACGATCGTTGGGTCCATGGATCGTGAGCACGAGATTCTTATTGCGTAAAAATGCAAGCTCAGGTTCCGCACTCGCTTCCGCGAATATGCGGCGGGCTTCGGCGAGATTGAACTGCGAGGCAGACCTGTCGGGTAAATGACCCGGGCGTCCTGGGAGCATGAGCTGGTCAGTCGGTACCGCTTGTCCATTCATGACTCGCACGAGCCGACTTTTATCAATTGCTAAAGCAAATGCTTGGCGTATTTTTGAAGAAACAAAGGGGGATGCATATTTGTTGCCACGGTCATCAACGATAGCGACATGCAAAGGATCATTCTCACGTCCATCCGGCTTTTGATAAAGTTGCAAATGGATCACTCTTTGAGAAGGCGTTTGTTCAATCTGGAAACCACCTGCGCGCAAAGAGTCTAGTTGAGAATTGGCGACGTTCGCGATGATATCAAACTCACCGTTGAGTAGTCTCGCTGCCCGAATCTCATCGCTAGGCTCCCCGATAAAGCGAATCGTATGCCACGGGCGACGCCCTTTTTGCCAGTCGTCGGTTCTCGCCGTGACAGTAACTTCTTTCTTGTCTTTACTCCACTCCTTAAAGCTATAGGGGCCTGTTCCGTCCAGGAGTTCACCCGACGCAAATGCGCTCAGTACTGCTTCACTTATTGGCCGGCCCACGGCCGCCGTGTCAGCAGCATCAATTTGCATGGCCCGAAGTGCAGAACGCTTTGACATCACAAAGATCGAGGCCATACTGCTTGGCAAAAAGCCAAACGGGCGCTTAGTTATGATTCTCAAAAGATGAGGATCAGAGTCTCGTCGATTCGCTTCTATTGTTTTTTCCATGTCCACAAGATTTAGCTGACTAATGTATCCACTTGTTGCGTGGGGAGCATAAGCTTTCATACGCTCAAAGGTCGCGGTAACATCATCTTTTGTAAATTGATCACCACTTTGAAAGCGAACCTTCGGTTCAAGTTCAAAAATCCATTCATTCGCATTTTGGGAATTCACTGACCACTTTCGTGCAAGGCCAGGAAGCAGTTCTTTGTTTGGCCCGTATTCAATCAAGCGATCAAAAATCATGGAGTGAACTTGCAGGTTCAGGTCGATGAAGCTGTAGTGAGGATCCATCGTGGTAATGTCCGACAGCGTTCCTACTCGTAGTGTGTGTGTTGAGGCGGAAGCGACGCAAGTCAAGAGTAGCCCAATCAGGGCATTGATAAGGGCTGCAAATGGAACTATTGGATTGCTGAAAATTGAGTACATCTCATCCTCGATATTGATTCTTTTTGCCTCTACATACATACGCAGTTGTTACTTACATCTCCTCTTATGACAGATCCGGGTGGCTTCATAGGGGGTATGCACGGATTACATAGGCAACTGTAAATGGAATCAAAAGTTGTTTTAATGAGCATGGTTTATCTCATTGAGATTTTTGCAAACAATATTTGTTTGAGTTGCCTTATTTCGAGTCAATCAGAATTTACGCAAGATTTTTCCACCGGCCCCTAAAGCAACCGGCCCACAACATTTAAGATATGGGTATTACTAGGTGCAATTTGTGGCCTTTATGGAGTCTGAATCAACTCTTGTTTTCCAAAACGATGGGAACTAGTGCAGCGGTTCATCACCGTCAGAGTCTTCAAAATCCTCGCCTAGAAGTTTGTTAGCTTCAATCGTAGCGTTAATGTTTTCGCGAGAGAGCTTAAAGAAGTAATTTTGGCTCTTGTGTGTGACTTCCTGCCAGGCGGGCTCAAAGGAGTCCCACTCCTCGTCGCCGAAGAGTTCGTCGAAGAAGAGACCCGCAAGCTCGATGAAGTTCTCTTGCGTCTCTTTAATCTTAACCTCAGTTTCCATTTGTTCGGGGTCGCAGCTCAGGAAAAGGGTAACCGGGGCCACGTACTCATCCTTCTCCGAAAGATACGAGACCACTACCAGAAGTTCTTCTGAGAAGATCTCGCCGAAAACATCAAAATACCGAGCGTTTTGTTTGCACTCGGTCTTATAGGCCTCATTTAAGAGACGTCCCAGGCCTTCAAGCCAGTCAATCGGAATGGGCGAACCGGATTTGGATGACTTTCTACGAGCGAGCATGACGACCTGCCTTATAAACGGAAATTTTGTGGTCTTTTATCAAGGGCTTAATTAGAATAAACGCCTAGGAAAGACAATCTTTCATTCTCAAAAAGGATTCGTTCATGGCCGTTTATATTCTTGGTGGAGCTCGTACAGCCATCGGTAGTTTCATGGGTACTCTGTCCTCTGTTCCTGCTCCAAAGCTCGGCGCCGCTGCAATCGAAGGGGCGCTTCAAAAAGCTAACATTGAAAAGTCCAGGGTGGACGAAGTTTTCATGGGTAATGTTCTCACGGCCGGGGTCGGGCAGGCCCCCGCAAGACAGGCCCTCCTAAGTGCAGATATCCCGAATACTGTTCCTGCAACGACCGTTGGCAAGGTCTGCGGCTCGGGCCTTCAGGCAGTGATCCTGGGTGCTCGCTCAATCCTGACTGGTGAAAATCAGGTCGTCATCGCTGGAGGCATGGAGAACATGTCGCTGGCACCGCACCTTCTTATGAACTCCCGGACAGGCACGAAGTATGGATCGTCGGAGATGAGAGACTCGATGGCATTCGATGGTCTGACTGACGTCTACACTTCGAACGCGATGGGAGTGTGTGCTGAAGAGTGCACGAAAAAGTACAACATGGGTCGGGAGGAGCAAGACGCGTTTGCTATCGAATCCTTCAAACGTGCCCAGGCCGCGGCCAAGGCGGGGATGTTCAAAGACGAGATCGTCGCTGTGAAGATCCAGTCCAAGGGGGCAACCACCGAGATCATCGATGATGAAGGACCGTTTAAGGCAAACTTTGAGAAGATGGCGACATTAAGGCCTGCATTCACTAAGGACGGCACGATCACCGCCGCCAACGCTTCTACGATTAATGATGGTGCTGCTGCTGTGGTCCTCGCAGGAGAGGCTTTCGCTGATAAGGCGGAGTTTAAAATTCTCGGATGGGCCTCAAATGCTCACGAGCCTACCTGGTTTACGACTGCTCCGGTTGGTGCGATTAATAAGTCCCTCAAGAACGCAGGCCTCACTTTCGAGCAAATTGACCTTTTTGAGATTAACGAAGCTTTTGCGGCCGTCACCATGGCCGCGATGAAAGATCTCAAAATACCTCATGAGAAAGTGAATGTCTTTGGCGGTGCTGTTGCGATTGGGCATCCGATTGGCGCCTCTGGCGCCCGAATCCTCGTCACCCTGATGAACGCCATGAGGAAGAAAAAGGCCCGCTACGGCTGCACGGCGATTTGTATTGGCGGCGGTGAGGCCCTGAGCCTCGTGGTGGAGAAGATTCGCTAATGACCACAGTTGTTCCTGCGGCCCAGACCGGCAAGTCCGGGATGCGGACGTTAAAGCCTGGAGAAGTCATCTTCAACGACGGTGATTACGCCGATTCCCTTTTCATTATTCAAAAGGGGCAGGTGAGGTTATACAAGCCAAAGGGCAAAGGGTTCATTGAACTCGCTGTTCTGCGCTCCGGAGAAGTTATTGGAGAGATGGCATTCTTCGACGAAGACGGATCCGGAAAAAAGCGCTCGTGTTCGGCATCAGCTATTACTCCGGTGGAGATCATCGAAATCTCCTTCGCTGCGTTTGGTAAAACCATGCAGTCCTTGAATCCGTGGTTCAAGACCATCATTAACACACTGGTGGCAAGGCTTCGGAAGACGAACACCCGCGTGAAAGAACTCGAGGACAACCAAGCATCGATATCCTATGGGGGAAAGCACGCTAGCTACGAGTTTATGAAGCCGATCGAAGTCATGCGTATCCTCGGTACGTTATTCCTCGTTTTTAAGGCCCACGGTGAAGTGAAGCAGCAAGCACTTGTAGTCACCCGTAAGACTATGACTCTGTATACGCAGGATATGTACCAGATCATGGAGGTTAAGCTCGAAAGTGTTCTGAACCTCCTCGTTTCGCTCGGGTGGTTGGAGATCCGCGAAGACGAAGATGCGTTTCCGAATCTCCTTCATCTGAAAAACACGGATGTTCTTCGGCAACTTTTCGTTTATTACAACGGCGAGCGCCACCTCCCGGATAACAAAAAAATGAGCGTGAGCGATAAGTGCGAGCTCTTGATTTCAAAGATGCTCGAGAAAGCACCATCGCTTCCTTTGATGGATATTCCCAACTTAAAGGTGATCGACGACGTGGCACCGAAGTTCACGAAGTATTACAACATCACTACTATTCTTGCGGAGTTCAAGGCCACGGGGATTTCAATCAACCCGGACCACGTCGACGATGGAAAAAACGTTGGTCTCTTTGGTGAGGTCCTGATGAAGGACGGGCAGGTATTGGTGGAGACTGATTTCCCGAAGATTCAGAAGCTCTATCCGGTGATCCGCTTTATGAACGCCATTAAACGGCAGAATACCGAAAAAGCGACTCCGGGGACCTAGATCCCAGCAGGTAGATAGTTCACTTCGAGGTTATCACCTGACTTATAGTAGTTTGCCGTCCCGTTGAGCTGTAGCATGAACCCTGTCCGAATGACCGGTGGATTCTCATCTCCGGGAGCGGGGTATGCGACTTTGATATTCTGAGTCCGGGAAGTTGCGGAGATATCGCTCCAGCCGTTGGTATTACTCTTGGCGATGGTTCTTCCGTTGATCCGGACGCTGATTGTCTCTACCCTAGGCTTTTGGGGGAGAGCTATGAATCCAAAGTACTCTGTCCGAGACACGGAAGTCACAAGCACGCAATCAGGATAAATAATCGGATTGGCGAAACGGCTGAGGTGACGCCCGGTATACGGTTCGCCTGGCCCAGGAACTGGGTTCGGGCCCTCGCGTAGATTCGTGGTTTGTGACGATCCCAGGTCTTCGTAATACCAGTCTGTATCTCGAGTGAGGACGCTGCTAGAACCATTGGGACTTATCCGCTGGACCCTGAGCTCGTCCCGGGAAACCAGTTCGTTGTTCTCGGCGAAAGTGATAGGCCAGTAGCGGTACTCGTGGGGTAGGACGACCTGTTGGATCGAACTATTGATGGCACTGAATATGCCGTTAATGCCACCAGTGGAGCAAAGGTTATAGCTATCCTGGGCCGTGCTATTGTCCCTGGCACCCGATTCACCGTAAAGATCCGTCGATATCTTCACGTAGGACTTGAGTGCTGTTCGATAGCCGTCACCACAGACGCTCTTGGCGGTGACTGAAAAAAGTCGCAATTGATTTGCGTCCAGGGTCGTCCTGAGCTCACGGAACTTTAGCAGCCGTTCGTTGTACTTAATGGAATTCAATCTTGTTTCACCATTGCGGGTCCCCTGGTCTTCTTCTACTTCCATGTCACGGCCGTTGGAGATGAGGACAACGATGAGATAGGAACTGTTGCGGATCAATAAACTCTTATGTGCATCGATGAAGCTTGTGGCGCGTTCTAGACCTCGCTCCACGCCACTGGTTGGGGACTTCCTAAAGAAGTCGAAACTCCCAGCACTGGTGATCCGTCGGCCGTCCGATGGAATACCAGTGAGGTCGGATGAATTGGTCATCACCTGGTAGTCCGCGTTACCATTAGCAGTTTCGAGGAGTGGAGTTCCAATCACTCGGTAGTCGAAGGCCTTTGATAGAGTGTCCACACTTTCGCTGAGCTTATCCTGAATGTCTTCGGGAATGTAGTATCTGCTCGACGAGTTATCGACGAGGTAGAGAACGTCCACCTTCGGTTTTACAAGTGTGGAAATCGAACAGGAACTTTGGGTGTAGGATTTTAGGGCATCCGCTCCCTGTTTAGTCGTTTTCGAGGCGGTACCGAACTCATCGGACCCGCAGCTAGCGACGGTTAAGAGGAGGAGAAAGACTGACCATTGCAATTTCATATTTCCGCCTGAGAGAACGTTTACCCAGGTCCTATCGGAGAGACAGGCAAGATACTTTATTCTTACGCCTGGGCAAATCTTGCCTCGTGCCCTTTAATTGCGATTGAATGGAGTAAGATTATAGAGAACAATCATTTCAATGAGTTGAGGATAGCATGGCCGAAAACTGGTATTACGTTCAAAACAAAAACAGACACGGGCCCGTGGCAATTGAAGTCATCCAGCGCATGATCGTTAATAAGGACTTGAATCTCGATGACTTCGTCTGGAAAAAGGGATTCGAGGGGTGGAAGAAGATTCGCGAGGTCGAAGAATTTACGCAGACGAGCACTCCCGTCGCTCCGACGATGCCCGAGCTGCCTTCCATGCCGCGGCCAAAGCGTGAGGTCCGCCTCGGAGCTCTTGGATCCGAAGAGAACATTATTTACATTCGTGTTGGTGTTGACCGTAATGCGCCAGCGACGGAATACGGGCCATACTCGGTTTCTCTCTTGCGTCGACTCTTCAAAGAGAAACGCATCAACGGCAAGACGGAAATCTTCGTTAAGGGAAGTGACGACTATCTGCTTCTCGCCGACGTTGTGGATTTTCAGGAAGTTTTTGAGGAACTTCCACCCATCATTAAGGAGTCGGATCGAAGAACAAATGCAAGAAAGCCTTTTATCGCGCGGCTCTTCATTCAGAACAATAAGAACTTCTATGAGGGAATATGCCGCGACATTTCTGTCGGCGGGATGCAGGTCCTGGTGGATGACTTCCGCGGTGCTTCGAACGACCGGATTACGATTAATGCTCACCCGGAGAATTCCGACTATCACTTCGTCGCCAGTGGGGTAGTTGTCCGGATCCTTGAAGGGAACAGCGGCTTCTCGTTCCGCTTCAACGGTCTCTCCGACGAGGCGAAGCGGGCCATCGAGAAATACCTTCAAGACAACTAAAATTGAATGCCCGGGCCGTCTCCTATACCACTGAAGACATCTTGCTCCCTTCAAGCCACGGCGGGGCAGAGCTCTTTGTCCGTTTCCAGGCACGAGGACGGCGTCGAATCCACTTTCTTTTGGTCCATGGGGCGGTTGAGCATTCAGGTCGGCACGCAGAGTTTATTGACTACCTGCTTAGGAGTTTTCCCGACGTTGCCGTGACCACGTTTGATAACATTGGCCATGGAAGGAGCGGAGGGACAAGGGCCTATGTTGAAAGTTTCCGCGACTATGTTGAGGACTTTCGGACGGTAGGTGAATTTGTTCACTCTAAAAATGATCCGGAAACAAAGACCTTTATCCTTGCCCATAGCCTTGGGGGCCTTATTACCCTCACAGCTCTTCTCGATACCGCTTACGGATACCCCTTTGCCATCGCCGGACTAGTTTTCTCTAGCCCGTGTATCCGACCTCGGACGATCCTTGCCTCTGCGTCGAGGCCTCTACTTCTTAGGCTGGACCTCCTGACCCCTAAGCTGCATTTGCCCATGATCTATACAGGGAAAGATCTTACCCGTGATCCTGAGCGTGCCAATGATTTTGACACCGATACGCTCATCCCAAAGTTCCTGAGTGTGCGGATGGCCAAGGAAGTGGTGGAGGCAGCGGACCGGATCGTAGGCCTTTCCTACTACCTTAGGATCCCGAGCCTCTTTCTCGTTGCTGGCGCCGATAAGATCGTCGACCCTGCTAGCACACTGCTTTTCTCTCATGGCATTGATAAACACCTCGCCGAGGTCATACAATATCCCGATCACTATCATGAGCTCTGGAACGAGGTGGACCGCCAGGACATCTTCGCCACCGTTAAAGGTTGGGTCGGCCGGAAGCTTAAGGAGATAAAATGAGACCGATGTTCCTCCTCGTCCTCGTGACCCTAGCAAGCTGCGCGGCTTACAAAACTTATAACCAGACGACCACAGGAAAGGTACGACTCCGTGGCGGAGTCCATGAGAAGGAATCTTGGAACGACGTCCTCCTCTTCCGCCGGATGAGCTGGTATCACGGGATGACACTCTACTACGATGCGCTCCTTTGGAGGGCCAGCCTTGATTCACCATTTGCCCTGTGGTTCTCACCGACGGAGCGAGAATTTTTCACGAAGTGTGAGAGCCTCTTGGTGTCCGCAGGGTACAGTGCTGACCCATCCAAGATCTCCCATGTTGCTTTCCGTGAGCAAATGAAGCTCAACGGTTACGACGACGTGGTCCTCAATAATTTCGCCTCCGCCCTTAAGAGTCATCCATCAGCGAGTGACTGGCGGCTTCAGAATTACAAGGTCATGGGATACTGCAAGCGTTCACCGACTCGGATGAATGGCCGGAAGCTTTCGATCAACTTTCCTAGTTTTAATCAGCTAGAACTCAACCTTTAAGCTCCAACATGCCGGATTCCCATATCTTTAGGGAGGCACTCCTGTTTAAAATCTCATTTTACTTAAGAATTCCGCCTAACAACCGATAATACACTGAGGTGTTATGAGCGAGAAAAAGTTTCAGCGGTTCGGAAAATATCTGATACTGGATCATCTGGTCGACGGTGGGATGGCCAAGATCTGTCGTGCTCGATACCTCGGCGAGCAGGCGAATAAAATGGTCGCTGTTAAAATGGTTCAGCCTCAGTTTTCTAATGATGATGCATTTGTGCGCATGTTTCAAGACGAGCTTAATATCACGTTTGGCATGCTCCATCCGAACATTATGCAGGTCTACGATTATGGTAAAACAAACGGCCAGCTCTACACCGCCATGGAGTACATCCATGGTGCGAATTTAAAGCAGTACCTCGATCGTCTGAAAGAGCGTAAAGTCGTCTTCCCGGTAGAGATCTCGTGCTACATCATCTCCCAGGTGTGTCTCGGGCTTCACTACGCTCACACATTTACGGATAAGCTCTCTGGTAAGCCGTTCAATATTGTTCACCGAGATATTTCCCCACATAATATCATGTTGACCTACGATGGCGCCGTGAAGGTTATCGACTTCGGGATTGCGAAGGCGAATACAAACTCAGAATCGACTCAGGCCGGGACGATTAAGGGGAAGCTCTCCTACCTCGCACCTGAGTACCTCGACGGGCATGAGCTTGATGCCCGGTACGATGAATTCGCCGTAGGTATAACACTCTGGGAAATGCTCTGCTCACGAAAACTCTTCCAGGCCAGCAATGATCTGGCAGTGCTGAAGCAGATCCAGGCCTGCAAAATCATCACCCCCTCTGAGATTAACCCGCTAGTACCGAAGGAACTCGACGCCATTGTGATGAAGGCATTGTCTAAGGATCGGGCCCACCGTTACGAGAACCTCGATCAAATGAATCGTGCTCTCGTGCGCTTCCTCTATTCTACTTATCCTGAGTTTAATGCCTCCGATCTCAAAGGTTTCGCAGACACACTCTTTAAGATTGAAATCGAAAAGGATCAAGAGCGCTTCGTCGACTATGGTAAGATCGATGTCGATCAATACATTAATGACATGAAGGCCGAGGAGTCCCGGACTGGCAAGATCAATAAAAAGGACATCCCGACAGGGCGACCAACTGCGGCCGGGCCAAAAGAGCCAGAACGGGAGAAGCTACGCGAAATCGAGTTCAACATGGATCCGGCGGCGCTAGAGATTTCAATTGAAAAAAGTTCGATCCAAGATAAAACCACTTCCAAGAAGCTGATTAAGTCGACGGTAGTTAGCACGAAGGGAGTGATCAAGAACCGCGTATCCTCGGCCCCCCCTCGAAGCCGAGACAAAACTTCCAGCCGAGTGATGAACCGAAAAGATCTGGATGCAGAAGATGAGAAGTCGACATCGAAGGGTGCTCTTCTCTTTATCCTTGCTGCTTCATTCGCAGGAGTTTCTTATCTCAACGGAGAGTTCACTCAGGAGTTAATGGGAGTCAACGTCTATACCATGATCCACGGAGAACCAGTCCAGAGGACAATATCTTCGGAGGATACACTCAAGACGAAGCGCGCCCCTCTTCCTACAGTTCAGGAAGTCCGGGGCGTCGGAAAGGTGGTCTTAGGCGGTGTGAGTATTTCAATGGAAGTTCTCGTGAACGGCAAAAAGATTGATTACCTCGGGACGCCGATTGATGTTCAGCTTGATGAACTCACGACGATAACAATACGAAAACCAGGCTTCACTCCATTTGTAACCCGGATGACTCTTACAAAAGATATGGACTCTCGAGTTATAAACGTTCCAGATCTCGAACCGACCCGGATGGGGCTTCTTACGACATCGCAGAATTACGCTGCGGGTTCTAAGCTCGTTTACGAGGCGGGAGGAGAGATGGTCGAACGAGTTTTACCATTTAAAGATGTTGAAGTTCCTGAAGGAATATATTCTGCCAAGGTCGTCAATCCGATTCTTGGAACAGAGAAACGTGTTCAGTTTTCCATCGAAGAGAACAAGAAGCACTTCCTCGATTAGCCGCTGGCCCTATTCATCATCAGGCTTTGGTTCCTCGAAGCGCCTGGACTGCTTAAAACGGTTAACTTTGCGCATGTTCAGAAGTTTTATGATTTCCGCCGCAGTTTCTTCGAGGGCCTTGCCGGTTACGTTGAAGACCGGCCAGCGTTTATTCTCTGAGAAAATTCTGGTTGCCCATTCGATCTCCTGGGCCACCTTTGCAATGTCTGCATAGTCCCCCTCGTCATTGGCCAGACCCAACCGGGAGAGACGGTTCTTTCGGATGCGAAAGAGCTCGTCTGGGTCGATAGTGAGCCCAAAGATTTTCCGCTGGTCTATCTGGAACAGCTTCTCGGGCAACGCCACACCCATTACGATCGGAACGTTCACGGTCTTAATCCCTTCCAAGGAGAGGTACATTGAAAGGGGAGTCTTTGAGGTTCGGGATATGCCTACGAGCACAACGTCGGCTTCTTCGAGGGAGTTGATGTTACGGCCGTCGTCATGGTTGAGTGTGAACTCGATCGCGGCCACTCGCTTGAAGTACTGATCATTAACAGCATGGAGTAGGCCCGGCTGGTAGTTTGGCTCGGCTTCAAAAAAATTGGAAAAAGTCGTGAGGAGCGGGCCCATCACATCGACGGATCGTACATGGTCACGTTTTGATAGCTCGGCAATGTACGCTCTGAGCTCGACGGAGACGATAGTGTAGACAACGATGTCATGGTGGATAGCTGCTTCCTGAAAAATGGCGTCGATCTGCTCCCGAGTACGGATGTTCTTATAGCGAGTAAAGAAAATTTCCTTTTCCTGGAATTGAGTCATGGCCGCGCGAGTGATCGCCGAAGCCGTTTCCCCAGTCCCGTCAGAAATGACAATGACCTTGAGCTTGTCGTTGGCCTGAATCATAACTTTTCTCTATTTGATTCCTAAGGAATCGTGCTTAAAATAGGTATATTTTATCTTACTAAAGAGGGGATCTAAATGCATCTAGGAAAACTATCACTGGGCCTTCTTGCCTTAACGTCATGGTCCGTTTTTGCGGGTTTTAAGCCTCTTCCTGATCGGGCACCGATCCCCGCTGATAATCCGCAAACTCCGGAGAAAATCGAGCTTGGGAAGATGCTCTATCATGACCCACGGCTGTCTATGGATGGTACGGTTTCGTGCAACTCATGCCACAATGTGATGTCCCACGGGGGCGATGGAAGACCCGTCGGAGTTGGAATCCGCGGGCAGCGTGGTGGTCGTGGATCGCCTACGGTCTGGAACGCAGCTTTCCACACGGTCCAGTTCTGGGACGGCAGAGCTGCTTCTTTAGAGGAGCAGGCCGTAGGACCTTTAGTTAATTCCGTCGAAATGGGGATGACCTCCCATGACGTGGTAATTGAGCGTATTCGTCAGATCCCTGGCTACGTAGAAGCATTTAAGAAAGTTTTTCCAAAGGACACGATTCCGACGATTAAAAATGTAGGGAAAGCAATTGCCTCCTACGAGCGGACCCTGATTACTCCGAATTCTCCCTTTGACCGGTACCTCCGAGGTCAGAAAAAGGCACTTACTGCACAGCAGATTCGCGGGATGAAGCTTGTCCAAGAGATCGGATGTACCTCTTGTCATGATGGGGTGAACCTGGCGGGCGACGATCTCAAGATGGGAGAGGGGAATTACAAGCCCTTCCCACAGATCCCGGGTTCAAAGTACGACAAAATGTATGACATCACTTCAGACCTGGGTCGCTACGAGGTGACCAAGAAGGATGATGACAAAAATCATTGGCGAGTTCCGACCTGGCGGAACATCGCGATGACTGCTCCGTACTTTCATAACGGTACGGTGAAGACTCTGGATGAAGCGGTTCGGGTGATGGCCAAGACTCAGCTGGATATGGATCTTAAGGAAGATCAGGTCTCTGACATTGTCGCTTTTTTGAATGCTCTTACGGGTGAATTTCCGAAACAGACGATGCCGATGCTGCCAAACACCCCAAATATGACGGTTACTCCTGACCTTTAGTCCCTGATAAAAACTTTTCTACCTGGAGGAAGAGTTCTGCTCTTGCCTCCAGGGGATGAAAGGTGTTTTTCAACTGATTCCGGTTAAACCACGTCCTTTGTGACTTTGCTAGCTGACGGGTTGAAATGTTGATGCGCTCCCGGCACCCAGCAAGAGTGTCATACTGACCATTGATATACTCGAGTGCCTCTTTGTAGCCTATGCTTTGGAGCGGCTTCTCCTGGCCCGTGAATCCAGAGGCGAGCAGTTCTTTGACTTCCATGATGAGACCCTTTTCAAGCATCCGGTCTGTGCGCTGTTCGATGATCAACCGGTGCTCCTCCTTAGGAACGTCGAGGTGCACATGGAGAAGGTCCCAATCATGTATGGTGGGTCTTTGAAGTTCTTTGTTGTTTTGGTCCATTTTCTCTCGAGCTGCCGATAGGGGATGGCCGGTTGTCCACCAGTGCTCTACCGCCCGTCGGATCCGGTAGTGGTCGTTTTCATGGTAGCGTTGGTAGCTTATCAGATCGTGTTCTCGCAGCAGTTGAAGGAAGGGAGTGATTCCCGAAGAGCGGTAAAGTTCATCAGAGCGACGGGAGAGATCCTCTGGCGTCGTTGGTGAATCGTACATGCCCTTCAGGAGGGCCTGGAGGTAGAAACCGCTTCCCCCAACCAAGAACACCGGGACACGACGGGAGAGAATTTCCTCAATCACCGGAAGAGCCGTGCGGGAGAATTCGGCAGCGTTCATGGGCTCGGTGATGCTCCGCACGTTGATCAGGTGGTGGGGAACTGAGCGCTGCTCTTCAAGGGATGGCTTGGCAGTGCCGATATTGATTTCCCGGTAGAAGAGGAGCGAATCGAAATTTACGACTTCTCCCCCGAAGCGCAGGGCGAGTTCGACCGCAAGATCTGTCTTTCCCGAAGCGGTAGGGCCAGAGACGACCACCACTTTCACCGGAGCTTTTCTCCAAGAAGTGCTCCGACATCGGCGGAGATTTTCCGGGCCACGAGATCTCCCGGCGTGAAGAAGAGAAGCATTTCTTCCCATGTCGACACAGACCAGTCTGCCGGATTGATGACCAGTTCTTGAAAAGATGTTCCTCGGAGGAGACAGGTAATAATATCTTTGAGTGGAAAACCGTTCATCCAGTCGGGAATGCCACGTAGGACTATGGTCTCGGGCCCAAGATATTCTAGCTCAGCACCCCCGTTGGTCAGCATCGTGAGTGCATCCTGCTTGATTCCACGAGCGGGAAACGGCTCGCTTACGAGGAGAGGAATTGTTCCTGCCATCATTCTAAGCCGATCCCTAGTGTACGCCTCGAGGAGTTTCGTAGCAGAGACTGCGATCCAGCGTGCTTCGACTTTTTTTAGGAAGAAGTTTTCGATCCAGAGCTGGTCGGTCGCGGTAGCGGCCGGGAGGTTATGGGGAGAGAAGAGACCCTCCATGTTGTACTCATGGCGCTCTTGCTGGAGTTCTGGTCTGGATCCGAGTTGATCGAAGAAGGATGGTACGGAAGGAGTTCCGACTGGGGTTCCCGTTGGTACGGATGGGGAGCGTTTCCCGGCGAGTTCTTTGACCGTCGCTGAAAGGAGGCTTATAAGTTTCGATGCTTCCAGGACCTTGATGATAGTCTTGTTCGGATGGACGTTAACGTCGATGGTTTCAGGTGGAAGGTGGACGTAGGCCATATAGTGAAAGTCGTCGTTACCGGCAGCACTTGTGAGCGCTGAGCTTATCACCCGGTGGAGCTGCCGATCCAGGATATAACGATCATTGATAAAGACGTTCTGAAGTCGGACCGGCGCCTTCATGTTTCCGGGGATCAGAAAGAGCTCGAGTTCAAAACTCTCGTAGTTCCGACGGGACGTGAGGATGGTCTCTGCACCGCGGGGGAAGAGGTCACTAATCCGTTCGGCCAGAGTGGGCCTTCGAGGGTAGATGTCTTTATCGCCGTCATCAACCTTAAACTGGAACTCAACTTCAGGTTTTGAAAGAATGAAGGCATAGACTATCTTTCGGATAAAGGTCTTCTCGGCCTGTTGACTCTGGATAAATTTTAGCCGCGCGGGAGTATTATAAAAGAGGTCCTGAATAACGAGCTCGGTTCCGTGAACCTGGTTTGCTACCTGGCGCTCGCCGTGAAAGACGACTTCTCCCCCTTCGATCCGTAACTCAGCAGACCCTCGTCCCTCAGTGGTCTTAGTGATGCACTGGAGCTTTGAGATGGCAGCTATGCTTGCTAGGGCCTCACCCCGGAATCCGAAGCTTCGGAGCTGGTAGAGGTCTTCAAAGCGAGAGATTTTAGAAGTTGCATGGCGTGAGAAGGCGACAGGGAGATCTTCCGGTCGCATGCCGTGGCCGTCGTCTTTTAAGGCAATCAAGTCAAGGCCGTTGTTCCGGATCGTCAACTCAAGCTTCGTCGCTCCAGCGTCGAGCGCATTCTCCAGGATCTCCTTGATGAGGTTTCCCGGTCGCTCTATAACTTCGCCGGCCTTGATTTGGTCGATGAGATGCTCGGGAAGAAGATCAATCTTCGGCGGAGTTCTAGGGCCAGAGGTTCGCATCTAACCCTTGAAGAAGTTGACCTGGTTCCTTCCGCCTTCCTTTGATTTGTAAACCGCGGAGTCCGCGCGCTTGAAGAGGTCTGTAGCAGTGTTAACGCCTTGGCGGTAGTCGGCTATTCCGACTGACGCTGACACCGGAAGGCGCTTTCCGTCGTAGATAAAATCGTGCTTCTCAACCAGCTTCCTGAGGCGCTCTGCGATTTCAAAGCCCTGCTTCAGGTTTGTATTTGGAAGCAGGATGCAAAACTCTTCACCGCCATAGCGAGCGAAGATGTCCCCTTGCCGGATACCATTCTCTTTGATCACCCTGGACTTTTCCTTCAGGACGTAGTCGCCGGCGTCGTGACCGTAAGTGTCGTTGAGCTTTTTGAAATGGTCCAGGTCGAAAATGATGAGTGTCAGCGGCTTACCGGTGACCTTGCTTTTCTTAACCTCGAGTTCGAGTTGGTTATTGAAGTAGGTTTTGTTATAGCACTTCGTCAGACCATCGGTATTCGCCTCTTCATGAAGCTTGTCGTAGGTGAGGCGCTCGGGATCACCTTTCGGAAGAAACTTCATGGCGATGGCGCCGATCTTAATCAGGTCACTACGCTTGAGCACCGTTGGTGCTGTGAGCTTTTCGTTGTTCAGGTAGGTGCCATTGGCCGATCCGAGATCAGTGAGGGTGGCCTCGGTTTCATTAACACTAATGGTGAAGTGCCGCCGAGAGACACCGTTGAAGTCTAGGGAAATTGAGCAGTCAGGGTTACGGCCAACCACTGTTTCTCCGACCTGGAGATTAAAGATGGTTCCATTGAGGTCACCGCCTACTACTAGAAGACACGCCGGTTTCTGCTTAGCTTCTTCCTCAAGGCTTGCAAGGGCCTTGCGGATGTCGGTTATGACGACCGTCGAATTGTTATCGTCGCTCATGTCTACTCCAGAGAATCCATATCTTTGCCGTGTGATTATTGTAGGTCCGAGCCAAGTTTTGAGCAAGGGACGGGCAATGATGTATCGGCACTTATTGGTGGTTTTTTAACCACTGGTTAGCATATTTCTTACCAGCTTCTACTCCCGGCTGGTTAAAGGGGTCAACCCTAAGGAGACTTCCTACTAAAACTGTCAGACACTCGGCGAAGAGGATAAGCTGCCCCAGGAATTCTGGGCGAAGGCCCGGGATCCGCAAATGGACCAAATGGCGTCCGTTCTCCTGGAGGGCGGTCAAGGTCCCTTCCAATTCTGCCTTCATCAGCTGGGAGAGCTTGAAGGGAGCGAGGAGCTTGAAACAGTCAGAGTCAACCTGAGTACCAAGGGAGAAATCGGTCTGAAAGTTTTCCACCTCGATCAAAAGGAGAACCTTATCCATAGGGCCCTCCATAAAGAGCTGCATCTGGGAGTGCTGGTCTGTGGCACCGTAGGCGGGAACTGGCGTTAGGCCTTTACCATCTTTCCCAAGGCTTTCTGCCCAGAGTTGAACGAACCACGATGAATATTCTTTGAGGAGAGATGAGTAAGGCATCATGACCGTCTGGCGCACGCCCTGGTCGTGGAGGTCTTTGAGCCAGAAGGCCAGCTCATAGAACTCCTTTCCGACCTGGGGATCGAGGAGATGCTTTTGGATGTCCTCGGCCCCTTCGAGGATGTCCTGGACCTTGATTCCGGCAAAGCAGGCGGGGAGAAGGCCTACCGGTGTCAGGACCGAAAATCGGCCTCCCACGTTGGAAGGAATATCCAGCGTCGTGATTCCCCATTCTCGCGCCAGCTTGCGGAGCTCGCCTTTCTCAGGGTCTGTGCAGAAAACAAAGTAATCCTGGTAATGCTCCCGGCGGATGCCAACCTTCTCAAGCCGGTTGAGGAGGATCGACATTCCGGCAACGGTTTCCGCGGTGGTACCAGACTTCGACACGACGTAGATCAGGGCTTCTTTCAGATCCACTTGATCGAGCTTTCGGGTCAGGTCGTCAGGATCAATGTTATTTATGAAGATGAATTCGACTCCAGAGCTGTTGCCGAGTGCAGATAGAAGCATTTCAGGCCCCAGCGCACTTCCGCCAATACCAATGTGAATAAAGTATTTTTTATGGGCAAAGCGCTTGTAGACCGCTTCCGTGGCGTTCAATAGTTCCCTGTTCTGAGGGAGACGGAAAAAACCGACCGCCTCGGATGCCAGAGTGCGCTGGTAGGACTCGATTAAGGGAGCTTGAGCTAAGGGAGAACTCTGAGTTTTGTGGGCTGAGCGGATGTTCCAATTAAGCATGGTGTTCGTACTCTTTTTTAAGGTGGCGGGCTATCACCACACGTTGAATTTGATTAGTGCCCTCGACGATCTGAAGAACCTTGGCGTCTCGCATGAAGCGCTCAACCGGGTATTCTGCGGTGTAGCCAACTCCACCCAGGACCTGAACCGCATCTGTCGTCACTCTCATCGCCGTATCAGTCGCCTTGAGTTTTGCCATAGAGCAGAGTTTAGAATTCGGAGAACCAGAATCGAGGGAGTGAGCAGCGGCTTGAACGAGAAGCCTGGACGCTTCAGTCTCCGTTGCCATATCAGATAACATGAACTGGAGTCCCTGAAAATCGAAAATGGCCTGCTTAAACTGCTGCCGCGTGAGGGCATACTTGATCGACTCATGGAGCGCTCGCTGCGCGCAGCCGACGCCGATAGCACCGATCGCGACCCGGCCCCGGTCGAGCCCGCCCATGGCGACTTTGAATCCCTGGCCCTCTTCTAGGAGGCGATTCTCGTCCGGGACAAAACAGTTCTCAAAAATTAGCTCACGGGTCGGAGACGTTTTCCAGCCCATCTTTTTCTCTGCTTTTCCAAAAGAGAACCCCGGAACTCCATCTCGGACGACGAAAGCAGATACACCTTTAGCTCCTTCGCCGCCAGTTCGCGCCATGACGATATAGGTCTTTGCGATGCCGCCAGAGGTTATCCACATTTTGGTACCGTTAATAACGTATCCACCTGGGACTTTCTTGGCAGTCGTTTTAAGGTTTGCGGCGTCAGAACCTGAATGAGATTCGGAGAGTGCGAAGGCGCCGATCTCATGGCCTGAAGTTAGCGCCGGGAGGTACTGCTCCTGAAGGGCCCGGGTACCAAAATCCATCAGGATCGACTGAACCATGCCTGAGACGGAAACGGTGACGGCATAGGGAACCGATGCGCAGGCGATTTCTTCGAGGACATAACTATAGTCAAGGTAAGAGAGATTTGCTCCCCCAAATTCCTCTGGGAGAGTGACTCCGGTGACTCCGTAGTCACCCAGACCTCGGAAAATATCCATGCGAAATTTTCCCTCGGCGTCGTCGTGCTCCATATGGGGCTCGATGGAGTTATGGCAAAATTTCCTGAGGTTTAAAATGAGTTCTTTTTGAAAATCGTTCATGGGTGTGTCCTTATAAGAATGAGGCATTCTAAAAGATGCGACGTGGTTTGGGAATTCTTACGCAGAGCTCGAGGCCAACAATAAGGTGCTCGGGATTAAATGGGCCTATGGATATTAGACTGATGATGGAAAGTGACATGGTACGGGTTGTGGTCCTGGCCGGAGAACTTGGTTATGAGCTCTCCTTGGAGGATGCTGCTAACCGCTTTGGCAGGCTGCGTGGTCACAGGGACTATGCTTTCTTTGTGGCCATTATTAACGAAGAGGTCGTCGGCTGGATTCAGGTCAATCGGGACACTGAGGCGTTGCTGCTCGGGCCCAGAGCTGACATTGCAGCGCTGGTGGTGGATCAAAGGATGCGCAGCTCAGGCATCGGAAAACTCCTCCTTAAAGAAGCCGAAGCTTGGGCCAGAGACCAAGGTCTTTATGAGATCCGGGTTCGATCAAGCATTCGACGTGAGGGAGCTCACAGATTTTATCTAAGAGAAGGGTACTGCCTCCTTAAGACCGGGCATACGTTCCAGAAAACCTTACTCCCGTAGAGCGTCCCGGAGAAGATTCCGCGCGATGATCATAATCATCACTTCGTTGGTGCCGGCGCCGATCTCGTTGAGCTTATTATCTCTCATCATGCGTTCGACTGGGAACTCGCGAGAATAACCGTACCCGCCGTGAAGCTGAATCGCATCCAAGGCAATCTTCGTGGCCATCTTTGGCAACTGAAGCTTGACGGCACTTGCGAGTGAGTTGGACTTGTTGCCATGATCGTATTCGTAACAAACTGTGTAGAGCATCCGGCGCATCGCCTCGGTTTCTGAGTACATCTCGGCGACCATTTTCTGGATCAATTGGAAGTGGGCGAGGTTTTTTCCGAACTGCTTGCGCTCACCCGAATACTTCACGCACTGGTCGAGGCACGCCTGGGCAATTCCGAGGGAGATTCCCGCTATGGTGATGCGCTCGATTTCGAGATTTTTCATCATGTGAGTGACGGAGTCACCTTCATTCCCTAGCCGATTGGCGACGGGAACCCGCGCCTTGTCGAACGCCAGCTCTCCAGTTGGAGAAGAGCGCATCCCCATCTTGTGGATTTCTTTTGAGACAGTGAAGCCCGGGGTGCCCTTTTCGACGATGAAGGTCGTGAGGTCTTTTTTGTCTGGGCCTGTTCTCGTGTAGAGGTAGACCAGGTCAGCGTACTGAGCATTCGTGATCCACATTTTATTACCGGTGATTTCGTAAACGTCCCCGT
>JAIYDC010000124.1 GCA_027487685.1 Pseudomonadota bacterium | reverse complement strand
GTTACCCAATTACCTGGAAGAGTGCTTTGCCAGGGCCAGAAACCGAATTTACACATAAATTTTGACAGCACCACACCATGTCTTAACTATGCTAAGCCTAGGCCAATCATGATCAATCCCCTGATGCAAACATGAATTTAAAGGCCGCAATATCCGATCAAAATAATTTTTTGCCGTTAAGGATGTAAGTTCTTTGAATAGAATAAACACATTAGAAGCTTTTACTCTTGTCAGATTTATCTTGTCGCGAAAAATTAACTTTCAAATAGAATGGACGGCTAATGCTAATTTAAATCTCAAGGAGCGAGATCATGACGTCTACGACAAACTTTTACGAGTCTCTGAACGAGCTAGTTTTAGATTCACGTTTTAGAAACCTAACAGTTACTCAGAACTTCGAAAACTTTCTGAATAACTTTGGTATTAATGAAGCTGAAAATATGTTTACATTCAGCTGGCTCCTTTCTCCGAAAGGTTCCCATGGACTGAAAGACATTTTTGTAAAAGAATTCATGACTAATTGCTGGTCTAATATAAATGGATTCTATGGTGCTAACTTCAAAGGTTTTAAAGAGCTGAAGTTCTACTCAACACTTTCTCCTGTTTATTTCCAGCACACTTCTTTCACTAACACTTTCATTGATCGTGAGATTACAAAAGAAGTTCCATGTGCTGATATGGTTATCACAGACCAGATGAGCAAAATAATGATTGTCGTCAATAATCGGTATGATCAAGTGGCTTGCACTAAGGCCTACACTTACTTTAATTCGGACAAGTTTAATTACTTTGAAAACAAAGTATTTGTAAGTTTTGACGGTGAAGTTCAGTCTCACAAAGATGGCCAGTGGATGTACATGAGTAATGAGTGGATCATTAATCTTTGTGCGACCATCATAGATTGCCCTCAGTATAACAATTTGAAGATCACGAGCTACTTAAAAGACTTTTATCAGTTTTTAACTGGCAATCAGTTCGGCACAATTGAAAACAATATCGCTGATCAGTGCGGTACTCTCATTTCAGATTACTATGAAGTTCTTTCTGTACTTAAGTCTTACAAAGCGGAGAAGATTGCAGACAAGTATTTGGTAGATATTAATCCTCGTGACTATGCGACTCTTTACGCTGGTAAAATCTCTGAAAAAGAATACGGTGTCCTTTCTCTCTACTGGTCATATCGCAATACCTTTAACACTTTCTTTCAAAACGTTGAGCTTGAGTCTGTAACTCGCAACATGGAGAAAGCTGTTGAAAACAAGGGGTACCGTTTTGACCGTAAATTTATCCGTAATGGCTTCTGCTTCACCCCATCTTTTAGCAAAGTTCGTACGGACAGATCATTCATGAACACTATTTTCGACGTTGAAATCGTTTTTGATATGAATAAGAATTTGACTATGTGCCTGGTTGTAAACAAAGGCTCATGGGATAAGCTGACAACTGTTCAGCGAGAAACGATCCAGAAAAACTTTGAATACTCTGGCATGATCCTTAACGATCGTGCTGTTGTATGGCAGAATTTTTACCGTCAGGACTGGAAAAATAAGGACCTAGGTAAAGATGTCGTAGCTCTTTTCGATAAAGTTGATACCTATTTCGCTACGCTTGGTTTTAAAGTCGCTTAAGGCACTGACAGGGGGGGGAGACTCCCCCTGTTTCCTCATGATTGATCGACTTGAATCAGGAACACATTAAGTTTTTCAATAGGCGTTCATTCAACGCCATTGCGAAGATTTATACATCTCGGCTTATACACCCGATCCTACTCTTTCATTTTTAGCGTGAAGCGTGAAAAACGTTCTTTTATTTGATGGCCCTTTGATGTCACCAAGCGTCCGTAGCTCTCAGACTGTAAATTTGTAATGTCGTGCTTATAGCTATTGAAAGCAGTGATACCTGCGTAAATCACAAAATAAACTCCTAGACTCATCACTGCGAAAGGCTTCAAACGGATCCGCGATATACACCAGGCGATCGGAATAATGGTCAAAGGATAGGTCAGATAAAGATGCCAGAAGTTAAACGGAACCGGAGATAAAGCAGAGACAGCAACTAATGCAACGAAGGCGCCGGTTACAAGTTCCCACAAAAAAGTGCCTTTTGCTTTTCTATAAAACCTCAGATTTGCCCATACAACGAAGACGAGACTAAGAACGGCCATGGACCACTTCACGACGATCCAAACTTTAGCCCAAACTCCCGCCTCACTCCAGTTGACTGATGGAAGTTGGAATGTCGTGGCGCCAAAATAGAGTGAAGGATAGCGAAACCAATACAAGATACCCTTGATGGCCTCCCCGCCAGTGAGAAGGTTCCCAAAGAGTCCTGCAGAGTTTCGATTCATTTCGAGGATTTCTGGATGAAACCAAATCACCTTCCCAGCAGGAATGAGCATAATCGTTCCGAGAACTGACCCAAGGAGTAGGGCGCCTGGGTGGGGGAAAATTCGGGAGCGAAGGACAATCCATGCCCCTAGAACGAGCAAGAACACAAAGGAATTATGTATCTGAAAAGTGATGACTATGGTGAGAACGACCAACAGTGTTCCGGAAAAATTTTTCCCTCGATGGCAAAGATCGATGCCGTAGAGGTACAGAATCATAAGTGGAAAAAGGAAACTTGGGTTCCAGAGAAACACCTCGCTTGAACGCCAGGGAGAGAGCCAGTAGAAGAAGAGAAACGGCGGTAGGAAGCGAGGGACTGAAGATAGGAAACTTATCTTCTGGATGAGAAAGAAGCCGACAACGTGCGTAACCAAGATCCCGACCAAGGGGGCAATTGGATGTTCGTAAACTAACAGAGCGGTCCCGACAAAAATTGAAATGAAGGGGCCGAAAATGAAGTTGGTATTCGTTGACCGAGGCCCAAACGGCAAGAGTTGGTTCTGTGTGAAGAGATAGCCTCGCTCAAGCAGTTGTAAACTGTCAGGGACTATCTTTTGTGTCAACATGTAGGCGAGAGAACTCAGGAGCCCAAGAAGAAAAATGACATGGATCGAAGTGATGGTAGGTTTGACCAGGCGTCTATTCATGTTTTAATCTTCAACTGTCTGAACGGACAAGTCTTGTGAGCTTCAGTTTAGGATCATGTTACTGCTTAACAATGGCCTCTTTTAAATGTTGGTTAGTCCAATTATCGGAGCATGATGGTTAGGTATGAAGATCATTTCGGATGTTGATTGAACTCTTCGATGGAAATACCATTCATTTAGCATCGATAATCTTTTTGCAGAGGTGAGTGTCTTGAAAAAAATAGAGATGGTTCCATTGGGTACAATTCGCTCAACTCGAACGGAAGTTGAAGACGACAATTGGGACTTTGAAGAGATGAGAATTGAACTGGACCTGTCTCAATTGAGTCCTGAAGCCTTAAATGGCCTCTGTGACTTCTCACATGCTGAGATTGTTTTCTATATGGATAAGGTTGACCCGGCCAAGTTAGAGAGAACTGCAAGGCACCCGAGAAATAACCCTGATTGGCCAAAAGTTGGGATTTTTGCGCAAAGAGGGAAAAATCGATTGAATCAAATCGGCACAACCATTTGCAGAATTCTAAAAGTTGAAAACGGGAGTCTCTATCTTGAAGGTTTGGATGCAGTTGATGGAACACCGGTGCTAGATATCAAACCTTGGGTTGAAGAATTTGGGCCACGAGGAAGTGTTTTTCAACCCAAGTGGATATCAGAATTGATGAAAGGCTACTGGAGAACATAAAGGTCGATATCACGCTCTTCTATTTGACGCGCTTTAACTTTTAGATAGTATTAGGTAAATGAAAGTAAATCGAAATCAAGCCACGGCCCTAAAAGGGGCAATTGAATACTGGAATGTCCAGGGACTTCTGGATGAAAAGACGGCAAGCGCTCTTCAGCAGGATATTGAAGTTGTCCCCTTCGATTGGAAGCGGTTAGCAAAGTATTCATTTTGGATTGCACTGTTTTGTATCATTTCTTCAGTCAGTGCTGCTCTTGCGGACGAGGTTCTAATCGAACTCTTCGAATCGATTTTTCATGCACCGTACATTGTAAAGTGTATCGTTTCCTCGGGACTTTCTGGAATTATCTTCTGGGTGGGTATTCGAAGACGAGCGATTCATCCCCACAAGATTTTTAGCAACGAGGCGATTCTTTTTGTGGGGGTCGTATCCACTGCCTGCACCATTTATCAACTTGGCCGAGTACTCCATATGGAGAGCAGTTCTTTCATTCAGCTTTTACTCTTTTCTTTTATTGTTTACGGAATTCTTGGTTTCTCACTAAGATCTAATCTGATTTGGTTGTTTGCGCTGTTGTCCTTGGGGAGTTGGATGGGAGCTCAGACGGGGTATGCGTCTGGAGGAGGGATCTATTACCTAGGGATGAATTACCCTCTCCGATTTGCTTTCTTTGGAGGAATTCTTATTGCGATCGCCCTATTACTCGAAAAGAAAAATTGGTTTGATTATTTCTTTCGCTCAACCTTGGCGGTGGGCCTTCTTCACTTGTTCATCTCTCTTTGGATGATGTCGATCTTCGGCAATTTTGGCGTCATAACCTCTTGGGATAAAATAAGGCAAATCGATCTCTTCTTTTGGTCATTATCTTTTGGGCTGGCCTCATGTGCGGCAATCTTCCATGGCCTTCGATTTGATAACGGAATGACTAAGGGGTTTGGAATAACTTTTTTAATCATCAATCTCTACACAAGATTCTTGGAATATTTCTGGGATTCTACTCATAAGGCGATCGTTTTTGGACTCCTGGGAGTCAGCTTTTGGTTCTTGGGTAGCCGTGCTGAGAAAATCTGGCATCTTGGCCTGTCCCCTAAAAAGCCTTAAACCACGCATAGGAAGATTGTATGCCAACCGAAATAGAAAACTTTTATGCCGACAACGGCTACTGCGGTTTTGGGAATAGTGCTGACGTAGACCGTTTTAGTGAATACGCAGAATTTGTCACAGAAGCGATAAGAAATGGCCACGTATATGAGCTTGGCTCTGGGCTTGGATTAGCTGCTTATGCTTTGAAGCTTAAAGGTGTTGATGTCATTGCGACTGATATATACCCTGGCAATGCCGAAAGGAAATTTTCAGAACTTAAAATTGAAATTCCTGTGAAGCTGATTAATTTGAACGGTATCGATTCCGCTGATAACTCCGTCAGTAACTACTGCTTAAATCAAGTAATGGAGCACTTAGAAAATCCTGCGAAGGCGATCAGCGAAGTCTATCGTACTTTGAGGCCAGGTGGGCGCTTTATTATCGTAGGCCCTAATCTCATGTCTCCTCTGTCATCCTTAAAGTGTATTGCTTATGGGGTTTTGGGCAAATGGAAGACTCCCTGGTTCAGGCGTACAGACGGGTATCGTTATCCTTTTGGGGACACCATTTGTGAATCAGTCTTTTTCTTTTTCATCAATCTCATGCGTACTATTTTCAGGCTCTTTTTTAGTAAAAATCGAGTGCCCGTCTTCCGGAAACCATGCTTGAAGAAGCCGGCAATCAGTGATTCTGACGCCGTGTTCCTTATGAATCCTCTGGATGTAAGGCAAATGTTATTAGAATCCGGTTTTGAAATTGAGAGTTATCAGTCCAAGAGGAGATTTGGTTCATTTGCAGGTAGTACTTGGATCATCGCTTTGAAGAAAAACTGAGCTCTTGGCCCTAGACTTCAACTTTTGAAAATTCTTCACCTTAATAAATAGTACTTTAAAAATCGAAACCCGAGAATTTAGGGCCACCCCACACTCGGAAGAAGTGGTTTTGGTCACCTATACTTCTGTTCATGACCTCGGGGGTGAAACCATCCAAGAATTTCTTCGAAGAACCATCTGGCGTTTTAGTTTGGGTCAGTGGAAAATGGATTGCCATCAAGGGACATTTAAGTCGGCCTAAAGGATCCCATGCATTTGCGCCTTCTTTATGCATTTCTACCTCTTTTTTTGGCTTCCTCCTGCGCGATCAATAGGTCTTCGACCTTGGTTTTTCCTAAAGACACAAAGGGCTGTTTCCTTCTTTACGATCTTAAAAGGGATGCGCTTCTCGTAGAGCAGGGAGAGACCTGCCGAATCCGATTTCCTGCCTGTTCAACCTTTAAGGTGCCACTCGCTGTCATGGCGTTCGATGCTAATTTGCTGCGGGATGAGAATCAAGTTGTCTCTTGGGACGGGAGGAAACGGATGCTTCCGTCGTGGAACCGTGATCACAATGCGCAGAGCTGGATGCAAAACTCCGTCGTTTGGTTCTCCCAGGTGCTAACGCCACAACTCGGCAAAGAACGTATCGAAGCCTACCTCAGGTCGTTTCATTACGGCAACGCAAGTGTCTCCTCAGGACTCACAGACGCCTGGTTGCATCCTCCGAATAATCCTACGGGGAACCTCGAGCTTTCGGCCTATGAACAACTCGCGTTCCTTAAAAGACTATGGGGTGATCAACTTTCCGTCTCAAAGCGATCGATGAGAATTGCACGGGAGTTGATGTACCTTGAGACTTCACCTAGGGGCCTACGCCTCAGTGGAAAAACGGGATCAAATTTTTTTGATGAGGCACGAAGCTATCAGTTCGGATGGTTTGTTGCCCACATTGGGAATGATTCTGAGGAGTTTATCGTTGTCACGAACTTGATGGACCTAAAACCTATTTCTCAAGAAGGCGTCTTCGGTGGGCCTCGGGCGAAGGAGCTGACGCGTGGTTTTCTTAAGCAGAGAAATCTATGGTGAATTTTTTTAAAAAAATTTCTGTTGAGAGAAGGCCCCCGGTTTTAATCGGAGGCCCCCTTGGTGACTAACGTAGGAATCTTGGAATTTTTGGTATCTTTGGAATTCTTGGTCGGCTCGGAATTCTAAAATTCATTCCATTTGTCTGGGTCTGTTCTACTGGCTGCACTGTTTGGTTCACTTGAACCTGTTGGACTGCCTGAAGCTGCTGTCCAGTTTGATTTATTGAAGTCGGCTGATTTGATAACCTATTTGCAGTTCGCCCCTTGAGGAAGGCTTCAGTTGTTCCTAAAGAGATAGTCATCCCTGTGCATAACTCACCCCAGGCGGTGAAACCCTCAAGAAAGCCGTGGAATGGCTGAGGTGGATGCGGGTGAATGACCACTTGCCATAAACGTTCTGCTGAATAGTTGTAACATGCACCCATCATCGCCCCACCGAGGCGGACCAGTGAACCGTCAAATCCGTTCTCCTCGAGTTTTTTGGCGATGTCAGTTACCTGCAAGAGACCACGGTTTGCCATCCCTATTGTGTCTTCTTCAATCGTATTTGAATTGAGACCCATATCCATTGACTTGCCCCATCCATGCCGCATGAGACGATTGAACTGCATGGCCCCGACATAATCGGAAAAGCCAACTCCACCGGACATATAAGCAAGCGCTCTAAGTGGCAGCATGGCGTGATAGAGGCGTGCATTCTGCGTTCCTCTCTCTTTGATCGGACCGCCGCCGCGGTTTCTCCAGGCAAAGCCTCCAAGCCAAACGGATAGGAAGCGGATGTCTTCGTCTGTAAGATTTGAGTTTGGCATATCGCTGCGAGTGCGACCCTTTTGAAGTACAGCATTCTTGTCTAGCAAGGCCTGAGCGCGGCCTTTTCGATCGATCTCTTGGATTCTAGTCAAGGCCTCAGCGTAATCTGTGCGAAGGGGGGCGACGAATTCGGTGGCAATTGCACCTCTTTGGCATTTATTCGCAGCAGTTACGAAGCTGTTAAATTTCTGGAGCTGCTTTCCAATATTCTCCACAAGTTTCACACCCCGAATCTTTACGAAGAGTTCCCGAAAGTGTTTACGGTCTTGAGCAGTCCACATGGTTTTTGGTAGTGGAAGTTCCTTGAAGGTCACCGCCATCACCTCCATCAACCCAAGAAGGCTGGACTGTGAAGCTAGGTTCACATAACCCCGCTTCTGGGCGCCAGGCGCGTAGACCTCTGAGTGGTAAACATCTCGGCAGGCCGTAAGTGAGTGCATGAACGTATCATTGATGAGTTTTCGATCAACGTTTTTGCAGCCCTCGAAGCGAATCCGAATCATGCTCATGTCGAGTTTTTGCAGATTGTAGCAGGCCTCCAAACGATCCTCATCGAGAGGAGTGTTATCGTCAGTCACGCTATTGAGGATCATGGCTATAGGACTAAAGAATTGAAGTTTCCCCGATTGTGTAAGTACGCTGCTCAGGAGCTGCTGGTTGGCCGGGTCTGAGAGAACTTTACTGTTCCCGAGTGCTTGCTGGTTCGTACTATCGAGTTGCCCCGATCGAGGAACTATCCATGTTGGCGCGATAGAGCTCCTCTGAGAAGGGTCGAAAGTCAGAATGGGAGTCGATTGCGCCTGGGCAAGGGCCGCGGTCGTTAAGCACAAAAGTGCGAAGGATCGTTTGATGGTACTCATGCTCTTTTTTTTTTTTTTTTTATCATGCTTGACTGGATTACTGCAATCCTCGGGCCAGTGGGAGAAAGCAGAAAAACTAGAAGGTAGGAACTACAGGGTGATCAATCTTTCGACACTTGAGCGTGTTCCTGTCAATTATTTGAGACGAGGGGGTGTTGGGAGATATGGATTGCTGCGCCAGGCAATCCACAAAATATTCCAGAGCAGGTTTACGGAAATGATACTATAGGGAGATGAATTTTGTTTTTGCTATCCTATCGTTTTTGTTTGCCACTTCCAGTCACGCAAAGAGTGATCTTTGCGATATTCTCCAGTTGCCAAACTGCCATGGTGTCACGAAACAGCTCCGGCGGAATGCCTTCCAGTCAGCGCCGACGAGTTCCACGGCGAGCAATTTAAACCCGGCCAATACCAGTTTCGATAAGGGGTTAGGTGTTGAGGCCTTGGCCCAGGCAAACAACTCTGTCCTATACGGACTTATAAGCGGCACTGGTAAAATGGGGGGAGCGCTGATATCAGGTTCGCCTGATAACGGCTTCTTCGGCAATCGAGTTCCTGAGCTTCAGGAGGCAATAGCTGAGCGCACTGAAAACAATCACCAGTTCAAAAATCGCAAACTAACTCTAGCTCTTGCTGGAAAGCTATTCTCACACAAAAACTTTGGCCTCGATGGGGGTCTCATCTTAAAGCGCCACTCCGATCTGAAGAAGGTCAATTACGGCGGTGGAATTTCGGGAAGAATTTGGCTTCTTCACTTCGGTGCTTCTGCTTACCAGGATGACTTTTTCATCGATTTGACCCGCACCATAGAAACGCACTCCGGCCTATCCTACGCTGAACTTTCTGGAGATTTGTCCGTTTCAGAGAGATTTCTTGTAACGACCTATACCATCGGAACTCGGATTCGTAATTTTGCTATCGACTACGGGGTCATAAAATCCAAGCTCGATTTCTATGGCTCTCCCACCGATATCGCTCTTCTGTCGGCTTCGATTTATTATAAAGATTGGCTATTCTCCTTCGCCTCCCGCACAGAGACGAGTGCTCAACCCATCTTCGTTGAGGGAGAACTGGATCCGGCGAAGGAAAAATCTGCGACCTATCTCGGTCTTCAGTACTCTCTGAATCGGCACATGATTATGGGATTAAACTACAATTACTTTCTGCTTAATGAGCTTGCTTTAACCCTTACGCTTTTTATCTAGCTCAGGATGACGTAGAGGTTCGTGATGATGAGTATGCTATAGGCCATGAACGTTGCTGCCATTCCACCGACCCGAAATCGGAAATCCTCTTCCGTGCGGGAGATCCCGAAGCTGTGGGAGAGTCTGCCGAAACTCAGTGCCAAACCCGCTGCGTGAATGGCAATTGAATTGCCTTGATTCATCTCAAGTAGAGCCATAAGGAGAAGGGCGAAGGGAGCATACTCTGCAAAATTCGCGTGGGCCCGAACGGCGCGAGCGAGAACAGGGTCTTCTCCGGGGCCAATGGCGATTTTTGACCTCCGACGCTCCCTAATCGTTTTCACACTCAGTGCTAGAAAAAGGAGAGCAAGGAAGCAGGCGTAGCTGGTTGTTAGATGTAGGTTCATCAATGATTAGTCGAGTTCGACTTCTCCCAGTTCTATTCCCGTTGCTGTGAAAGGATCAAGGACATCAACACGGTAGCGGCCAGGTGATGTCTTCGGGAATTTCACTGACACACTTTGATCCCGCTGAATGTCTAATCGCTCAGTGGTTCCCCGGCCGTCTTTAAGAAGGCGAAGCTGCCAATCGATGGCCTCTTCGAAGACTCCCCCTTTATCGAAAGGAGTGCAGCGAATGGACGCCTTCGTTCCGCTCGCTGGGACTGTAAGTGTCATAGCATCTGTGAGCTTGACCTTGCCGTCACTTGCCTCCTCTCTGATGGTGCAAGTGGCGTAAAGATAGCTCAGGTCCGACGAGTTCACCGTCCGGAAGTCAATACTATAAGTTCCTTCGGTAAGTTCGCTTGAAAGACTTGCTCCCGTTGCAAGGTCCTTTGAACTCACAATGATTGAGTTAACCTCCACCGAAACTGGTGTGAGCTTCAATTGTGCGTTGAGCGGAAGGCCTCCATTGGTAACCGTAACCACGGGCTCATCCGCCCGAGATGCCCGAGAGCGGAGTCGAAGATTAAGCGTATCGACGGAGATCTGTACGCGAATCCCTCTTTCAGTTCCACCTGCCATCGCCAAACCTATCTGATAGAAACCCGGCACGGGTGTAGACACCCAGAGGTCGCTACCAACTCGCTGCTGTACGGTGCGAATGCCGTTAGGTTCAAAGATAGAGAGAAGTACGGTCCGTTCGTCTCCTTCGAGGACCTCGGTTCTAACTCGGAACCCTCGAACTCCCGCCGGGACGTTGAGGGGAACTCGAAGGCCTTCCTGTGGTCCGGCGCTGAGAACTGCTACGGGCCGCGTAAGGACGTTTTGATCATTGACAATAGTCACCGGAATAATCGCCATCACGGAGTCATCGATGGATGAACGGATGCGAATCTCACTAAAGGCTTCCAAGCGATTGGCAAGAGCGCGTTCGACATTTATGTCAACGAATGCTGTGCTGGCAGACACTGACACCCACAGTTCTCGGGGGCCTGAGAGGCCTTCGGAGTAACTGAGTTTCACGGGGGTAAGAAGGTTGACCTGCGCTCCTGCCGGGGCAAGGGCAGACATCACCGCAGTCAGTGAGATCCTGCGACTAGTGACAGGAGATGCTTCTGAACGGCGAATGAATATGCCCCGCTGGGCCACGCCGTCGATCTGATCTCGATCAATTGCGACGCGAACGTCGATTGGTTTCTTACCATTTATGAGGTCTCGGTAGATGGCAAGGGCGACCTCGACCTGGGGAAGACCGTAACCCTGAAAAATAAAAGCTTCGTTCTTTAATTGTTTTCCTGAGAGCCGAAGCGCATGCACTACGGTAGCGGCGTCGACCTGGAGACCTACCTGCTTTATCCCAGAGATCAGGACAGCGGCTGCCCCTGCAAGCGCCGGTGCCGCCGAACTCGTTCCGTTGAAACCCCGGTGACCAGAGTCGGGAGAGGAGTTTGTAAGGCTTGAGAGCGGAGAGATGACTGTTGGTCCGATACCAAGACCTGGACCTCGGCTCGAGTAGTAGACCACTCGACCTTCATCCGGTAGTCCCGTTACGCCGTGAACCCTCTCGTCGAGTTCCTTTGAGATGAAGGCGCCGGCCACGAGAACGGAGTTGGGGTAAATTCCTCGACGGTTTAAAGAGCCAAGGCCCGGTCCATTGTTACCAGCTGAGAAGCTCACAACCATATTGTACTTTTTGACTAAGTCATCCAGCGCGCGCGCCATAAAAGTTTGGGAGCGCGCGGAGCTAAAAAAGAGGGAGTAGCTGATGTTTGCAACTTCGGCACCGTTTTTCCCTGCCCAGTCTAAGGCAAGAAGGAAGGTTCCCAACGTAAATTCTCGCTGGGATGCTTCATTGGTCTGTTCTGAGAGGTCATAGTCGACGATCTTGGCACCAGGAGCGACGCCGTTAAAGCCAGCTAGATCGCCAATTCGAAATCCTGCCAATACAGAGGCCACACCCTCGCCATGAGAGTCGGTCCCTCGTTCAGGCTGGAAGACCTGTATCTTCTTAGCGACTTTGTCGATTTCAAACATTAACACCAGCCGGGAGTCTCGTAGCTCGACGTAGCCGCCTGTCTGGCCGAAACTTCCGGCGCACTCACGCTGACCCATAGTCCCGTCTTTATTCACGTCCACGCAGGCGATTTCAAGGTCTTTCTGAACGCGTATTTTCCAGGCCTCGGTCGAGCCGTCGGCGTTAAGGTCTAGCTTCTCAAAGCTTGGGCGCGACTCGTCGACGGTGGCCTCAAACCCATCCTCGATTTCAACGAGATCAAATGTCGTGAAAGTCGACTGAGAACCTTTCTTTAAAAATTTCCGTTCTCCGGTGGAAGTCAGAAGGAAGCCCTGCTGGTGGGGAGAGATGCCGTCGTCGATAACAGCTACAGTCACGTTTCTGCCATCCGCCTCGGGGTATCGCTTCCAGAATTCAAGGAGACCGAAGTCTTTTTTAGCGAGGTAGAGACCTGCAGATTCGGGTGAGAAGCTACTAGGCCGCTCGACTCCTACGGTTTCATCTTCGATGAACGCAAAGCCTTCACCGGCCGCGAATTCAAGGCGTTCGATTTGCTCGGCTAAACCCTTCACCACCATGACATGATCACCACTGATCTCGAGACCCAGGGCCTTTGCCTCTTGGTGGACCGCAGATGCATTCTCTACGCCGGTCAGGACGATCTGGGTGTCCCCAGTTTTGTCCAGCTGAATCCGGCGTGTGGATTTTTTCTGCTCACCGCAGCCGGCAATTGAGAGGAGGAGGAGTAATGAGATGAGCTTATTCATTCGTCTACCATCTTGGAATGAGTTGGTCTTAAGGATACGTAAAGTAGACGACGGAGGGAGGGTGGGCAAGTAAGAATTTTAGGGGGAGTCTAAAATTTAAGTAGACCTCATCAGCTCCATCGCTGATGAGGTCTTGATAAGTTATTGTAAGGAGAGACTTTTGCCGTCGCCAGTCGGCGTCCTTTGCTGCGCCACGGGGCCCAGTCCTGAGATGAAGTCGAGGATCTCGTTGCAGATCACATCTGCGTGAGTCCAAGGTATTCCGTGAGAGCCGCCTGGGATGACGAGCTCCCGGGCCTGAAGTTTTTGCGCCAGGAGCTTTCCCGTAACTTCATAGGGGAGAATTTTATCTGTGTCGCCCTGTATGACGAGGGATGGGACATCGACTTTTTCGAGATCTTCACAGAAGTCAGTGCACCAAGTATCGACGCATTTTAGAAGTGCGATTGGTGACGCTGCAACCGCGAGGTAGAAATCGGCTTTGAGTTTTTCCGGACTCAAGGGTTTTCCTAGAAAATGTTCGGTATTATAAAAGTTCTTCAAAAAATCTGTTACAAAGGCATACCTGTCCTCAATGATGGCATGCTTAAAATTGTCAAAAACCTCTACTGAAACCCCTTCTTGGTGCTCCACAGTCTTTAAGAGGAACGGCGCAATAGGTGCGATAAATACTGCTGCGCGAATCTTGACTGTCCCATAGGTGGATAGGTAGCGGATAATTTCGCCGGTTCCCATAGAGTGACCTATGAGGATGACGTCCATGAGGTTAAGCTCGGTTAAGAGAACATGGAGATCATTCGCGAAAGTATCAAAATTATAGCCCATTCCCGTTCTGTCGGACTGGCCAAAACCCCTGCGATCGTAGGTTATGACTCGATGGCCTTCCTCTATTAGCCTTGTGACTTCCCGCTCCCAGGCCCGGCCCGAAAAAGGATAGCCATGGATGAGGACGAGGGGAGGACCGCTGCCGTGATCCTCGAAGTAGATGCGTATTTCCTGTGAATTCTCTTTGCCGACTACAACATAGCTCATTCTTCTCTCCTCAGTTTGGAACCTTCCCTCATGAGGCGTGCAAACGAAGAACCAATCGGTCGCTGCAAGGGCAAAAAAGTGAGGTTGGATAAATCACTTTTATTCTGTACTTGAGTTAATAAATGTTCCTGCAGATGCCCATAAGACTTTCACTATGTTTGCGCGGGATACTATTTACTTTTGGAGCGTTAAAAGAGGAGTGAATGGAGATTGATCGATCCTGGCCCCAGTGCCCCCGGTACTCACAAGGCGTTGGGCGCTTCCCAAATTATTGCCTGAGCTTATTTTTTACTCAAAGCTATTTTCACGTTTCTAGAGAGGCTTTCGAAGTTCATCGGCTTATCAAAAAAGAACGTATTCTCGAAGGCCTTCACCGAGTCTTCGATATCAGGGATAAATGCCGAGATCATAAAGACTGGCGATTTCTGATTTATCCCCTCTTTTGATCGGAGGGCCCCAAGAAAAGAGGCACCGGTAAAGAAGGGCATCTGATGATCCAGCGTGATGAGGTCAAACTTTTGCTGCGAACATAGAACGAAAGCCTCGAGACCATCCGCTGCAAAATAAAGATCGGTCATCCCCATTAATTCGAAAAATGTCTTGAAAATGTCTCGAATCTCTAATTCGTCATCAACGATTAAAATTTTTTTTGTCATACGATTTCTCCTGCAATCCAAGCATATATTATATCGCGAATATGGGAAATAATTGTTTATCGAAGATCAATAAAGCTAGAGAATTGCTAGAGGTGAAGTCTAAAACTTGGAGCGTTTTAATTTTATCCCTCAGTGGGTCGATAGGACCATCAATGATCCATGATTCCACAGGAAGTGTTTATGGATACTGTCGATTTAAAGCCTGTGAGCTCCCAAACTATTCTGGTCTCTCTCATCGAGAGAGATTCTCTTTTTGGAGGTAGCCTTTGGCAGACCTTCAGTAGTTCCTCGGAGAGCAGGAATCTCTCACCTATTTGTGAGGTCTTAATTGACGATGGGACTGGGCGCATGTTTTTGCGCATCCCTGAAGAGACGATCATAGACCCCAGTCTTAGTCTCTATGTGCATCTCAAGTATCGGAGTCTCATTTTTCGTCTCTCACCTGAGGATTACGTCGTCCTTGGCGACCGAATCTGCTGCCAATATCCAGGATGCGCCCGCGTCCTCGATGAGCGTCCCGGGGGCGACCGGTACCTTCTTCCCTTAAGTGCTGATGTATCGCTGTCTCTCAAGCGGCTTGAGCGCACCCTAAAGGAATTCACTCACGAGATCGAGCTTCGCGTGGTTGACGTCTCTGAACTGGGATTCGGGATTATTATTTCGGCCCAAAATAAACGTTATTTCCGAGAGCAGGACCACTTCTGGCTTCGCGCAGTTGACCATCGAGAACTCAGGACGCCCATCCTTGGCAAGGTGTGCTACGTCGCTCCAAGGGGGCACTGCCTGAGACGGGGGGATGTCCGTGTAGGTCTTTCTCTTTCCTCCCCGCTTCAAAAAGAAGTCCTGGAAAATCTCAAACGCCGATGCCTTTTGGTTCTGGCCGCTTAAAAGGATGTAGTGATGGCGCCGCATTAGTTAGATCGAGCTAGATTACTTCGGTAGGGTAGGGTAGATTAAGTGTTATAAATTATACACTTTTCCCTACCAGGAGTTGTTATGGATGTTGCTCTGTTTACCCAAGAGGGACTTGTTATGGTCCTTCGCTGGATTCATTTTGTCGCCGGTGTCGCATGGATCGGTCATCTCTACTACTTTAATTTCGTTCAGGGCGCGTTCATGCCTGAGGTCGATGCAAACGTAAAGAATAACGTATTTGCTAAACTCGTTCCTCGTGCCATGTGGTGGTTCCGTTTTGGCGCACTTTTCACTTTCATCTCCGGCGCGCTGATGCTCGCCCTCGCAGGCCACGAACTGCGTGCCGACTTCTTCCAAACACCATATGGGATCTATATCTACACCGGTGCTCTGCTAGGAACACTGATGTTCTTAAACGTATGGCTCATCATCTGGCCGATTCAGAGCAAGTTGATTGCAAATGGCGTAGCTGCTCTTGCCGGTGGGACTGTTGACGCTGAGGCTGCTAAGAGAGCACCAAGCGCCCTCCTTGCTAGCCGAACCAACGTGCTTTTTTCAATCCCGATGCTCTTCTTCATGGGAGCTTCGAGACACCTGGGCCTTTCGATTCCAGAAGGCTTTAGCCCGGCGCTGGTTCTGGGCGTAGTGACTCTTTTGATCCTGGCCCTCGAGTTCAATGCCATTAAGGGAAAACTTGGCCCACTTACGACCGTCAAGGGAGTGATCCATTGCGGAGTTGGTCTCCTCGTAGTTCTCTATGCGCTTATCGAGGCCCTGGTCTAATGAACCGATCTTTGGTGGGGGCCGTTCTCGGCTCCCTACTTTTCTCTGCTGCTCTCTTCTCTCAAACTAAGCCTTCGCTTCCAGCGAAGGTTCAGGCGCTGCCAACGACTGCCAAAGACATCGAAAGGGGAAGAGTTCTTTACGTCGCCAACTGCATCCGGTGCCACAACAAGGATCCGAATGTGAAGGGCTCGATCGGGCCAGAAATGGTAGATTCTCCTCTCTCCGTGATGTATTCAAAAGTGATGACTGGGAAGTATCCTGATCCACTTCCGGCAGGCTTCGTTCCAAAACGCAAGAGCCGTGCCATGCAGGCCATTCCAAAGCTTAAGGCCGACATTCCGGTGATCTGGGCCTACGTTCAGTCAGTGAAAAAAAAGAAGTAACCTTAGCGGTTTGATTCAGGACTCCTATGACCCAGTTCATCGATATTATGCTTCACCTGGACCAGCACCTCGTCACCTGGATTGCACTCTTCGGGCCGTGGATCTATGTCCTTATGTTCATGGTTATCTTTTGCGAAACTGGTCTCGTCGTCACGCCTTTTCTTCCCGGAGATTCATTGCTCTTTGCACTTGGCGCTCTTAGCGCTCTGCCAGAAGGCCTTGACGTTTGGGTTCTCCTGGGGAGCCTGACTGTTGCCGGGATCCTAGGAGACACGGTGAACTACCACATAGGCCGCTACCTCGGACCCCGAGTCTTTCGCGAAGATAGCCGTTTTTTCAGCACCGCCTATCTCACCCAGACTCAGGCCTTCTATGATCGATGGGGTTCATTCACAATCGTTGCCGCTCGGTTTGCACCGATCGTCCGGACTTTTGCCCCTTTTGTCGCAGGTATTGGCTCCATGAACTACAAGAAGTTCCTGGCCTATAATGTTTTCGGAGCTATCGCATGGGTCTTTACCTTTATTCTTGCGGGTCATTTTTTTGGGAATATTCCAGTCATTAAGCGCAATTTCACCGTCGTCATTTTTGGCGTCATCTTCGTTTCGCTCCTTCCCATGCTGGTGCCATGGCTTAAATACCGACTTAAAAAATCTTAGACACCTCTCTGCGCAGGAACCAAAACTCCATCAATAGATTAGAATCCTTCCATGACTAAGGCCCTTATCGTTCTTGGCGACCAACTGTTTCCTCAAACCTTTTACAAGGCCTACACAGGTACTCTTGTCTTCATGGCCGAAGATGTCGGTTTGTGTACGCACTTTAAGTACCACAAGCATAAACTCATTTTTTTTCTTGCGGCCATGCGGTCATATGCCGACGAGCTTCGGGCCGGCGGGCACACCGTCCACTATGAAGAGCTCTCTGAACTCTCGTATTTTGATAGGCTTTCTCATTTTCTCAAGAAGAAGAAGGTCAAGCATGTCACCATCGGGGAGATTCAGGACAAGTTTTTTGAAACGGCACTCTTTTCATTACTGACAGATTTAGGATTGGAATACGAGGTCATTGAAACTCCCATGTTCCTTTGTCCTCGGACAGAGTTCAAAAATTACCTCTTTTATCATCCTAAACCCTTCATGAAGACCTTCTATGAAGGTGAGCGTAAGCGCCTCAAGATTCTCTTGGCGGAAAAGGGGAAGCCAGAAGGGGGGCAGTGGAGTTTCGACGTTGAAAATCGCAAAAAAGCTCCCAAGACACTTACTAACAAACCACCTCCTCGGATCGCGCCTAGCGCTCATGTGGACGAAGTCTCGGCCATGGTAGAAGCGCGTTTTCCAGATCACCCAGGAGAAGCAAAAGATTTTTGGCTTCCAGTTGACCGAAAGGGGGCCTTGCGCTCGCTCCGTCATTTCGTCGACCACCATATCCGCGATTTTGGTTCCTACCAGGACTCCATTACGCCCCGTGCGCCTTTCCTCTATCATTCGATTATTTCTCCTGCCGTGAATGCAGGCCTCTTAACACCTGCTGAAGTCATCGCCACCGTCATCTCGGCGCGTGAGAAGGATCCCACGATACCTCTCCATTCGGTCGAGGGCTTTGTCCGTCAGGTGATGGGCTGGAGGGAATTCGTACGCGGGATCTATCAGAACTTTTCGGAAGAAGAGGATCGTCGGAACTTCTGGGGCCATGAGCGCAAACTCACGGACCACTGGTATAAGGGCACCACAGGTCTTCCCCCCGTCGACGACGCTATCCGAAAGGCCAATGAGTTCGGCTATTGTCACCATATTGAGCGGCTCATGATCCTCTCAAATGTGATGCTTTTGTCTGAACTCAACCCGCGAGAAGTGCACCGCTGGTTTATGGAGCTTTTTGTAGATAGTGCTGACTGGGTGATGGGCCCTAACGTCTACGGGATGGGTCAGTTTTCTGATGGCGGAATTTTTGCCACTAAGCCCTACATCTCCGGAAGTAACTATATCCTGAAAATGTCAGACTACAAAAAAGGTGATTGGTGTGATGTCTGGGACGGACTATTCTGGCGCTTCATTGATAATCATACCGAGTTCTTTGCAAAGAATCCTCGGCTTAACATGATGGTTCGTACTCTCGAGAAGATGGACTCTGTCCGCAAGAAGCGACTTTTGTCCCTCGCCTCAGACTTCATCGCTACCGTCACCAAATGAAAAGCGAAGTCTCCGTTGTCTGGCTCAAGCGGGACCTCCGCTGGCGGGATCATGCTCCCCTGGTGGCTGCCAGCCGCTCTCGATTGCCAGTTATCGTGCTGTTCTGCTTCGAACCCGATATTGCAGCCGCCTATGATTGGGATCCACGGCACTGGCGCTTCGCTTACCAGTCGCTTCAGGACTTACGGCAGCACGTACCAGTCCTTTGGGGGCACATTGATGTCCTAGCGGCCTTCGAAGAGATCTCGCGCTTCTTTACGATCAAGCACCTCTTTTCTCATGAGGAAACGGGGACAAAAGTCACCTATGACCGGGACAAGGCGGTAAGGCGCTGGTGCCGCCGTGAAGGAGTCTTGTGGAAGGAATATCAATCCAACGGGGTTATCCGCGCCCTCCGGGACCGTCGAGAATGGGAGCGGCTTTGGGCGCAGACCATGCGCTATCCATTTGCGGCCAGTGATCCCTCTAAAATTCGTTTCGCTGACGTCGAGGTACTTCGGCTTTCGCAAGACCTTCCGTTAGAGGTCATTTCGGCCTGTCCTGATTTTCAGTCCGGGGGTGAGGCGCTAGCGCATAAGGTTCTCAATGATTTCCTTGATCACCGGCACTTCGACTATTTAAAAAACATTTCCGCCCCTGCCCAGGGCCGGTACAGCTGCTCCCGACTTTCGGCCCACCTCGCCTGGGGTAATCTTTCGGTTCGGCAGGTTTACCAAACGGCACTTCCTCTTTTGAAAGTCGCCCCTGAGAAAAAAAACCTTCTCCAATTCATCTCCAGGCTCCAGTGGCGATGCCATTTCGTCCAGAAGTTTGAAACTGAGGAGGAGCTTGAGTTCAGGAACATGAACCGGGGATTTGATCACCTTCGGAATGACCTTGACCGGGACTTGTTTCGTGCCTGGAAGCAGGGGAGAACCGGCTACCCACTAGTAGACGCATGTATGCGCTGTGTACGCACGACCGGCTACCTTAACTTTCGGATGCGGGCGATGGTGGTTTCGTTTCTGACTCATCATCTCTGGCAGCCATGGCAGGACGGTGCCCGTCACTTGGCGCGGATGTTTCTCGACTACGATCCGGGAATTCACTTTCCCCAGTTCCAGATGCAGGCCGGGGTAACAGGTGTTAGTACGATCCGGATTTACAATCCCGTGAAGCAATCAATTGAAAAGGACTAGGACGCGAGCTTTATCCGCGAGTGGCTACCCGAGCTCGCCGCCCTTCCTGCGCACCTAGTTCACGAACCGTGGAAGCTCACACCCTTCGAGGCGGCGCTCTACGGTTTTGTTCCGGGTGTCACATATCCCGAAAGAATCATTGATCTGGAGAGCGCTCAGCGCCGGGCGCGAGACTTGCTCTATAGCACTCGGTCAGCTGATGTGACGGTCCGAGAGAGTGGAAAAATTTTACGTAAACATACCAACCGAAGTTAGTCCTGCTTCGAGGGTGACTTCATCCGGGAGCCTCGACACCGATCACTGCAGTAGCGAACTTCGTCCTAGACCTTTCCCCATTTGTTACCCCAGGTAAACGGCCCCCCGCAGGGCGCACAGTCCCTCACAGGGCGTACGGCACTATTATTCTCCTCGGAGCTGAGCTTCGGTAATGTTCATGAGTGTAAATTCATTGGACATGATTTTCGAGAGGCCCACGGTTATCGAGGCGCGAAACCGAAAGGATGTTTCGACGTTTAAGATCAGCTCGGCACGGATCTCGAGGATGTCACCAGGTCTGGCGAACTTTCGATATTTGGCATGATGAACGGCGCGAAGAACCCCAAGAGCGTGGCCCGGGGTCGCCTCCGAATCATAGTCCGGCACAGGCGAATAGAATTCGCTGATTAAAAGGCCCGCCGCCTGAGTCGTCATCTCCTGCATGATAGCTCCCGGCACAATCGGGCTGCCCGGGAAGTGGCCCTGGAGGTAAAACTCCTCCTCGCGGGGAATCTTACGAACATGAATAGCTTGAGGAGAGGCCTCCATCACCTCATCAATTAGAAGATAGGGGGGCCGGTGATGAAGGCGCTTTTGAATGTGAATTTTCATAGGGCCATTGGACCACGAGGACTGACCTAAGTCCTAGATTATCAAGCAGGCCGTTGAGGATTAGTAGAACTTTACAACTGTCCAATTTTTTAACACCTTCGTAAACATTTACAGAAGTTATGGCACTTTTTGATGGTTTATCTAAAATCAGCTCAACGCACGAACCACGAGAAGGTACTCGATATGAAATTGTTATTCCTTGCTGTCCTCCTATGCTGTTTTAATCAAGCGCTCTATGCCGAGAGCCCTTGCGATATCCGCCCTGGCACGACCATGGGGATAAGAGTGATGGAGTTCGCCTCGGGCAACGTCATCCATTCTAAAATTCCCCTTCGTGAGAGTTCTCCAGAAGCACTCTATGAGGAAATGGTAAGTCTTCAGGATATGGGGATTTGTGAAGAACAGATTGCTTCCCGGAAATGTGTCCTGCGGTTCGAGAAGCTTCGTCAGACAAACTATGTAATTCTTCTTCGCGGAAATGAGAAACTAAATGCCTGGGGTCTAAAGTCCAAAGAAGAGGCCCAGAAGTACGTTAAAGGACTCAAACGCTACGGATTCTGCTCATGAAGAAGTTGCTGCTCACTCTTTGCCTTTTGGGAGTGGGGAAGGTGTTTGCGGCCTATGAATGCCAGCTTGGTCTTGCCCAGGCAGCTGACTACGATAAATTAGTAGCAGCAGTCGGACTCAGCACCCCCGGCATAGAGCAAACAACAAATTACCTTAAAGAATTTCACACTGAGGACACCCGCGGTGATAGATCTACCTCTATCGCTCTTTCAGTTCATATCGACGGTTGGCGTGGAGCTGAAGAAATCAACATCGAAGCTTTTCGACGACGGGAGGCCCGGACGGGAATAGAGACAAGGACCTTAGGTGATAAGATCACCCTCCGTGGGGAGGGTGAAGAGACATTTTTTCTTGAAGCTTATCGGCTTACAGTAAGCTGTCGGCTGACTTAAAAACCAAGAATATCTACGTAGGTCGATCCCTTGGCGAGCCCTGAATTGGACTTGGCCCTCTGTCCTTTAATCATGACTTTTTTATTCATGAAGAGGTCTTTGAGACCAGAGCGGGAAATGCTTTTAAGCTCTAGATTTTCGTCTTGCCCCCTTAGTGCGGCCAGGAGCACGTTATCCATGCGTGACTCAGGGTACTCGAGGTTCAGGACTATTCTAAATGCATTTGCTGGTTTCTCAGGAATGTTATCCATCTTCGTCCTCTTTAGTCGTTTAGAAGTACAGGAAGTGCGCTGAACAATCCGGTAAATTCCTGTGCCTGAGCTGCTGGTTTGTTCCAGAGGAAGTCTGGTCTCTCACGAGACTCCCATTCGCCACCTATAATTCTTCCTGCGGCATCTAGTTCAAGCCGGTACTGCAGGTCCCGCTTACTAACGATCTGGTCTTTTGTTCCATGCACTGGATTCCAGGTCGGAGACGATTCGTTCACAAAGTAGAGCTCAGTTGCAATCCGCATCTCGCGGACCGTAAGCTCCGCCGCCCCACTTTGAGGTTTCAAGTCATAGGCAATGACTTTAGATTTGAAGCCAACGACCGGTTGGTTCCAGACTTCTTTGAAACGGTCAACATCCATCAGGAAACCCTCTTTTTCAAGACCAAGCTTATTGGTGATTACAATATGGAAAGCACCGGCGTTCAAATCGTCAGAGCAGCCTCTAGCTCCTCCCATCCACGAACCGAAGAAGCAGCGGAGTCCCATCTGGTCAGTGTCTGATTCGTGGTAAAAGGCATAAAAAAAGCTCAAAAGGGCCTTGATATCGCCAGATCCGAATGGAATCGAGATACCATCTGGATTGGTCATAACTTTTGGGGTTGGCTCGTTATGGAAGAGGGAAGCTGGTGCCCAGCCGTGGCAAATTCCGGCCCAGTCTGGGGCGGTTCGGGACGCAGAACCGTCTACGATTTTCTTGAGGGGATAGTCGTAGTTACCGAGAAAGAGGTCGTATTTTTCTGAAGGCGAGAGCATGGCCAATTGCGCTGTTGTCATGGAAACAACTTCGGATTTGGATGGTGACTTAGTGTTAAACCCCTCTTTACGAGGTGCGTTCCAGCGGATGTTAATGCTGCCTTTATTTGAGGCCCAATAGTCTCCTGACCAGGCCTTAGTTGATCCTTCCGGGATTGCTCCCTCGAGAGGAAGTGCTGAAAGCTCGTGGATGAAACCTGAATTGAAAATGTCAGGACTTGAGAATCCCTTCCAGGCGCCGAGAACACTGAGTTGTTCCTGAGCAAAGACCGCTTGAGTACACGTAAAAGCGATAAGTAAAAGAACTTTTTTCATTAACCCCCCGAAGATGAAGGTGCGTTGTATGCCTGACTCAGAGCGTTCTTAAAGCTTTTTCTGCACAGGTCCAAAATAATAGGGTTTAGCAATAGGAACTGTCAGATATTTGAGCCGTTTAAAATAAGGGCATCACGAGTCCCGTAAGGAAAAAAGTCTTAAGCCATGGAGAGGAGGTGGAAAATTTGGCTTCCTTCCCCCCTTCTTGCTGAGAGGTATAATTAGGGGTGACGGGACCTTATTTCCGTTGAGTAGGAAGACTATGACACATTTCCTTGGCCTGATTCTCGTGATTCTAACCTCATCCGCTTTCGGTCAGACGAAGGTAGCGATGGTTAAGCTAATCCGAGGGGAAGTGGATGTCTTAAACGTTGGAAAAACCTCGAGGCTTAAAGTCGACGATTGGGTGGCCAGCGGATCCGTCGTTAAAACGGCTGAGAAAAGTTTTGTAAAGCTTATCTTCATCGACAAGTCGCAGATGAATATCGGGCCGTCGTCGGAAATGAAGATTGAGTCCTTCAGTGGAAAAGACTCCGGAGTCATCGACCTTGTCAAAGGGAAGATCCGTTCACAAGTATCAAAAGACTACTTACAGATTAAGGAAAAAGATAAGTCAAAGCTCTTTATCAAAACTCAGAATGCAGTGATGGGTATCCGCGGAACGGATTTTATGATCTCGACCAATGGAACGAACACCGCCACCGTACTTTTTGAAGGCGAGGTTGTCTTCAATAAGCTTTCTGAGCGGGGCGAAATGTCGCCCCAGCGTCTTGAGGCAATCGTTGATAGTGGAGTCCGAATATTCCCGGGTGAGTTCTCTGTCATGGAGGCGAATAAGCCTATGCCTACTGTTCCCTCTCTCTTGAACGTGCAGCAGCGGGAGCAGTTGGAGAAAAACAAGGAAATGGAATCAGACAGGTCTCCCAGTAATGCCCCATCAGAAGCAGTGAAGTCTGTGGTGCCTGAAGGTCTCTCCGGTCAGGTGGTGAGTAATACCAGTGACTCTCTCAGCAATGAACTCACTGACACGGCTAAGGCCGCTCCAGCAGGGCCTGCTTCATCTACTGCATCAGGATCGGATCCTGAAGGGTATGTGAAGGGAAATCTAGTGAAGCCTGCCAATGGATCCTTCGTTCACATTGAATCCGGCGTAGTCATTCCACCAGGAGCTGGCGCGGTCCTTGATCCCAACACGAACACTTTCCTACCCGCTCCGGATGCCGGGCGGATATCCGCGGATGGATCCTATGTGCCTCCGAAGAACGTTGAGATCACAAATGACGGGAAAGTCCTCGTTTCCGTAACGGATTCGGTTACTGGTGCAGTTGTTGTGAAGCAAGTCCCGCCACCACCTCCCATTGTAGTAGCGACAGCTATTGTGACTGGATCGTCTGCTGGAGGCATGGGGAATGCCGCTGCGCCTGGGGCCGGGCCCTCAAATACATTTGGTCCGAAGCCACTCAGAGACGTCACGCTTCCTGGAGCAGGTGCTGTCGATAACCGATTCGTACCGACCGGCGGAATTATCAACGTGAACGACCCCGCGCGTGCCTCTGGAGTCACTGATACAACGATAATACTAAACACTAAGTAAGACTTGATATCACTTGCCTTCAAGGAACCTGATGAAAACGGTAGCATGGTTGCTATTTCTCGTATTGAGCACTCTTGCCAGCGCCCAGGATACGGCCGACCTCTCAACGGCCCAGAGTAACAATCTTTTTGCCACGGCTGTGGAGCTTTTCTCACAGGGAAAGTACCAGACCGCAATAGAAGAGCTTAAGGAAATAGAGCTAAAGCTCTCCGCCAGCAAAGGAGTCTCCCGGCAGCTCCTCGGTTTCGTAGCGTACTGGAAAGGCATTTGCTACAACCGGTCACAGGATTATCCTGGGGCCATCGAAAATTTCGACAAGGCCTTGAGCCATGAGTACTCGCCTCTTGATTTGAACTATGAATACGGTCAGGCACTTTTTGCGGCAGAGAAGCTAGCGGAAGCACGGATTCAGTTCCGCGAATCCTTGAAGAAGAAGTTTAAGCGGGGTGTATCGCTTTATTATATCGCCTTCATTTCCAAGGAACTTGGACAGAAGAACAAGGCCTACACCTTCTTTAGGGCGATCGGTAAGCTGGACGAAGACGAGGCCTTCGAGGTGATACAGGCCGCTGAGATGCAGATTGGAGACATTTATCTAGAGCAGGTGGAGAAGCGAATCGATGCTTTCCGAGCGGTAGATACCTATGTGATCCCTCAATACGAGCGTGCTCTTGCTCTCAATCCGGAATCACCGCTCGGGCCGGTGATTCGTGAGAAAATTGTGAAGTTACAACGTAAATATGACCTCGTGCTCTTTCAGCTACGAAATGGCCGGCCTGCTCTTATTCCACCGTATTTTGTTCGACTCGCTCAGGAGTTTGGACAGGACACGAATGTGACGTTCTCCCCAGCAGAGACGACGATTTCGAAGTCAAAACAGGGATCATCCTACTCTCGGACCGATGTCGTAGGTCGTTACACTTTTTATGTCGAAGACTATTTTAGTATCGCACCGGAATTTCGGGCCAACCTAACACACTACTTTAACCGCATCCCGGAGATCTATCGCAACGACAACTACCTCCTTGCCCCGGCCATTCGAACCGCTTATGAGCACTCCTTTAGAAAAAAACCTGCCTCGTTCCTTGTCGACTACGAATATAGCGAGGCCCGAAGAGATGTGAATGCGCGGGAGGAGTTCGACTTCAACTCTCGTACCCATGCCCTCATGTTAGGAGAGCGCTTCAACTTCTTCCGCTATGGGGAATCGGTCGCCCGGGTTCGCTATCGGCTGCTTGACAGTTTCTTGAGTGACTCCGACTCGACCTCGACGAGTTTAGTCTTCGAGCAAGTGATGTCCATTGGATTGACCACACTCCTCTTCTACGGGAGTTACGATATGATGCGAGTTAAGAATGAATCTTTCGACACGAACGGTTTAACCTTCAGGACAGATCTGATCCTGCCTCGTTTTGAGGATTGGTTTACTCCAAGCTTGGCGCTCTCCCTGACATCAACGGATCCCATCAATAATCGAGCAGTTCGTGGAAGAGAACTCTTACTGAACCCAAGTATACGGCTCTCGAGGACCTTCGCCCAGCGCTGGAGAAGCAATCTTAAGTACGAGTACCAGAAGAATAATTCGAAAGATAAAAATAACTTCGCATTTACGAAATCTATTTATGCCCTGGAATTTGAGTACCTATTCTAGCGGAAGCTCAATAACGAAGGTGGTGCCTTTGCCTAGACCATCACTCTCGGCCCAAATCCTGCCCCGGTGTTTGGAGACGATCTGCTTGACGATAGAAAGTCCGAGGCCTGTGCCTCGCAGGCTCTCTCGGGAAGCATCTACCCGATAGAAGCGCTCGAAGATCCTTGGCAGATGCTCCTTGGCTATACCAGGCCCATCATCGCGGATCATAAGGTAAGCCTTGTTGCCCTCCTCATAGCTTGTGATGTCAATCACAACGGCTTCACCGGAATACTTGCAGGCGTTGTCACAGAGGTTCAGGATCACTTGTTCTATAAGGCGGTAGTCCCCACGTACGATTGGCATTCTCAAATCGGGTCTAACAGAAATGCGCTTTGATGGGTAGCTCGCGGCGATATTGTCAGCGACGGCCTCGACGATCTCTTCGAGAGGAACTTCTTCTGAAGTCAGAGAGTTCTTCGATTCAATCACGGAGAGACTCAAGAGGTCATTAAAAAGAGAAATCATGCGCTCGGTGTTGGCGACAATTTTGTCCAGAAATGGATAAAGACTAGGATCGATCTTTATCGTTTGTGCCTGTAGGATCTGGGTGAAGCCTTTGATCGAAGTCAACGGGGTCCGGATTTCATGAGAGACGTTTGCGACGAAGTCAACGCGCATCTGTTCGGTGAGCTTGAACTCCGTAACGTCGTAGAAAACGCCGAGGGCCCCGCTCACGACGCCGTTGGAGGATTTTAGGGGAGTAATCGTGAGGTCATAGAGCCTTAAGGGGTGTGTGCTCTGTGGGAAGGTCATGGATTTTAGCGACCGCGGTTCGCCGGCCTTAAGGACCTCTCGAAAAACCGCCAGAACTTCATCCGAGAAAACATGCCAGACCTTCTTGATGATCTCGTTTCCTTCACGGCGGATCATGAAGTCATTACGGAATTTTGTATTGTAGAATAGGACTGTCTCATAGCGATCGACAGCGATGATGTCGTCATTAATCGACTCGAGGATGGCGGTGTTCTTCTCGTTTTCTGTCTGAACCTCTAAGATCTGGCGCTGCAGTCTCAGATCTGCTTTGTTCAGCGCTTCCTCAATCGGGCCCCACTCGTCGCGCTCGTAAAAGAGAGTCAGGTTGCGGTTAAATGGAATGTCGTCCTTGAATTTCTCGACCTTGGTGAGGATAGTGCCGAGGGGTTTGGTTGCCCGGTAGAATAGGAAGATAAAAAAGAGATAGCTCGCAAAGGCAAAAGGCACGATCCTTAGGAAAAGCACCCGGTCGAAGCGTTCCATGTTATCTCGTAAAGAGAAAACCGGGATAACCTTTCGGATTACGCGATCCCCCCCGAGCCAGCGGGCAGCAAAGATCGCTTCGCTCCCGAAGTCCGGACTCTTTCCTAGGCGGAATGCGAATGTTGTTCGAACTGCCTCGGTCACCTCGTCCATCACTTCGATGTGCTTGCCCTGGCGGCCTTGGTCCAAGCTATCGCACAGAATGACACCATCCGTTTGAAGAAGTGAATAGTGAACGTTTCTATGACCTGGGAGTTTATGGCACCAGTCTTCCCAGTCCAGGCGTGCCTGGCGGAGAGTATGTTCAAGGAGCTTGAGTTCCTCATTGAGCTGGTGAGTGTTTTGCTCTATCAGCCCGGCCCGGTAGGAAGAGCGGTAGAGGAACAAAATGAGGAAAATTGTCGGGAGAAAGACTACCAGGGTGAGTCGTGCAATCCGGTAAAAAAAGAACCAGGGGTAGGCGCTACTAGATGACATCTTTGAAGCGGTAACCGATCCCTCGGATCGTCTCGATCATGTTCGCGGCATCTCCGAGCTTCTTTCGAAGTCCCGCGATGTGGGTATCGATTGTACGACCTGTTACAAAGATGTTTTCGCCTTGTATATTGTTGATGAATTGCTCCCTCGTAAATACATGGCCAGGCTTACTAGCAAGCATTGAAAGAATCTTGAATTCGGTCGAGGTCAGAGAGACTTCGATCCGCTCAACCAGCACGCGACACTTACTGACTTCGATTTTCATGAGTCCGAAGTCAAGGATGTCGTCCGGTGATTTTTCAATTCGGTCAACGTTTCGGAGCTGGACCCGAACCCGGGCCTGAAGCACATTAAGGTCAAAGGGTTTAGTGATGTAATCATCCGCCCCCGCGTCTAGGGCCGCGACGATATTGTCGGGCTGCGTTAGAGCGGTGATCATGACGATCGGAGTTTCGGCGTACTTTTTCTGCGCCCGGAGTTTCTTAGTGAACTCAAGTCCACTCATCACACCTGGCAGCATCCAGTCGATGATAAAGAGATCAATATCCTGGGCCCGCTCAACCGCTGATACTGCCTTATCCACGGACTCCGCAGCGATCACCTCATGGCCCTCGGACTTAAGTTGAAAACTAATCAGATCCCGAATGTCCTGTTCGTCTTCTATGACGACAATAGTCGAATTTTTCATATGCTCCGGAGTATAGCAGGGCCCCAGAGCCTACGAAAGTTAAACTTTAGTGAGGAAGTCGACTACTCGGCGGCCGTTTGGCCTCACTTGGGGGCCCGGCCCATTGCGATTTGTTCATTGAATGGTTCGCCTCAGCGAATTCCCAATTAGCAAGGTGCCAAAAGGCGTCTATGAAATCCTGGCGTGAGTTCCGATAGTCGATGTAGTAGGCGTGTTCCCAAACGTCGAGGGTTAATAGCGGGTATTTTTCGTGCCGTAGTGGGCTGTCGGCGTTTGCAGTATTCATGATTTCCAGTGATCCGTCCTCATTATGAACCAGCCAGGTCCAACCGGATCCGAAGTTTGCCAACGCTGCTTGGGTGAACTTGACTTTAAACTCCTCTACGCCTCCAAAACTTTCACTCAGGAGGTCGACAATTTTTTGCGAGGGGGCAGAACCACCTGCCGGTCTGAGACAATCCCAGAAAAAGGTGTGGTTCCAATGTTGGGCGGGGTTGTGGAAAAGGGGCCCGGAAGAGCAAAGAATGATATCTATAAGACTCATCTCCTCAAAAGGGGTTCCCCGTATGAGCTCATTAAATTTTGTCAGATAGGCCTGGTGGTGTTTCTCATAATGGAATTCCATAGTCTCAGAGGAAATGTAGGGCACGAACGCATTTTTAGGATAGGGCAATTGAGGTAACTTGAGTTCCATAGAAGCCTCCGTATTTAATCAGAAACAACCCGGTGTCAGTTGCCTGAGGCTAAGACCCGCCCTTTCCTAAGTCAATCGAGACAATACGTGTCAAAAGCTTTGTTAAAGTCTCGTTGACTTTGACATGGGGGAGGGTCACAATTTTCGCGAATGAATAAACTTTTCCTACTCCTCATTTTGAGCGGATGCTCTCTTATGAGTCCAAAGCCCACGCCTACGGACGAATTGAAGAAGGCACCAGCATGGCTCTACTCCCCCTATGACGAGTGTTCGCAGGAGCGTGAACTCTGCGCCACAGGTGAGGCCCGTACCCTCGGCCAGGCCGACGCCGAAGCACGCAAGAATCTTGCGAGTATTTTCGAGGTGCACGTCGCTTCCGAACTGACTGCTGAAAGTACAATGACTCAGTCCTTTCCTTGGCAAGGTGCTGTTCGGGAAGAGGTCCGACGTTCGCTGAAAGAATCCGTAGACCAAGTCCTCGAGACTGTCGAAGTTAAGAAGCACTACCGCGAGAAAGGTCTTTCCTACTCCCTGGCCTCTTTAGACCGTGGAAAGGCGAGTGACCTTATAGGTGGCCGACTCAAAAAGCTCGATGATGAGCTCAGTGTTCTTTGGCAGCGGCGGAATCGAACAAACCTTCGCCGCATCACGCGCCTTTACCTGGAACGCGATAAACTCAACGAGCGCTATTCTATAGTAGCAGGGACTCCGAGGATTGCTCCCGTGAGCTGGAAGGAGCTGACAGAGTGGCGGCAGTCAAAGTCCCGCGATGAGGCGCTCGCTTTGCGGATAGGACAAGCTCCGGAGTGGCTTACGGAAAAACTTCGAGAGCTACTTACAGAGTCAGGCTTTCGCCTCGTCAAAGGTGACTCAAATAAAGCCGTCTCTGTGAATGTTGAGTCGATCAAGGAATATCTCAACGTCTCAGGCTTTGAGAAGTACACCTTCACGCTGAATATGACGAGCTTCGAGCGGGGAGAGAAGCGCAAGGTCCTGGCAGTCTCGGAAACCGTTACTGGCCGGAGCCAATCAGATGCACTTCTGAAGGTCCGACACTACTTCACTGAATACATTGAACAACACTTAGCAGATCTCGACCTCGACTAATGAAAAGGAGTCCACTATGAAACTACTAACTTTCTTCGCGATCCTCGCTCTTTCCGGCGCGTGCTCATCCAAGAAAAAGATTAAGGAAGTTGATTACTCAGAAACCATCTCTCGGGATTATGTGGTAAAGGAATCGGCCACAAATGGTGTTCGGCCTGGCTGGATCGAAGACGCCGAGGGTTGGGCAACACAAGAAAGCATGGATACGAAGAAGTTCCGCTTCTTCTCCTTCGAAACAGAGCCTAAAGTTAACCGCGAAATCGCTTGTAACCTTGCTCAGGCCAACGCCCGGAGTGTAATTGCTGCTGAAATTACAACTTTTATTCAGAAGTCTCTGGCTGAGTCGACCGAAGGCTCCGCCGCGATCGATGCGAATAATCCTAAGACTCAAGCGATGCGCGACTATGTTTCAAACACATTGTCTGAGCGGATCCAATCCCTGGTCCACGGCGCCGGAGTCATCAAAACTTACTGGGAGAAGCGCAGCTATCAAAAAAGCCTCGGTGCCAAGAAGGACTACTTCGGCTTTACTTGTGCAGCACTTATTCGCATGGAAACTGATCGACTCAAGACGGCCATTGAAAAGGCTTCCGAGGACCTGGTTGAAAAAGCCGATCCGGAAGTTAAGGAAAATGTTAAAAAGGCACTACAGAACCTGGATGAGGACTTCGTGAAGGCCCGTCACGGTGAAGTTTAATAGGAGACACTCATGAAATTTATTGCCCCAGTTCTGGCCCTTTCTCTTCTAGCCTCGTCTTGTGGAAGCTTTAAAGCTGAACGCGTCGATGCGAATACTTCCGACGAAAAGGGACTTGCGATTACTGACAATTGGATGAGTGCGGACACCTCGCAGGCGATTGCTGATGTTATTAAGCAGATGAAGGCGCACCCAGGTTTTACTAAAATGAAGGCGCGTTTCGGGACTCCGAAAGTGTTTGTGGCCGACGTTCAGAACCAGACTTCTGAGGCGTATTTCCCAATCGGAGACTTAAACGACGAACTCCTGAATGAGCTTTCTATGTCCGGCGAATTCGAACTCGTCGACAACCAGGCCAGGGAGACAATCTTAAAGGAAGTCACTTACCAGAATGATGGTATGGTTGATCCTGCGACTGCCAAGAAAATTGGCAAGCAAACCGGTGCCGACATCATGATCTTCGGTAACGTCTACATGAAGCCGGAGAAGCGCGACGGCAAAACGATTAAAGAGTATTCCGTTAATATGCGGATGACAGATATCGAGAAGGCGACGGAGGTTCTCCGCACACGTACGAAGGTCTTTAAGTACTCGGAAAAATCTAAGGTCGGATGGTAAGGCACTCCGTCCTCCCGGTCCTCTTTCTCCTTATCCTGGGGGCATGCTCTTCCCGGATGAAGGACCAGATGAAGGAGTACCGGGAAGCATACGCTTTACAGGATTATTCGAAAGCGTCTGCTCTTCTAGAAGCCTCCGACCTTAAAGGGGCCAAGAAGAGTGAACTCCTTTGGCATCTCGAAGCAGGCACAGTCGCCCATGCGATTGGAAACGAGGACAAGGCCATCATGCACTTCCAGGCCTCACTGGAGTTAATTGATCGCCTCTTCACTACGAAGCTTGGGAGCAAGGCCGCAAGTCTCCTTATTAACGACTCATCGGACGAGTTTTACGGTGCCAGTTATGAGCGCTCATACGCCCATTACTACCTCTCCCAAAGCCTTTATTCTCGTTACCAAAAGCGTGGGAATAAGCTGGATCTGCAAGGGGCACGGGCAACGATCCTGGCCTGGGACACTTACTTTACAGAGCTTCAGCGCGGGGCCTCGGCCAGCACTCTTTACTCGACGGATCTTTTGCTTAAGGTCTTTGGCGGCCAGATTCACGAGGCGAGCGGAATTAGAACTGATCTCCAGATCGCGCTCCAACTCTACAAGGATGCGCTTCAGGTCCTGGCCACACAAGGTGGGATCTTCTCGGTCTTCAATCGTTCTAATACCGATTATATTCGGGCCTTCGAGCGCGACGGTAAGCCCACCGAAAAACTCTACACCCCTACGGCCCTTAACAATGATTTAAAGGACTTCCTCCATTACAAAATCCTTACCCTTACAAAAGAGATTCGAGGTGGTGAATTTGATGTACAGGCCAAGGCCCTGGCCCCTGGAGCCGAGGTCTTAAAGCGCGTTCGTGGGGGCCCTGGGAACGTCGTCCTGGTGGTCGAGGAGGGGCTGATTCCCCAGAAGGTTGGTAAGCCCTTTAACTTTGGGATCAAAGGTGCCATCAGCGCCGTCGAGAACCCGGGCCTCAAGGCGTTTATTGCGACTGTAGGAACTGAAGTCGTCACGGCATTTGCTATGAACAAACTTGGTATGGTTCCAGAAAGAAGCGCAGACCCCGGAAGCTTTGTTTTCGCTCATAGTGTCACCCGTCTCGCAGTTCAAGAAGCGGCGGTCGAGTTCGAGCTCCCTATGATCGAGGAGGTGCCATTGGTTCAGCGGCGGGAGCTTTTCGTTCTAGATAGCAAGGGTGGCGTCGTTGAGCGTAAACCGCTACCGATCGTATCCGAAAATGGAGACCTCGCACGAGTTGTCCTCGAGGAGGATGTCGTTGCACGTTATGTTAAGACTGGGACTCGTGTTGCTCTCAGGCACCTGCTTGCAATCGCGGCGGCCTATAAAGTCTACCGCTCGGTTAATGCCGCGAGTGGGCAAGGCGGGGATTTTTTTGCAAAGTCGGCCGCCATGGCAACTTACGTTGGCGCTTCGAAAGGGATCGCCGCTCTTGAGAAGGCAGATACACGTCATTGGACAACCCTGCCCCAGGCCCTTCGAATGTCCGAGGTAAAATTAGCGCCGGGTAAGTATCAGGTCGGACTTGGGACCTACTCTGGAGACAAGGGGCCGGACGCTCCTTCTCGGATTCTTGGTGCCTTTGAAGTGAAAGACTCAGGTAAGACTATCTTCACTTTCCGCCTCTGGGATTAAATCGCAATTTTGACTCGAGTTCTCACTGACCCTGCCGAAGAGCAGGGTAATGAAGACGTTTCTTACTTTTTTCTTCGTCACCATTCCACTCGCCACGCACGCTTTGGTTGAGAAGACTATTCACGTTGAGGGGTCGATGAGCGCCTCGCGAACATGGATGGACTATACATCGTCGCCCGAGCTGAACATGAAGAAACTTCTCGAACTCCTAGGCCGATCAGCGAGTGGAGAGAAACTTATAAAAGAGGCCCAACATAAGGCCTCTCGGTCGGGTCTTCTTTTGGAGGACGTTATAAAGGTGGGCGAGGGATCACTCACCGATACCACTTTGGTGAGGAAATTCTCGCCTCATTCTCCGGAGCACGTGATTTATGAATCTCGCTCGGTTGTTTACATCAATCGCGGCCTTGCCTGGGACGACGCTATCCTCGACCTCGCCCATGAACTTACTCACTATGTGTACCGCGAGAGTTTTAACCCTTATTCAGAATCCTTTAATGCCAGGGACTTTATCAAGTCCACGATTGAAGGTGGAGGTGGGGAGGTCCAGGCCTTCTTAACCGAGTGCCGCGTCCTTCGAGAACTTTTCTCGCAGAATGTTCGGAGTCGCTCTAATTGCCAGAAAATCGAAGATGGCTCAGGGGAGCTTTCTTACAACCGAGCAGTTGAGCTTTTTTATCACATAGGTTCATACTATGAAGGGTTTCGCACACAGTTGCAAAAACGCGAAATGGCCGGGGCATTTACCGATATTAAAGCCGAGAAAATAAATTTTATTTCCTCGGCTTACGGAGTGCCATACCCGATAGCCGCACTCATGGAATACGACCTAGTTATTAATAAAGTATGTGAGAATGACAGGAAGCGCCTCGCCTACATGCAGCAAGGCCCTAAACGAGGCCCGGCCTCGGAGGATAAAGGGCAAAACAAGTTCCTGCAAAGCTACTCCTCTCGCTGCGCCCAAAAGTAAAAGCTATCTTCCTTAGACAAAGTTGGTTTGTCTCTCAAATCACCCCGCTAATTCTTCGAAATCCCATCCGTTTCATTGACGAAAAATCCGGCTGAAGGTACAAATAGGTGATATTTCTTTTTCACTGAACCGGAGTTTCTCCATGCAAGATGGTGTTGTCCTTACGACCCTTGACGACTTTTTGAACTGGGGCCGAAAAAATTCACTCTGGCCGATGACTTTTGGTCTCGCTTGCTGCGCGATTGAAATGATGGCCACCGGTGCTTCAAAGTACGATTTAGAGCGTTTCGGATGCGGAGCTTTTATGGCGACACCACGTCGGGCGGATCTCATGATCGTCGCTGGTACGGTTACTCTTAAAATGGCGTCGCGGGTAAAGGTTCTTTACGAGCAAATGGCCGAGCCTAAGTATGTTATCTCCATGGGCTCTTGCGCAAACAAGGGTGGACCTTATTGGCAACATGGCTACCATGTTCTCAAGGGCGTTAATGAGGTTGTTCCTGTTGACGTCTATGTTCCAGGATGTCCTCCTCGGCCTGAGGCCCTGATTGAGGGTGTCATGACTCTTCAAAAGAAGATTGCCAACGAACGTCTCCTTCGCAACAAGTGGGTAAAGCATGCTTAACATTGATGTGATAAAAGTCGCTGAACTGATTAATCGGCACGTTGCCGGTGCGAACGCTGTGGCCTTCCTTCCTGAGGATACCAAAAAGCTCGACGGAAGCGTCACTGTCGAAGCCTCTAAGATTTTTAGCGTGGTTGAATTTTTAAAGACCAACAGCGAGCTGCCTTTTAACTCTCTTCATGTCATTAGCGGAGTCGACTACCTAGACCACATGGAAGTCTGCTACATGCTGACTCACTACGATCCTGCTTCTCCCCGAGACTTGATCCTAAAAGTTCAGCTCACGGATCGTGTCTCCCCTGCACTCGATTCGATTGTAAGGCTCTTCGCCGCGGCAAACTTTCAGGAGCGCGAGGTCTATGACATGTTCGGAATCCGTTTCAATAACCACCCAGACCTCAGGCGGATCCTCTGTCCAGATGACTGGCAAGGGTGGCCACTTCGGAAGGACTACGTGGCCCAGAAGGACTACAACGGTATGGCCGTTTACCCGGACAGCAAGATGAACTTCGATGACCGCGAATTTATTGTCCGTCAGGACATGATCAAAAAAGCGCAACAAGCAAAAGCTCAATAAGAGGGTAGACACATATGCAAACTCGTTGGGATATCGGCGAACCGGAAAAGCCAACCATCAATATTGAAACCGAACAGCTCAAGTCAGAGCTCTTAACTTTGAACATGGGGCCACAGCATCCTGCGACCCACGGTGTTCTACGGATCGAGATCTGGACGGATTCGGAAATTGTCGCCCACGCTATCCCACACCTAGGCTACCTTCACCGGTGCATGGAAAAGCACTCTGAGAATCTTGATTTTCGGGGAGTGATTCCGTTCGTTGATCGACTGGATTATCTTGCTTCCATGAGCATGGAATGGACCTATGTGGCCGCGGTGGAAAAGATGCTGGGAACTGAAGTCCCTCGTCGCGCCGAGCTCTTGCGTATCCTTACTGCCGAACTCCAGCGGATTGGATCCCACCTTATGGCCTTCGGAACTTACGCTCTTGATTTGGGTGCGTTCAGTCCCTTCCTTTATGCTTTCGAAGAACGCGAGAAGATCCTGCGCCTCTTTGAGGAAGTTTCCGGTGCCAGGCTTCTATACAATTACATCTGGGTCGGTGGCGTTTGGAACGACTGGACTACTGAGCAGCTCAGCCGAGTCTCAACTTTCTGTGACACCATGGAAGAAGAAGCTAAGAAGTACCACGAGCTTGTTTCCCTGAATAAGATCTTCGTCCAGCGTACGGCCAACGTTGGTGTCTATTCACTCCAGGACTGCCTTGACTATGGGGCTTCTGGTCCTGTCCTACGTGGCTCAGGCCTGAACTGGGACCTCCGGAAGAACGTACCTTACTCTCTTTATCCAGAATTCGATTTTGATGTCCCGGTAGGAACGGGTGAACTTGGTCAAGTCGGTGACTGCTGGAACCGATACTACGTGCGCATGCGCGAAGTTGTGGAATCCATAAAAATCATCCGGCAGGTTCTGACTAAGCTCGAGCCAGGTCCAGTGATGGGCAAAGTACCGAAGATCATAAAGCTTCCGAAGGGAGAGATTTATCTTCGCCACGAGTGTCCTAGAGGAGAACTTGCTTTCCACCTCGTTTCAGAGGGCGATGCCAAACAACCTTACCGCTTAAAAGTTAAATCTCCGTGCTTTACGCACGTTTCAATGCTTCCTCGGGTTGCTCCAGGTCAGATGATTGCTGACTTCGTTGCGACTGTGGGGTCAATCGACATCGTACTAGGAGAGGTGGACCGATGAGTACTGCCGTTCAAGACACAAATTCTTTCAAAGAGTATTTCCGTGGTCTCTTCAACGGGATTTCGACGACTGTAAAGGGCATGTGGATTACCTTCCGCTACGTCTGGGCCGTGAAACCCGTCTCCATCGAATACCCGGAGGTGCGTGAAGTCCTTCCGGAGCGGGCGCGCATGCGTTTATTCAACGATGCTCAAAACTGTATCAGCTGCACCCAGTGCGCAATGGCCTGCCCGGTTGATTGCATCTACATCGCCTCGGAAAAGCTTCCAGAGGGCACAGAGATTAAGAAAACTTCGAATGGTCAGGCGATCCGCTTAAAGCTGACTCAGTTTACGATTGATACCGCCCTTTGTTGTTATTGTGGTCTTTGCACGACTGTTTGTCCTACGGAATGCCTCACTCATTCTCATGATTATGAGTTTTCCCAGTACACCATTGATGGGATGAAGTACGACTACCTCGCGGCCGACGTTATTGCGTGGAGAGATCGAATCGTTAAAGCTTAGAGCTCATTCAAAAATGAGCCCCTGATTTAATTTCCTTTTTAAGAGAAAGACCCCCTTGATGGGGTTTTCTCTTAAAAATCATCTGCATATGCCTGATATACCGACAGGGAATTTTCCTAACACTCTAGCAGGGATCCATGGCCTATGAAATCGATACACTTTTGCTTCCGAATGGTGTTTTTATATTCACCGTCAGTTTAATCAAGGAGACCTATGAACCTCATTCCTTTTTTGTTCCTATTGATTTCTCTAGGCGCGACGGCCCAGGAAAATCAGTGTCCAATCCCAGGCCAAGTCCTTGCACGGGAGTTAATCCGTTTGAGCGGGGAAGAGGTTAAAAAAGACTTTTTTCGCGAAGGAAATTTAACTGCTCCAGCAGATGGATTCTTAAAGGGCGAGATTTCGGCCAAAACTTTTAAGAACTATCGTGAGACTTTTTGTCTTGCTAAGGAATTTACCTTTGAAGAAACCGTCTGTGAGCCTGTACCTCTGGGTGACGCTTTGGGACGCGGAAATGAGATTCTCCGCTCTCTTTTTGATATGAACCTTCCCCTTCTTTCTAGAGCAGAAGTATTTGCAAAAAATGTTGCTTTTTTCAATGAGGCACCGAGTGCTGAACGCCTGAGTTTCTCGCGCCAAATCGTTGTGTCCCTTGGTCGCCAAGCTTCGATTTCCGGAATCCCTAAATCTTGGGATAGTTTTTCGAATATGCTCTCATCGATGGTCACTGGCGGTGATCTTCCACAATCTGTGCTGGACCAGATTACTACTGTCAATCTGGAGAATAACAAAAAGGCCCTTGGTTTCAGACCGATGGACGGGACCACAATTTCTGAAGGGAAGGGGAATGGGAAACTTCAGAGATTCTTCAACCTTCAGCTTTCCATTAAAGTTCGCTCTGATTTGATCCGCAACACTTTAATAGGTGTAAGTGAGTCGACCTCACAAAAACTTAGCGTCTCATTTATCGACTTCGCGTCTTCTAACGGAATCCCTGTTAGCTGGGATCAATTCCTTCTTCTCATGAAGGCATCCCTTGCTGCTGGCGCTATTCCTGAGACCGAATTTGCAGCAGTTCTCACTGATAATGAAACAGAGAATAGGATGGCCCTAGGTTTCGAACAGAGTGCTGAAATCTGTAAAAATGTCGTTCGTACTCGCATGGTGAATGTCCTGGAAAAACGTGTGGTTCAGGACTTCTTCCAGAATGTTTTAAAGAACTTTGAAATCGAAATCTCTAAGGCCCCTCTCCTGAACGGAGAACGTGAAGAATACAATGTTACCTTTGATGGACTTTCCCAGGTGGCCCTGAATTCCACGACTCGCTTTAATTCTTACCTGACTTCGAACTATTCAGACGAGAATGGACTCGTAAAATTTAAAGTTGCCGGTACCCGTAATCAAGTCACTCCACGGAACAACATTGGTGCCGGAATAAAAAGGAACGGAAAACTCATCAATGTCGTGCTTCAAAACAAAGATTTCAGTCCCATGGTTGGAGGTCGTGTTCTCGTCAATGTTGATATCTACGAAGAGATCAGTTCATGGCCTGATAGATTCCTGGGATCTAAGGTTTTCGAGTTGAATAACGGAGACATGGGAGAGTTCGCTTCTCAGATCTCTTTGAGAAACCCAGACCGGAAGATTCGTCTGGATGTCTCGGTTCAGGTTCTAGGATCTGTTTTTTTCAATAATCGCTGGTCGAAAGTCCTAGAATTTAACGGCCTTTAGTTTTAAAACGAATCTATAGAGCGATGGCCTGGGATTTACCACATCCCGGGTCTTTCTTGGCAACCCTATAAAAACAACCGACTCTTACACTCTCTGACACCGCTATTTAAAGAATGTGCTATGAAGGGCAACCTCTAAACCTTCACAGGAGTGAACCATGAAAAATCTTCTCTTCATCGTTGTCGCCATGATCTCTCTCGATGCTTTCGCCCAGCGCTTGGAGATCGGTCGCGCATCAAAGACCTTCTCCATCAAGCAAGACACGACCTCGCTTGAGTCCACTTTCTCGGTCCCTCTCTACCGGGTAGAAGATCGGTTTGTGGTAGAACAGGTTGTTTGCCGAGTCCCTCAGTGTTCTTCCGAATCGGGCGATGGCTCGACCGGCAACTGGCATAATTTTTACAACGTTAAGCAGGCGGAAAAGTCCGCGGCTCTTGCCCGCGCCATCAAGGGTATAGGTCCCTCGATCGCTGAGAAGATCGTGCAGTTTAACCTCTTAACGTCAAAGCCGAATAGTTGGTCTGATTTTGGGCGTACTATCCGCTTGATCGAGACGCAGCTCGGGGCGCGAGGCCTTAACTATAAGTTCGCTGGCCAGGTGCTCGAAGTATACGGATACGACAACATGATCAGCCTCGGTTATGGTTCGGAGAGAAGCTGCCGTACCGTCGAGTCGGTTTGTAACCAGGTTACGTTGCAGGAGTTTAAAACTCTTTCTCACTATGTCCGTCGTAACATCGTAATCGATATTAAGAACCAGGTCCTTCAGTCGTTTGAGACTGATACTCTGACTGTCAACGTAGGGATCGAAGCAGCAGACGTTCGTTTTTCCGCCACTGGGAACAACGAATATTCCGCTACAATCTACCGCAACGGCACGGTCCTCGAAGTCGAGGGTAAGCGGATCAAGCGCGCCCTCCCACTCAACGAGGTCACAACGGCCCTTACTAAGGACACGGCCGGCAACTTTGCCTGGAATCTCGTGATCCCTTCAAAGTACTCAGTCGAGGATAAGGATGCTCAGATCGAAGTCACTTATGAGCTTTGCCGCCAAGGCTTCTTTGGAAACTGCTCTGAGATCGTTGCAGGTCCTGTGAAAGAAGTCGTTCAGAATAATACAAGCATCTCAAAGATATTTCCTACGTCACAGCTGGTTAAGGGGAAACGTTTTTATGTCCGCGCTCGTCTCAATAAGGTGAATAGCCTGTTCTACAGCACGGCCCTCTCCGACTCTATTGCTACTGAAGCTATCCGGAATTAATGATCAGTTTGGCGGGCCTCTTTTGAGGCCCGTCTTATTGCCTTCGAACGCTCTCTAACACGATTGTTGTTCCCTGAGTACCACCGGTATAAATGATGGGTACCTGTGTATTTACCGGAAGGGCAGATATAAATTCCGTCGCTTGCTTTGAGCTGTAGGGACTAACCGTATAAGTTTGCCCCTGGGCCATGACGGTACTCTGGTTCCCCCGATTAAGTGTACCGGTCTTCTCATAGTTCGCAGCCGATCGAGCAGCGTTCATGTTTTCGAGTTTATTACTTTTAAGTTGGATGTTGTTTCCACAGCCCGTCATGAAGACGAAGCTAAGGGTCAGAAGTTTAATCACCATCGCTGATTGTCCCATCTATTTTAAGTTTTCCGTTTTCTTTTATAACGATGAACTCGGATCCCTCATTCTCAGTAGTCTTAGATTTTATATGAGCTCTCTCACGAAAACGGGCAAAGTAGACCTCTCCCTTAAGACCCTTCCTCCAGCTTATCTCTGGCCCTGACTTAGGGGCCATGGGAGCAAGTTCATTGATCTTTTCCACCAACTGTTTCTTTCCTCCGCTCTCTCGGAGGAATCGGCCTGAGAAGACCTCGTCAATAAACTCAACTTTTTTCTGATCCATGATCATGTCGTACTTATGAAAAAGCTCAGTCATGCTTTTCTCATCTGCCGCGATGGCAGAGGTCATCCCCATAAGGACCATCAGAAGAGTTAGTTGAACGTGCATCCGTAATTCCTTGCTAAGGCCTTAATCTGTCCGAGGTAGTTTATGATAGTTCCTGGGCAGCTCGTCGGGTGATAGAAGCTGTGCCACTTTATGTTTCGGATTCCAGGGTATTTTTTCTGTAACTGACAGGAGAGCCTCGCTAGAAGGTCTTGTGTTTCTCGGGTAGGATTTCTCGGAGATCTGGGAGAAAAGCCATTAGGATTGGACCTCGAAAATGGGGAATAGTTCCCGATCACGACAATCCCGATTGTCGTAAAATTTGCCTTGATCCGATCTCCACTAATATGTGACGGATCGACCCTGAAGGGTCCGCCTTCTCGTCCACAGACAATCCTGCCCTGGTTCCACAGTCGCTGTTGATCGCGGTTCATCGGAACTAGAATCCCAGTCCCTGCATGAGAACCGACAATCTCGAGAGGTCGCCCCTCAGTCACTAAGGATTGCGGAGTAGACGTCCCAGGATAGGGACTATTGATCGCGTAGGAGTAAGCGATCATGAGCCAAGGATCCGCCGCTGTTCCCCGCGAGAGATGGAAGTCATTGATACGTTCTGTTGTGTGTGTGGACGGGGTTTCGGAGTGGTGGATCACGATCGTATCAACCATTTCGACCGGCCTTCGACAAAAAGTGGCATTAGGATTGCGCTCGAGGTTTATCCGACGGATCCGCGTGAACTCGACTGGCCATGTGGGGCCATTCGGCCTTGTCACGGTTGGGCCGGGAGGACACGATACACAGTCTTCACCAAAGCAGAGCGAAGAAAGTAAAGTAAGTACTAGACCAATTATATGCTTCAAATGAACCTCGCAATCCTTATCGGATTGCTCGGGTAAAACTTAAAAAATAAAAATTCTTGAGAAATCACTCTGTTAGGCCTTATGATTAATTACCACGAGGAGCTGCGAGGAATGGAATTTAAAAGCTTTAGAGACTTCTATCCCTATTACCTACAGGAGCACTCAAACTCGACGTGCCGCAAGCTTCATTTCGTAGGGACCTGTGGAGTGATTTCTCTGATGCTTCTCTTCTTCTTTACCGGAAATTTGCTGACACTTTTACTTCTTCCAGTCGTCGGCTACGGCTTCGCCTGGCTCGGTCATTTTATGTATGAAAAGAATCGGCCTGCAACTTTTAAGCATCCGTTTTATAGCCTCATCGGAGACTTTCGCATGTTCTGGGACATTCTTACTGGTAAAGTGAGAGCGTTCTAAGAGCTCGCACTGGCGTAATTCCGAAGACCACGCTTCCAAATGCCTAGCATAACAAACCATAATCCAGAGCTGACTGTCGTTAGGTGAAGTAATACTTCCCGGTCGAATCCTTCGATGAAAACCCGCGACGGATAGGACGCAATAAGAGCGAAAGGCATTATCACCGTGAAGAAAATCCTAAGCCAGCCACGGTAAATCCGATCAGGCCGCTCCATTGCAATACCCACCGTGTAGAAGAGATCAACGAAGCCACGTGCACTCTGCGTCCAGAAGACGGGGATTATCATAAGCATTTGAATGCAGTAATAGATGAGGACTCCATTTATGAGGAGTAGGATCAAACCAGCAAGGTTAGCGAGGCCCCATGGCCCCGAGAAATTAGCGATGGCATAAATGAAGATACCCATGGCGACAAGAAGATTGACGAAAGAGTTCGCAGCAAACTCTCTAAGTGAGAGGAAGAATAGCGGTGAAACAGGACGGGTCAGATAATAGTCGAGTTCACCTCGATTGATATAAAAGGGAAGCCACCACATGTTCGTTGAGAAAACCGTCATGTTAACAGCATCAACCAGAAGATAAGAAGCAACAAACACCATCATTTGTTCCGACGTCCAGCCGCCGATGAGTTCTGTATGAAGAAAGAGAACCTTAAAGAAGGCGATGTTGACGGCGTAGTAGATGAGATCCATGACGATGCGAAATGTGAAGTCGAGGCGGAACTCCATTGCTTTAGAGAATGAAAACCGCAAGAAGTAGAGGTAGAGCCTAATGTAACGCTTCAGATGCCGACTCCGTTGTACTTATACTGTCCTCGCCGCCAAATAAGGTGGGCTATGAAATAGAAGACAATCGCCCACGCCACAAGAACTAGGGCACCATGGACAATTTCATTGGGCGGCGCCAACCCCATAGTAGTCCGGACGGGAAGGCTCACAAGGTAGGGGAACGGCGTGTAGACCAGTACTCTTTGGAGCTCTTCCGGGAAAAATGTCAGGGGTAGGTATCCTCCACCAAAGAACAGGCAGAAGAAGCGAACCAAAACCATGAGGGACCAGATATTCTCCGCCCACAGGGACAGGAGTTCGACGATCATCGCAATACTCATGTAGGCGAACGCGGCCATAAGGAAGAGGAGAGTTCCAGGTAAGAGGGTCGAAAATCCTGCGGTCTTTACGAAGAAGTTATACGCCGTAAAAATCAGTATCAGCTGGAGCCCATAGAATGCGCTATGAGTGAGGTAGGTAATCGCCTTGTATTGGAAAAAGGAAAGTGGGTAGATGAGGTAGCGGCTAAAAGTTCCGTCGTAAATCTCTCGCGAAAGGAAACCTACGTTTTCACCGGTTAGCATCTTCTGACCTATCGGGACGATGAGGTAATAGAGAGTCATCATTTCCAGCGTAAAGCCATTCATGACCTCAGCTTCACTCCCGGCAAAGATGCTCTGCCACAGGGCCCGCGCTATCAGAAGCTGTACCAGTGCTTGTCCAATGAACGTTACCCAAAAGTCTGAGCGGAAGGCGAGGATTTTCCTGAGTTCTGCCGCAGCAATGTGGCGCCACCAGTTCACAGCGCTGTACCGTTCTTCATGATAGACTCAATAACGTCCTCAATTGATGGGTCTTGGATATTTAAATCGAGGACATCGTTTTGGGCAAAGATCTCGGCGGTCCTGGCCGCGAGTTCTGTCCGGGCAATAGTGAACTTAAATGTGCGCTCTCGCGTAGTGACACTCAGACACTTCTCATCACCTAGCATGCGCTGGACCTCTGCTAAGGGACCGTCGTAGACAAAGGAACCTTCTTTCATGATCACAATTCGAGGGCAGAGTTCCTTAATGTCTTCCATATAGTGAGAAGTAAGAATCGTTACAGGCCTAAATTCCCGCTGATAGCTCTTGAGAAATTCACGGACTGCTTTTTGCGCTGAGAGGTCAAGGCCGATGGTCGGTTCGTCCAGAAAGATCACTCGTGGCCGATGCAGGAGAGCGGCCATAAGCTCTACCTTCATCCGTTCTCCGAGGGAGAGCTTTCGGACCTGGGTTTTAAGATGATCCTTGACCATGAGAGTCTCTGCCAGAAACTCTACGTTCTCTCGGTAGAGGCGATCGTCGATCTGGTAGATTTCCTTGAGCAAAAGAAAGCTGTCGAGGGCAGGAAGGTCCCACCAGACCTGTGCTTTCTGACCCATGATTAAGCACATCTGTCGGCGGTATTCGTTGTTACGCTCCCAAGGCTTGAACCCTAGCACCGTCGCCTCACCGGCCGTTGGATGAACGATTCCAGCAAGAATTTTTACGAGCGTTGTCTTCCCTGCGCCATTTGCACCGATGAGACCGATGATCTCACCCTGCTGAATTTCAAGGTCCACAGACTTAAGCGCTTCCTTAGTTACGGTTTCACGCTTTACAAGGGCCCTTAGGGAGCCAGCAAGTCCCGGTTCTTTAATATGCGTAGTGAATGTCTTCCTAAGTCCCTTGACGGCAATCATTGTTTCTCCAGAACGACACCCTTAAGGTAGTTACCTTCGGGGAATCCCTTGAGCGTTGGGCAATCCTCCCCAAGTTGAAGCCGGGTTGAGAGCTTGTAATCTAGCTTTAGCTCTGTGAGATACTCTTTAAGTGTTTTATCAAACTTCTCCTGTGTCACCTGATGTGTATTCAGGAAGAGCACGCATTTTGCTCCTTTCACAAGTAGTGGATCCATCTTGATTAAAAGCTCACGGTAAGCCTTGATAGCAGAAGTTCTTTTCGATCCGTCCGATGAAGATGATGGGGGGTCGCATATTATGAGATCAAAGATTTCTTTCTGACCGCGCAGATCCGCGAGCGCTTGATCCGTACTCTTCACTATCGCCTCATGCCTAGTATGGTCGAGCACGGGATTTAACGCCAGATTGTTTTGAAGCCATTCAATGTACTTCGGCGAAAGATCCACTGAAACGACTCGGCCTGCTCCCTGTTTCAAGGCCCAGAGAGAGAAAGCTCCGGTGTAGCTATAAAGATTTAGGACTTTCATGCCAGGGGTGACGAGCTTACCCAGCGCATGGCGAACTGAACTCATGTCTGTGTACAGTCCTTGGTCATAGGTTGAGCCGAGGCGAATAAGGTACTGAACTCCAAACTCTTCCAGGTGAAATTCATCCCGCCGGTTTTGGTCAAGTGCATTTTGAGGCAACTTTTGAAGCTCTTTGGTTTCACCTCGGAGCTGAAACCAAAAATTCTCATCTTTGATCTCCGGGAATACTTCCTGAATCGTGGTCACAATGATCGATTTGTAGCGAACCCATAAACTCGTATAAAACTGAATAAGAATCCGATCCCGGAGTCGGAGGATAAAAAGGCCCGGAAGCTGGTCCGCCTCACCGAACGCAAGATAGTAGTTCTCCCGCTCGCGTAGTTCCTTTGCCTGGATGCGCTTTTCGAAGGCAAGATCGAGTCGGGCTTGGATGCTTACCGTGAAGTGCTGTGCTTCACGGTCGAAGGGTAACTTTGTGCTCCAGACTCTTGCCTTGATGTTCTTATGGTAGGGATCGTGCATGAGAAGTGCCATCGGCCGCTTCCTCTCATCAGTGGCAATCACAAACTCTGACTGGCGAGGAAAGCGGCTAGAGAAGGTATCCGCTGTGATCCAGGGGTGTCCCTGGCGCAAAAGCTTTATTGATACCGGATGGATCAAGCATTCAGGGATTTTGTCCATTTGTCTTCCGCGAGAGTTATTGCTTAAGGTTTTTCAATCTTTCTTCAGTGATATCCAAGAGGCGAAGGATGATGTTTGTCGCCTCATACGGATTGAACGTCAGGCCCTGTAGGCCTAGCTGATTCAGGATGTTGACGCACTCACTTCCAGGATCATCTTGGAAGGGATCAAAATTAAGTCCGAGGAATTGAAGCTTTTTCATGAGCCTTTCAGCATCCTCTAAATCGCTCACCTGAGAGAGCTTTATTTCGAACGCTGCAAGGAACGTGTTTTGGGAAAAAGCTTCCTCAATAGGGCCATCTTTCAGGAGTGAATTCATGCAGTCCAAATTATGCCAACGCTTTGCGCGCTGTCAATGAAACGTGATACCAGATGAAAAAAAGGGAAGCCTATTACCATGTCCTACTTTTTGTACTTCATCCTCATCGGAGCCTTAATTTATTGGGTCGAGCGGCCTTATGGTTTAGTTCCTAAAGGTCTGATAATCCGACCTGATCCCGCTGCCCAGCTGGAGGAATGGTTGAAGCGTTTTCATTGGGGGAATCGGCCCGATTTAGGATCTCAAGTCAATCTACCGCGCTATAAGTATTACAGCGAAATTGTCGAGTTGCTCCTTCAGATGGCCCGCCGCATGGGAGGTCAGTACCAGGACTCTCTACTCTTCTTACGGGAAGGCCTTCAAAGGGACCAACAATTCGAGCGAAAGCTTCGAGAGACGGCCACTGGTATCTACCTACAGGTGGTACTCTTTATGGGTCTCACTTGGGCGTTTATTGTCGTTGCTCTAAAGCTTGTCGAAATCCCTGTGCCCATCCTCCACCTAGGTCTTATTTTATTATGGCAGCTATTAGGGCTGAGTCTTCTTCCTATTACCATGCGCTGGCTAAGGCAGAGGTACTTCGAAGATATCGGTGTTCTTTGGAAGATGCTTTTCGTCCTGAAGTCTCTTTCGCGGCTTCCGATCGCTCGAGCTGATATCATGGCGTTGGCAGAGGTTGAAAAACTCAAAGAGGTAAGGGCCCCAAAGCTGGAGGTGATCGCTGAAAAACTGCGCGATACCTGCCAGAAGACCCTCAAACTGGGTATAAGTTATGATGACGACGTAAAGTACCTGATGGAGGAGCTTCGCTTCACTGAATCCTGGCACTTTGAACTTTTCTCAAAACGACTCATGGTGATAAAACTTGGCCTCCTGGGGTTGTTTTTTTTGCCGTCTTACCTTGCCTTTATCTTTTGTCTCCTCCGCGATCTGATGGCCTTGATGTAGCGGATATGCTAAAAAATAATTTCTAAAATTCAAAAAGGAATCCTCATGTCCGGTGGCCACAAGATTATCTTCTCTATGCATAAGGTCGGGAAAGTCTACCCTCCGAAGAAGCAGGTTCTTCGAGATATTTCACTTTCATTTTTCTATGGTGCGAAGATCGGTGTCCTTGGTCTGAACGGTTCCGGTAAATCTTCACTCTTAAAGATTATCGCAGGTGTGGACAAGGACTACCTTGGCGATGTCAATTCATCCAAGGGGGTGAGTTTCGGGCACCTCGAGCAGGATCCTAAGCTGGACCCGGAGAAAACGGTCAAGGAAGTTGTTCAGGAAGGTCTTTCTGAACTCGTTGCAATCGCCCAGCGCTATGAAGATGTTAACATGAAACTCGGCGATGAGATGAGCGAAGATGAGATGAATAAACTTCTCGATGAACAATCTTCTCTTCAGGACAAGATGGATGCTCAGAATATCTGGGACCTCGAATCCCGACTCGAGCTGGCCATGGAAGCTCTTCGCTGTCCTCCTTCGGATCAGAAGTGCGGCGTACTTTCGGGCGGTGAAAAGCGCCGGGTAGCCCTTTGCCGTCTCCTCCTGTCTGAACCTGATGTACTTCTTCTTGATGAGCCTACCAACCATCTTGATGCCGAAACCGTCCTGTGGCTCGAGCGACACCTTCAGGCCTACAAAGGTACGGTTATCGCCATCACTCACGATCGCTACTTCCTCGACCATGTCGCTGGTTGGATTCTCGAACTTGACCGTGGCCACGGCATTCCTTGGGAAGGCAATTACTCTAGCTGGCTTGAGCAAAAGACAAACCGTCTCGCCGTAGAAGAGAAGCAGGAGTCTCAACGTCAAAAGAAGATGCAGGAAGAGCTTGAATGGATTCGCTCATCTCCGAAGGCACGGCAGGCCAAGTCCAAGGCGCGGATTACAAACTATGATAAAATGCTCTCAGAATCCAAAGAGAAGCGTAACGAGACGAATGATCTGTTCATTCCTCCAGGACCTCGCCTCGGTGACATCGTTATTGAGGCCAATGGTATTTCAAAAGCTTTCGGCGACAAAATCCTCTACGAAAATCTGTCATTTAAGCTTCCACCCGGCGGAATCGTGGGAATTATTGGTCCCAACGGTGCGGGTAAGACGACTCTTTTTAAAATGATCACCGGCCAGATTGAACCGGATGCTGGGACCTTTAAGGTAGGCGATACGGTCAAGCTTTCTTATATTGACCAGTCCCGGGATATGAATGCGGACTCAACCATCCTGCAGGAAATTGCCTCAGGCCTCGATCTTTTAAAACTCGGAAATCGTGAGGTTAACGCTCGGGCGTACATCTCACGCTTTAACTTCTCTGGTGAGGATCAGTCGAAGCGAATCAAGGAACTCTCTGGCGGAGAAAAAAACCGAGTTCACTTGGCGAAGATGCTTAAAGAGGAAGGTAACGTTCTTCTCCTCGATGAGCCGACAAACGACCTAGACGTTAACACCCTCCAAGCACTCGAACGAGCGCTTCTCGATTTCGCTGGCTGTGCGGTGGTTATTTCCCACGATCGTTACTTCCTCGATCGGATTTGTACACATATATTGGCGTTTGAAGGAGAGTCGAAAGTGGCCTGGTTTGAAGGAAACTTCCAGGATTACCACGAGGATCTGCGTCGGCGTCTCGGGGATAAGGCCGATATTCCTCAGCGAATAACTTACAAAAAACTTAAGCGCGACTGATGACTAAGAACGAAGTCTCCAATGTGCGAGACTTCGTTCGATAATTTTCTATTGTGAGATCCTTACCCAGTTCTCATCCCGGCAGTGATCCGGAACTCTCGTTGCACAGTCGAATAGACCCAGACCTGTATTTCTGTTAGACGCACTTGTCTCGTAAGCGAATTTTGCACAGGACATGTAACGCTGATTTTTCCGGGGGCAATTTGGATAAATGATCATGTTTATGTGTCCGGAATATAGGCTTTGTCCGTTTCCGATAGCATACATGTCACGCATGATCGAATCCCTGGGCCCGAGTGATCGGCAGTCGAAGGCCGTTCTTCCTTCCTGGGCAGTAGTGTTTCGGTATCCAATCAGGGTTTCCTCATATTCATCACTGAGACCAGCAATATGCAATACTTCATGCATGAGTGTTTGACAGTCGATGTTCTTGGCATAATTTGCGCTATTGGACCGAACATTGCCGCCTACGATATCAATTTTAACTTCCGGTGGTGCAG
>JAIYDC010000050.1 GCA_027487685.1 Pseudomonadota bacterium | reverse complement strand
TGACATAACGGACTCGTGAGCGGAAACGGGTTTGGGATTTTTCTGTGACGGAGCTGTCACATAGGTTGGCTTGAAGTGCTTAGTGAAGGATTTGGGCTTTAGTATCTTTCACTTCTTGCGAAGATCACGACTGAATTTAAAGTGGGGTGACCGATGGGGATCGAACCCACGACAACCAGAATCACAATCTGGCGCTCTACCGACTGAACTACGGTCACCACTTAGACAGGCGATCAATCTATAGGAGAGGAGGTCTTGAAGTCAATAAAAAGGTGGATTTCATAGTACTTTGCATTGCGCCAATGGTTAGATTTCTTGCAATTAGTTCGGACTATTCGATAATTGTGAGATGAAACAAATACTCTTCCTCCTCACGATAGTGTCTCTTCCGGTCTCCGCCTCAATTATTGGCATTTCGACTCATCCGCTAAACCGGCAGGCGCGAGTCCTTAGCTCGGAGATGACCGGATACATGTCTCAGCGTAATGAAGTGGGGGCGGGCCTTCGTTACACCCAGGAGGTCGCGAAGGGACGGTTGCTTGACGCTAACGTCGCAGGGGCGCAAGAATCAAGGGCACTCACTCTTGGGGCAGGTTTAGATTTCGAGGTTCAACGCGAAGACGTATCCGCCCCAAGGTTATCTCTTAAATCCTATATCCAGAATCAGAAATTTGACGGCGAATCGGCGAATCTCCTCGGAGTTGCTCCGTCTATTCGAAAAGGATTCGTCGTATCGAACCAGGAATTCTTCCCGTACCTCGCCGTCCCGACGGGACTCAAAATTGATAGTGCCACTAACGAGTTTGTCTATTATGCTTCTCTAACCTTCGGCGCGAGCATGCCTTTCCCGGCCTCGGGGACTGACCGCGTGCTTCTCTCGCTAGAGGGCAATAAGAACATGGGCGCGTCTTCCGATTCACTCGGATGCCTCGTCTCCTGGATTTGGAACTAACCTATGATATTCTTCTCCGACTTCGATGGAACACTTACCCAGGAGGGCGAAGGCCTTACCAGGGACTTCTTTGAAATCATGCAGCTCATCCAGTCTCGAGGCCACGAGCTCGTCATCGTATCGGGTCGCTCCATTTCATGGGGCCACTTCTTCCTGACGCACTTTCCGCTCAAGGCGTGCATCATGGAAGGCGGGGGTGTCATCCTTCGGGTCGACGATCGCGGGGAAATCATTGAGGAGCCTCTTGTTACCGGCCCCGAGCTCGAACGGCTCCGCAAGTTCACAACGCAGCTTAAGCACCATTACCCTCACGTTCCGCTCTCTGTGGATAGCTTCGGCCGCCTCACAGACCGGGCCATTGAGTTCCACCTAATGGATGAGTCATGGATTGATCAGGTTATGAATTTCATGGATTCCGAGGGAATAAACTACTCAAAATCCAACGTTCATATCAACTTCTGGTGTGGAACGATCTCTAAGTATCTAGGAGTGGAACGCTTCCTTAAAATCCATCGGCCGGGAATGTCCGCGGATCAATGTTGGTTCTTTGGAGACGCACCGAACGATGAGAGCATGTTTGAATTATTTGCAAATTCCGTTGGAGTAAGCAATATCGACCGATGCCTGCATAAACTGCGGCACAGGCCAAGGATCATCCTTGAGGGAAAGGAAAACGCCGGACCGAAAGGCGTCTTGAATTTTGTTCGGGGGCGAGTCTAGCTCGTTTTCTTTTCGACATCATGGATGAGTTCTATGAACTCCATAGAATCCCCGCCATTCTTTGCCAGGGCTTCAATTTCACAACCGGCCTTTATCAAGACACGGAGGATCCCGGGAATTCGTTCGAGATCCGGCTTATGAACAAGGTCGTGGGCACCGTAGTTGATCATCTCCCGTTCATGGCCTTCGTTAGCATGGCCCGAAAGGAATACGAAGGGTATGAGGTTATGCCCAGAACGCACTTTCTTAATTAGACTCAGACCGTCTAGCTCTGGCATGCTGAGGTCACAAACTACGGCCTTATAATCATTTTTCATGGCCATCTCATAGCCCTCTGGTCCGCTCATCGTCATCTCGACTTCGTAGCCTTCCCTCGTCAGGATGAACTTTAAAATAGCAAGAATGTCTTCTTCGTCATCTATAAGGAGGATCTTATTTTTTGGTATCATAGATATTCTTATCGGTGAGTTGGTTATATGACTTGAACGATTGAGGAACTTCTTGAGGAGTAAAGCCGATCTTAACATTCGTAAAAATGGTTGCTAACTTATCAGAAATTAAAGCTTCGACTTCTGGGCGCTTGGGCCCGAGTGTCAGCTCGATCCAGTCAGAGAGATCCTTAGGAAGAGGAGCAACAAAAGTAGATTCAGAACTGGCCGGGTATCCAAGCCTAATGGCCACGGCATGGAGTGCCTGACGCGGAATCTGCATTTTCACATGATCCTCTTCCGTCGCTGCGTGGTCCTTGAAACGCACAAAAACCATGGGATCTCCGTTGTAGAGCTTGTCACCCAAGAGTGGGTAGCCGTGGCAAGCGGCATGCACACGGATCTGATGCTGCCGGCCTGTTAGTGGAAACGCGAGACCCAAAACATATCCGTCTTGCTCAAGCACGATCTCGAAGTGTGTTTCTGATTCCTTCCCCCTCGCAGAGTCTTCGGGATACCAGTACATCATTCCGCGTGGTATGGAATCTTCCTCTCGGTCCATTCGCTCCCGAGCAGTAAAGGGGAACGATGTCGCGCCCTCTCTTTTCTGAGCGATGAAAAAGTAGCACTTTCTAACTAGATCTGCTTCAAAGAGTGCTGCCACCTGTTGCGAGACCCGAGGATTTTTTCCGAGGAGGAGAAGACCTGAGGTTTCCCGGTCGAGGCGGTGGATCGAGTGGATCGTTTTTTTGTAGATCGTTTCAAAATAAACAGTTGCGCAGTAAAATAGATTGCGGCCGGCCGGATGCGTGATCATGTAGGGGGGCTTATTAACTATGAGAAGACCTTCGTCCTCAAAAACGATGGTTGGTCTTTCAGTCTTTGCCACAACCTCACCATACCAGTACTCCTCTTCAATGATGCCATCATTATGAGTCGTGACTGTGACACCTTCGCCGTGGTGAACTTTTACGCTGGACTTGTGGGGAGACTGGCGTCCGGAAATTTCAACTTCTCCACGTTCAATCTTTTTCTTCAGGAACTGACGGGAAAGTGTTGGCATGCACTTTTGAACGAACTGATCCAAGCGCCACCCGTCCTGTTCTAGTTGAACAGGATAGGTGACGACGTATTTTTCCGTCGAGAAGGATTTTTTTACTTCACTCATCTCTCAGTTTCATAACGCATTTTTAACAAATACTGAAGCGAAGAAATAGCTCCATTCTCGCTGTACCCATACTTCTGCTGAAGTGCATGGATGATGTGCGTGAGCATATCTTTCACGTCCCGAGGAACATTCTGGGAGATGTTCTCTTGTTTTTCTGCAAGATAAAGGACCAGGTTCTTCCCGGCCTTGTCGATGATCTTCTTCTGCTCTTTACGAAATGATTCCTGAAGCAGGTGAACGAGGTCCTCGAAAACCTCGGCATAGACGATCGCCTTCCCGCGATTATCTAGAGCGTATGCGCCTAGGCGTGCAATCAGATTCCACCGAAATTTCTCTGGATCTTCGTTCATATGAACATTGGATTCAAACTCTTTGATGAAATAGGCATCCGGGGCCTCAAACTTACCTGTCACGCTATTTTTAACTTTTTCGCCCTTGATGACAGCATTGATGTTGAGGATGTATCTCGAGATGTACTCTTCATAGGAACGCTCATCGACGAGGCCAAGGGATTCCCGTACTTCGTTGTCGAGACGCTCTATATTCCAAGCCTCGATGAGGTCGATGAATTTTCTGGGGTTGTGATATTCGCCCTGGTGAGAGATATTCAAAAAGTCGTACTCTGCCTTGCGGTCAATTAGGACCCGAAGGTACTCAAGGACTTCCACGAAGGTCACTGCCTTGTGGGTGTAGGCCAGGTCGTAGATGATCTGCTTCACTTCCCGAGGTGAAATTCCAAACTTCCCTTCGTACATAGTATCGTTTTCGTACTCATCCTGAATTTCTTCAATCCCTGCGCGGAGGATCTGGCGCGATTCTGAATCAAATGCGTCCGGAGTTTCTTTGTCCGCGTACAGGAGGCATTTTTCAAGCGGCGAGAGGGCCTCAGCGATCTTTCCTAGCTTCTCCTCTCGGAAGTTTTTTCCGATAGGAGCACGCATCCTGGTCATGACGGACCAGAGGCAAAGTGCACTTAGTGCTCGAGGCTCGAATGTCGCTTCTTCCTTGAGCTTGGAGATTTGTTCAACGTAGATCCGTTCCTCCTCACGGTAATTCATGAGGTATGGAACCCTGAGAAAATTGAAGCGACCTTTAAATGAGTTGAAGTCGGGATGCTGCTTAAAGGCAGCAAAGTGGATCTCGTTACTTGAGCCGATGAAAAAAATGTCTAGCTCTGTAAGAATTCCATGCAAGTTGATGGTTTTTGATTCCATCGTCATAAGCAAGTATTTGAACGTATCGAGAGGACGTTTCAGGAGATCTGAGAACTCGAGGATACCGCGGTTTGCGAGAACCACCTCTCCTGAAATCGAGAATAAGTTAAGAGACTGAAGGCTTGGTGGCAGAGATGACAGGCGGCGATCCATCGTGATCTGCTGAAGATTCGCATCGACGTGGAGCTGGGGTTCGATCGTTGTTGCACCAATCGAGTAACGTCGGTTAATGAAGAGACGCTCGACTCGAATATGCTTGAAGACCTCCTGATAGCTGCCTTTGTAGGTCTTAAGTAAGGCATCAAAGATTAGGCGGTTCCGTTGTGAAAGATCCCCATTATAGAGATAGGACTTGCGGATCGTCTCAAGCCGGGCGCCATCGCCACGAAAGGCATCCTCGATGAGTTTCTGCCGGGTTTTGATTGGAATCAATAGCAGAGGATGATCTTTAAGTTCAGAGGTAATGATCGCTGAAATATCTTTGTCCTCAAGAAATGCATAAGAGGTGACGTTCTTATCTGCCACAGCACTTGAGAGTCCGAGGGATCCTTTGACAAATTGGTCGATAGGAAAGATCCAGCTAAAACTGTAAAGTGAGCCTTCGTCAGTGCAGGAGTAGTCTTCGGCCGCGAGCATGATTTTTTTTATCAGGCTTGACTTAGACGAGCCATTGGGTCCGACAAGAAGGATGAATTTGTTATTGAATCCCTCTTCCATGAAGTTCTGGAGGAAGTTGTAGATGCGCTTTTGCGTTCTCACTTGCCCATGAACCGGCGGGGCATCTGCGTGGTCTCGGGTAAAGATGCTAAAGCCATCGGCATCTGTTTTTCCGTAGTAGTCGAACATATCCCGAAGGTAGATGTTCGACGGTCTGAGCTCCTTCTCAGGGTTCTTCGAGAAGAGTTTCATGTAATCTTCGAAGGCCAGCACGTTCTGGTAGCGACCTTCTTCTTTGTTTACTTCTTCCATCCAATTCATATAACCTGATCCTGTGAAGAGACGTTCCGATAATTCGATTATACCAAAAATCATCGTGATATTGGGGACTCTTAGCATCCTAGGCATAATTTTGCTCTTCATGCGTCCGCGTCCTCTCTCCTTGGTCCGACCTAAGCGTCCGGTCACAGTTGACAAGCTTTTTACTCAAGTGATTCGTGCCGCAGGACCATCCGTTGCTAGTCTTTGGCGGGAGGGAGATCGATTCTTCCCTAAAAGCGGTACTCAGTGCCCGGATGAGATTCTCCATGAAAAGGAAGTCGGGAAGAGCTATTACCAGTGTAATCCTCATTTCTGGCAGTGCTACTGGCAAGGAGGTGTTACCCCGACACCGTCACTCTCAGTCGATCTTTTCGGTCAGACCTTCCATGTGGTGGCTACCCCGGCCTTCCCGGCGATACCGGCATTAGCTGCTGGTCCTAGGTATTACTCTTTGTACCGTCGGCGCGAGCCTGGCTTTTCTCATCAGTATGGTTATGTCGTTGAACTTAGCGTCAGGGAAATTCCTGGGCATACGCAGTCGATCTTCCTCGCCGATTCCTGCCGTGATAAATATCTTCCCCAACGAATTTATGGCTACGGGAAGGTCAAGGATAAGCGCTCTGAAGGATTTATTTGGGATAACTTCGACCGCCATCTGTTCCTTGATCGCTTTTATGTCACTAACCGTCAAGTCAATGAATGGTATCTCCTGACGGGAATGCCAGAGAAAATCACGCAAAATCGGAAGCATTGGGCAAGGCCTGCGCTTTTGTCTAGATCGGACCAAGAGGCCTATTGTGCTTATTATGGTAAGCGTCTCCTAGAGGCCAAACTCTTCGACGCCGCCACCATGGCCCCATCTGAGCCAAAGGATCCCTTACCCCAGAAAGTTCCTCGGCCAGAGACTCCCTGGCAGCGCGATCACTCGAGGTCCTTCCTGGGCATGTCCCGCATTAACCCTGATTATCAGCTGACACCCCTCGATTGCCAGCTTGCCCAAGTAGAAGGATGTCCGGAGAGATATTTTACGAGCGATTCGGCAACTTGGATGGGGATCCATCATGCTCTTGGATTTTATCCCGAATCATTTATGAACTTCATCGAGCCAACCCTCAATCTTAAGGCTTCGTCTCGCTTCTATCCTGCATCTTCTCCCTGGCACGAGCTAGGGGTCCGCACAAGTTGGAATGGTGAGCAGGAACCCAAGATGCCCGTTGCTTTCAGATGCTATGAAGAGGTGGAGAATTGATTTCATTGCTATTTATTATCCTCATTGGAAATGCCATCTCTGCTCCTGTGCCAGGCCATTGGGATCACGTGCTCGAGATCACCGATCGTCACGAATTCTATCAAAACGGTTCACTCGTGGTGAAGCCGCGAGACGCCTGGCAGACCCTCTTTTCCTTGGTCTACTATGATCGCAATCTCACCCGCCAAAAGGACTGTGTCTTCTACCGTGTTCCCGGTGACGACGCTGGAGTTCTCAAGGTCCAGACGGTCTCTCCGGGGGAGCGCTGTGACGATTATTATTTTCGCGACCAAGGGCTGAAGATCGACGATGTTCGCTCTTTGCGCTTTAGCATTGCTGACACCGGTTTCTGGCTGGATGTTCAGCGCGGAGAAAAACGGTTTCGTTGGGACGTTGTTCTTCCGGGATCATTCAAAAAACCTTTGCCGGCATCGGGTCTCTCATCTTCAGATTTCAAAGCACCCGGGCTTATCTTTCTAGCCCCAGCAATGGCGAGCAACCGACGCAAATTCGATCCATTTCCAAAAAACGATACCCTCTGTCACGGCATCAATGACGACTGTACCGAAGCCACTCCGTCAACTTGTACCAGCTGCGAATCTGGTTGGTATGAAGTCCCCAACGGTTGCGGAGTAGGGCCTCGCTACTGTGGTTTTCTTCGCTGCGGTAAGAAGAACGGACCGGCCTGCCGTCGTGGTCTGCGTTGGCAACGGAAGGATGATGAGTTTGATTGCCGCACGAACTCTTCTTTCGCTTACTGTGGCACAGGTCTGACTGTCGTGTGCGAAGGAAGAAAGGCGTTTTGTCGTTAGTGAGTAGAGGCGGCCATACCGGTGGCAACTTTATCCTCTAGGGAGCGTAAAGAACTGTTTACGATATTTTCTACGGACGACGAATTCACTCTCTTTAAAAGACGTTGGTGACTCTGGGCCGATTCCAGGTCTGTCAGGACCCGATATGTCCTTGGGATATCGATTTCCTCACCCGCTATAGAGACTGTCAATTCGTCATGTTTAACGAGGAAGGGAGATGGCCACCAGAATTCTTTCATTCCAGAGTTGTAATCCTCCTCTAGAAGATCAATGAGCTCGCGCCCTGAAAGCTTAAGGACGACGAGCTGGGTTTCTCCGCTGGAGTCGTGCACGTAACTAAGATCCGCTTCATGAAGGCCCATGGCCCGCTGAATCTCAAGTGCTTCTGCTTTCTCTGTCTTGACGGTCTGTTCCCTAGGCGGTGGAGTAATTTCCTGACCCAGAAAGCGCGCAGGGATCCGCTTTGAGTGATCAACGGTAGGATCTCCCGTATAGCAGTCATCTGTTTCCTTGAAAAACTCATGGCAAAAAAGGACCGGCTGGTGCACGACAGTCTTCTTTCGGTTTATTTGCCGTGACCCAATGTTCACCACGAGCTCTGCATAGCTAAAGCTTTTCCCATTCGGGAAGCCTCCGAGGACCAATATACCGTTAACGATGTTTGCCATTTTCTCGTCGCTCCGCCCACCGACGACCACATCGATTAGGCCCGGCGGTAAGCGATTAAGAAATTCGCCTAAAGGACTTCGAAGATCGCAGGCCCGTTGAAGTGCCGGATCGAAGTTAACTTTATCGGCCGGAAGCTGGCCCTCGTCTGCGAGGCGGGAATGGCAGTCGATTTTTTGGTGAGTGATGACTACGACAATATCTGCACCTAAGGAGCGGAGAAGTCGGGCATGCCGCAGTGTCGCCTGAAGCATATTTTCCACGTAGAAGCCGAGGCGATTATTGACTGGTGTCTGCTCTACAATATCGTCCGGTATGATCCCGATCACGCCAACTTTTACCCCGTCGATCTCCTTCAAAAGGTGGGACTTTGTCCCCTCCCATTCAACCACGCTAGCTGTTTTCAGGTCATAGAGATTTCCCAAGAGAAGTGGGGTCGAGATCTCTCTTGCGAATCGCTTAAAGAGGTCACTGGTTCCGCCGATGGCCGATGGGACTTTGAGGTTGAAGTCTCGAAGACCAACAGTGACCGCATCATAATGGTTAGTTTTCAGGAAGTTTGCCGCCTCCGAAATGTCCGAACCATTTCCGAGAATGTCTCCAGAGTCTACAAGAAGAACGTTTTTGTAAGTCTTCCGGAGAATCTGAAAGTAATCGCTAATGACCGCTTGCCCACCCATCGTCACAGTTTGCTTTTGTTCTTTTCTATCGTCGAAGTTCACAGCAAAGGGAGCAAGGTTGCCGTGGAGGTCGTTTGTCGCAGCAACGATGATACGTCGCTCGTCTTTGTCTAAACTCCCGAGCTGAGCTTCGGGCTCAGAGTAGAGTTCCGAGTGCCCTTTGAGGGTCTGGTTACTCTTTTTAAAGGAACATGCCACGGCCAGGAGCAGACAAAGGATGTAATTCATTTGGTCTTCTTCAGAAGGATTGGATCTTACCTAGTTTATGATACGCGGCATGGAGCGCATTCTGTAAGACGGAATATTCTTTCTCCCCTTGGGCGTAGCTGAGACTAATTCGAACCACTCCCCGCCCTAGGCGGTCGTTAATACCCATGGCCTGCAAAACCTTGGATGTTTCAGGTTGATTATCAAGGCACGCCGAAGACGTAGTAACAAAGATGTCCTGTGATTCGAGCTCGATCTGGATCGCCTGGCCATGAATTCCTGGATAACCGATTAAAGTAGTTCCCGAAAGCCGCTTGGCCCCTGAACCAATTACGACGCACTCAGGAAAGCTGCCTAGGATAGCTGCTTCGAACTTTTCCTTTGCGGCGGCCAGGAGAGGAATTTTGTGTTTATTCTCATGGAAATCGTTAAGAGCTACCGCCAAAGTTTCGATCCCGAGGTAGTGCTGAGTTCCACCGCGGATGCCGCGCTCCTGGGTGCTACCGAAGACAAGGGGAAGAAGCTTCGCCGGCTCTCGAACCATAACAAAGCCGGATCCCGAGAGGGCCCCGAGCTTATGGCCTGAGCAGACCGCGTAATCCAAGCCCGACTGTTCGAAGTTAAACTCGCCTTTTCCGATGAGCTGGGTGGTATCACAGAAAAACTCTACTCCGTTTGACCGGCACATTCGTGCAAGTTCGCGGTATGGCTGGTAGACCCCTGTTTCGTTATTTACGGCCATGACGGTCACGAGTGCAACCTTGCCCTTGTGTTCATCCAGGAGTTGCTGAAGACTCTCGGGTTTTACAGAACCGCCTTCGTCGATATCTAACTTAAGGAGTTTGAAGCCACGGCGTTTCTCGTAAAAGGATAGGGCACTAGGGATCACTGAGTGCTCGATAGGACTTGTAATGACGATGTCCTTAAGCGGCCCGGCCTGTTCGAGAATCGAATGGAAAATATGAGAGATGCCTTCTGAGGCACCGGAGTTGAAGAACACCTGGTCAGGGTAACACCCGAGAGTCTCGGCTACGATCCCGCGACATTTTTCAATCCCCTTCGCTATTTTCTGGCTCAGCGAATGGATGGCATTTGGGTTAGCGAAGAGGTCACTATCAAGTCGCTTCTTGAGGTATTCCCGAACGGCCGGAAGAAGAGGAGAGGATCCGTTGTAGTCGGCGTAAATCATAGATTCCTTAGGATATGGCCAGCATTTGGTCGAGTGCCTTTAGAGCGTATTTTTTTGTTACCTCATCAACGCTGATAATATTAATCGCTTCTCCGCGCTCGATCGCGCGGTAGCTCTCGAGAAGCCAGCGCGGTCTGACCCGGTACATGGTCGTGCACAAACACTGGTATGGAGAGAGCGAAGTGATATCAAGATGCGGGTATTGATGAGCAAGGCGGTTCACCAGATTGATCTCAGTTCCAACCGCGAACTTGGTTCCGGGTGATGCTGCCGAGATTTGATTAATGATGAATGACGTCGACCCCGCAAGGTCCGCCCCCTGGACCACCTCGAAGCTACACTCCGGGTGGACGATCAGGATGCGCTCCGGATCCCGTCGGCGCCATTCTTTAATGTGACTCTCATTAAAGCCTTGGTGAACTGAGCAAAAGCCGTACCAGAGGATGACCTTCGCGTCCCGGATTTGTTCCGGTGTCAGGCCGCCGTGACGCTGGCGTGGATCGTAAACCACCATGTCCTCGAGATTGATTCCCAGCTTAAAGCAGGTGTTTCTTCCCAAATGCTGGTCTGGAAAGAAAAGAAGTTTTTCCCCCTGGGAGAGTCCCCAGGTGATAACCTTTTCTGCATTGGAGGAAGTGCAGATGGAGCCGCCGTTTTCACCCACGAAGCTCTTTAGTGCAGCTGTGCAGTTGATGTAGGTGATAGGAATAATTTTTTCTGAGGTACAAGCTTTCATATGGGCCCAGGCAACGTCAATTTCTCGGCGGTTTGCCATGTCTGCCATCGAGCAGCCTGCACGAAGGTCCGGGAGGATGACTTTTTGGTGAGGGCCTGTCAGCATGTCGGCAGTCTCGGCCATAAAGTGAACACCACAGAACATCACGAACTCGGCGTCTTTAATCTTGGCTGCCTTCCGAGCGAGTTCGAGGGAGTCGCCGGTGACGTCGGCAAAAGCGATGACATCGTCTTGCTGATAGTGGTGACCGAGCACCACAACCCGTGATCCAAGACGCTTCTTCACGGCCGTAAGTTCCTCAAGGACTTTATCGTCCGATAGCTCCGACTCCGGAATCAGGGGGAGATGATCTTTGCTCTCTTTTTCCTCGAATATATCCAACATAAAGGGCCTCATCAAAAATTTGCCCCCACAATACTCCGCTAGGTGGAAAGGGGCAAGCCTAGCTGTGATGCGTCGGGCCAAATGCCGCTGGTTTGGCCGCGTAGCAGAAACACTTTTAATTTTCTTGAGTTGCGCCTTTGACTAAGTGTGACTGCTTTCCTAGACTTTTAAGAATAGGACCATTTAAAGGACCACTAACCACGGACTCTTTTCGGAGACTCTTTTTTAGGAGATAGGTTATGAAAATTATCACGATTGGTAATAACAAGGGTGGCGTTGGTAAAACGATGCAGTGCTACCAGCTGGTTTGCCATCTGGCCAATAGAGGTCACCGAGTCCTCGCTATAGATCTCGATTCACAAGCCAACCTGAGTTCGACACTTGGGGTTAACATCCAGCGGACACTCATTCCAGAGTGGTTGATTGGAGACGTAAAGGTCGACGAGATCATTTCTGAAGCCGAGGGTGAGTATGATTTCTACAAAAATGTAAGACTCATCGCTAGCTCGCGGCACATGGCAAATCTCGCCAAGCTCCTGATCCTCTCAGAGAGTGAAGTCCGTAAGAACGCCGGCCGCAAGGAGCGACTCTTGAAGCTCCGCTTGAGGGAAATTGAAGATCAGTTCGATTACGTTGTCATCGATACTCCTCCGATGCTGGGGGATGAACTCATCATGTCTCTCGTCGCTTCGGACCTGATTCTCATTCCGACTCAGGCCCAGGACTACTCCATCGATGGTCTCGAGGAGCTAATGGATACGTTTGAAATCATCAAGGAAACTGAGAATCCTAAGCTAGAGTTCTCGATTATCCCTTCTATGGTTAATACTCGTCGAAAAATCGAGCGCCAGCGTCTCGAGGAACTCTCTCAGTCATTCAATGTGACCCCGACGATCCGAAACCTTGTCGACATGCAGGAATCAGTCGCGCTTCGGAAGCCGGTTTTCATGTTCTCCACCAACTCAAAGGGCAAGCAGGATTATCAGCTTCTTTGGGATTCTCTCGGACTCAATTAATAAACGGATTTATCATCAATAGGAGAGGCCATGGCCAAGGATTTTTCCCCCCGCGTATCGAAGCGGGAACGTAAAGTCACAGACATCACATCGGGGATCGATGAAAAGATCCTACGAGCTAACGATCAGAAGCTCCTCCGGGGGGCACAGCTCGCCAACATCGCGCTGAACCAGATCGAAGTTCGAGAACAGGTACGGACAAAGTTCAACGATGAGTCCCTCAGGGAGCTTGCTGAGAACATCAAGATCAATGGCCTGATTCAGCCCCTCGTTCTCCACCGCGAGGGAAATAAGTTCGTCCTCATCTGCGGCGAGCGTCGGTTCCGCGCCATGAGTTTGATTGAGATGAGTGAAGCTCCGTGCTTTATTCTCGAGAATAAGACGAAAGAAGAACTGATGGCGATTCAGTTCTCTGAAAACCAGGCGCGCGAGGATCTTCATTACATCGATCAAGCTGATTCCATCATGGGTTACCAGAAACTCACTGGAACTTCTGAGCGGAAAATCACTGCCGCCTTAGGAATTTCTAAGTCAGAGGTTCATCGCTGTCTCATGATCGCGAAACTTCCTAGAGAACTGAAGGAAGCGGCGAAGAAGTACAATACAGAGAAGTACGTTCTTCTCGAGTGGGACGAGCTTCCCAAGAACGAGTTTAAAAACGAGATCCGGGATAACATCCTGTCGGGAGAAATCACCAAGAGAGTTCAGCTCAAGCGCGTGATCGATCAGTTGAAGATTGAAAAGCCGCGTAAGAAGGAAGACTCGGTCGATAAAATGATGAAGCTTCTCAAGACGCAGATGAAGGATCCGAAGCTCCAGGAGAAAGCGAAAGCACTCATGGCCGAGCTCATCGAAAATCAGATTCAGTAAAATTCAAAGGCCCTTCGGGGCCTTTTTTTTGGTTTCAATCATTTAAGTTTTAGGGGCATTTATGAAGTTGTTCCAGATTTTGATCCATCTGGAGAGCAACTTACTCTCACCTTATCTAGCAGTGATGCGGAGAGGCTGCGAGACGCTCTTAGAGTAAGCCCTTACCAGATAACTCTTAATGGCAAGATCCACACTCGTTTTAATTGCCCTGATGATGTCGATGCCCCTTGCGAGATAGAGTTTTTCAAAGGACCTTCTGGATATGGTGACACCACCATCAGAAACGGGAATGCTCTGGTCTGTGTTAGTTTAGTTCGGCCGTGTTTAACGAGATTTATCAAAATTTCGAGAGGTCTCCTTTTTATAAATACATGCCTAGTAGAGAAATATCGAAAATCTTTAAGTCCGATGACAACAAACTAAGGATATTTGGACTTAGAACTATATACCCTGGCCAGACACCGGAACATTTTTATTCTTTTGAGCTGGGCTATAGTGTGTGGCCAAATTTCCCTGTCACCTGTGGTGGCGATCCGACCGCCAGTGCTTTCTAATACCTTCTTAGAAACTTCGCTGCTCATTCTCCGAGAACCCCGAGAGGACGAGGCGAGGTATTTCTACGAACTCGACCAAGACCCTGAGGTGATGCGCTATCTTTCCGACGGCAGGCCCACAAGCGTTGTTGAAGCCAATGTGGCAATGGGGCGAGTGCAAAAGATTCTCCGCGCTCACACTGGCCGGTTGGGGTTATGGTGGGCGTTGCGCAAGGATAGTGGGGAGTTTCTGGGTTGGTTCCATTTCCGTCCTGATAAATCGACCCCTGATGACGTTCGGAACATAGAACTTGGCTACCGGCTCAAACAGAAGTTCTGGCGCAAGGGTTTCGCGACTGAGGTCTCACGAGTACTGATCGAGTTCGGCTTCCGGGGCTACGGCCTCGACTCGGTTTTTGCTGTCACGATGAAGAGTAATGTTGCTTCTCGAGGTGTGATGGAGAAGGTTGGTCTACGGTTCGTGAGCGAGTACCTCTACGAGTCTTTTCTGGGACCAGAGAAAATGGCCGTTCGGTACGAGCTTAAGCGGGGCGCTTGGGAGAAAAACCAAAACTGTCAAAAATCCGATATTTAAAAAGTGCGGAATTCTAAATGCTCGCCTCGGTCACTGGAGAGGACTGCGACGAGGCGAGTCGATCGATGGTGCCGATGGCTGTCCAAGGTTTTATCAGTTTCCCAGATAAGCAACTTCCCGCTTGAGACCTAATAACCGCTATGCTCTTCTGAGACTGGATATTTTGAATAACTAACTAGTCTTTGCTCCCTCGTTTGAATCATCTTCTGGGATTTAATGTCAGTAAAAAATTAGGAAAGCCGCCAGACCGCAAAAGGGGCCCAGCGGCAGAGATACTTAACGAGTAATAACGAGGCGAGTTGGGTCTATGTTCGCCGAAAGAACATTGTAGCCGTCGGTTGAACGAAGAACCACGCGGCCGTCGAGCTGAACGCCGACGACAGTCATGTAGCGATTGAATTGATCAATGACCTGGTTCCCGACGCAGACCTGTGCGTATGAGGACGAAACGCACCCTTTTGTCTCTGCAATCTGGCGCCGATCGACATTGCTCGATAGGACGTTGTAGCCGTCCATAGACTGAGTGACAAACTGATCGTTGAATGACAAGGCGACAACCCGGGCATAGCGCGCCGAAGTCGTTTGGATTGTAGTTTCGCTAACGCAAATCCCCAAATTACAACCGTTCGTTACGGATAGCTGCTCCCGAGGAATATTGTTGCTAATCGTGTTGTATCCGTCCATCGACTGAAGAGCGAAGCGACCGTCGAAGCTTACACCCAACACTCTGAAGTAGCGGTTTGCATAGATAACTGTCTCACCGTTATTTATGAGGCGGCGAGCAGCACTGCTAGGAATTGGACGCTGATCGTAGTCCGGAAGTGGACGCGGATTCGGTCTAGGGATTGGATCGTAATCGGGGAGAGGGCGATTATCACGATCCGGGAAGCGGCCTTCTACTCGAACGCAGTCTGCGCGACCGTGGAGGCCTCGCTGCCGAATTTCAAAACGACACGACTTCATTCCTTCCCGGCAATTGTCGCCAAAGTCATCGGCACGAATGCGCGAGATCAAACGGTTTGAGCGCAGGTCGATCAAATCGACTTCGCAGATGTTAGCAAAGGCCGGCGCTGAGATAGCTATCGCAGCTAGTAAAAGTATTCCCTTCATGTTGTCTCCTCCTGGGTGGTTGGTGGGATCCTTTTACCACAATATTGCCTTGCACTGCGTCGCACTTGAATCTTTTACAATCCCCATTGGCATTTTACTTGCTGAATAACAGGTAAGAAACAGAGACCAGACTCGGATTTAAATGGAATTTCAGATGGTTAGGTCTTTACAGGGGATATCATGCTGTTGAAACTTTGGTCAGACTTACAGAACTATCAAACAATTCGACACCTTGTTGGTGCTGCTCTCATCCTTGGCTCAAGCCTTGTTCAGGGGCAAGTCACCCCAGCGACCCTCAAGCCGGATACCTATGTGATGCGCAAACCTTCGAGTTATGTGCCGGATGACGACGTCATCGTAAGGCCTGTCGACAACGAGCTCTCATTTTATCAACAGTACGTTGCTTCGGATAATGGTCGGGAAGTGGTTCGGTCTCGTAATCAGCTTCGCATCTGGAACGAGAATCAGCAGTTTGCTGACCAGTATGGTCTCGACTCAACCCTGGCCGGTTCCACCTTTTTTGTCCCAACGCCAGAAGAGAAGTTTGAGTACTTTAAGGAGCGCTACATGCGCTACCTGCGCCAGCGCGGAGAGCAGCCGATCAAGGACGCACCGAAGAACTGGTATCAGAACTTCCGCACGTCTAACGAAGTCGATACCATCGACGAGATGGAGGCTCGTTTTCGAAAGAGCAACAAAGGCTCTAGAGTTGATAAAAACCTTCCTGAAGCATTACAGGAGAAGGAAGTGTCACTCTGGAAAAAGACTCGTTTTATTTTCCAACCTCGGGTCGATCAGGGTCTGGTTATTATCGGTATTCGAGGGCCGATCGCTTACGCCCGTGCCTGGGTTGGTGTCAATGGCGAGACGGAAGTCAACATCCAGAAGTCCTTTGACTCAACGGGGACCCGCTTCATGTACAACTACTATGCTAACTCCGGCCGCTATTTTACGACCGTTGACCAGCGTTTGGTGGAGAACGTGTTTTTCCGTGTTACAAGCCAAAAAAATCCTGAGGTAAAGAGCCAAAGTGATGAGGCAATGCTGCTGTACGCCAAGCAGTTCTAGGGCGGATTTTTTCTAGCCTCCACATGCCTCTCCAAGTAAACTAATTACACTAAATTTTACCTCACCGATTGGAGTTGCCATGAGTCTCTTCGAGTCTCCATTTTTTCAGGATGCTTTTTCCCAGTTAGAATCGGCTGGCACAACGATGAAAATGGATCCCAACGTCCTCGAACGCCTTAAGTACCCTAAACGCGCACTTCAAGTTTCAGTCCCCGTTCGGCTCGACGATGGAACGGTAAAGGTTTTCGAAGGCTACCGTGTTCAGCACAATATGACTCTTGGTCCTGGCAAGGGCGGAATCCGTTTCCACCCGCACGTCTCGCTTTCCGAAACTGCAGCTCTAGCAATGCTCATGACCTTCAAGTGCGCTCTCGTTGGACTACCTCTTGGAGGGGCCAAGGGAGGAATCAAAGTTGATCCAAATGACATGTCTCGCGCCGAGCTCCAGGCCCTTACACGTCGGTATACGACGGAGATTTCGATGATGATCGGTCCCGATAAAGACATTCCTGCTCCCGACATCGGCACTGACGGGCAGACGATGGCCTGGCTCATGGATACATACTCTCAGCTTCACGGGTATGCCATCCCGGGTGTGGTCACCGGTAAACCGATTGCAATCGGCGGCTCTTTAGGCCGTGCCGAATCCACCGGTAAAGGCGTCGTTTATTGCATCAATTTTGCCTACGAAAAACTTAATAAGTCTGTCGGCTCCAGCACGACTGTGGCGATCCACGGTTTCGGTAAGGTCGGTATGCCGGCCGCCGACGATCTCTTTGCACAGGGTGCTAAGATCGTCGCTGTCTCTGACGTTTCCGGTGCGATATACAACAAAAATGGCCTCAATATTCCTCAGTGCATCGAATGGGTAAAGCAGCGCCGCCATCTGCGTGATTTACCGGGTGCCGAACACATCTCTAACGAAGAACTCTTGGAGCTCGACGTCGACATTCTTATTCCTGCCGCTATCGACGGCGTCGTCACTAAGGACAACGCTCATCGAGTCAAGGCCAGGATGATTGCTGAAGGTGCAAACGGTCCTCTCACCCACGAAGCGGTTGATATCATCACCGATCGTGGAGGCCTGATCATTCCAGATATTCTCTGCAATGCAGGCGGCGTTATCGTATCTTACTTTGAATGGGTGCAGGGCCTACAGATGTTCTTCTGGGATCTCGAGACGGTTAACAAAAAACTCCATGACATTATGAAGCTCGCGTTTGATAAGGTTTGGAAGAATGCTGAAACTCACAAGGTCAACATGAAGCAAGCTGCTTTCATTTCATCGCTCCAGCGCATCGAAGGTGCGATGAGGCTGCGTGGAATGTGGCCGGGCTAGATTTTTCTGCTTTTCTACCGCCCCGGATTTGATCTTCAGATCCGGGATGTTTTAGGTCTACAAATAAGGGTTGTTAAGACCCCTTTAGTTTTTGAAATCATTTCATGATTTTTACTATTATTCTGATTCCGTTTCTTGCCTTCGCCCATGTGATCCAGGACGACGTTACCGTCACTGAAAAGACTCGCTATTCTCTGAAATCAGTTTGCAGTAAATCTGGCCATCCGGATTCACCTCTCATCGAGCTTATCTCGGGCACTACAATCGATTGTATGGGTCGCCAGATCGACGCTGCTGACTTTTGTGACCGCGAGCACGCCGCCGATCCTTTCTACCTTCGTGCCGTCTTGAATGCCGATCGCCAGGAAGTCATCTGTGTGTCTGGAAAAAAGGTACTCTTTCGATATCTTTGCGTAAAACTCACGGACCGGGCCCTATGTTCGCGTTCGGCCGACTATGCCTGTGGATATATTAAGGGCAAACTTGCCCGTCGACTCGACCTGGTCCATGCCGCTTTCTTAAAAAATGAAAAAGGTATCCAGCAGTTAAACTGCTTTTTCGAATCGCTACCGGCACCTGAAAAAGTCGGTCTCTAGCAATTTGACGTCTATTGAGACCTGTGGGAATTGAGTGGCGCCGACAAATCATCATAGCTATGATGAGAGCATGAGCGATTCCTTCTGCGTACTCCCATGGATGCACCTCTTCGTCGATGGTCACGGCTATTTTTATAATTGCTGTTTTGGCCTCGCGACGGATGCCTACTCCAAAGATAAAAATGGAAACATTCTCAAGGCGAGTGAACCAAATTCTATTTTAAATCATTGGAATTCCCAGGCCATGCAGGAGCTTCGCCAGAGCTTCAATCGTAATGAAAAAAGTGGTGCCTGCGCTCGATGTTGGCAGATTGAGGATACTGGAACCGAGAGCTTTCGGATGATCGCAAATAGCGAATATCCGATTCCTGAAAATGAACGTCCAGTTCATGCCCAGCCTACTTTTCAGTATGTCGATCTGCGATTTGGCAACCTTTGTAACCTGGCCTGCAGGATGTGTATTCCCTATAACAGCCGGAAGCTCTTCGATGAATACACAGAACTCTTAAGCGCAGAGGCCGTGGCACCCTACCGGAACATGAACTGGTTCGAATCTCCGCATTTCTGGGAAGAACTGCACCAGTATCGTCATCACTTTAGAAAAATCCATCTCGCCGGCGGAGAACCCCTTCTGATTAAGGATTGCTGGAACTTCCTTCGGAAACTTTCAGAGGAAGACTGCGCTAAGGACATCACACTTTCTTACAATACGAACCTCTCGAGGATTCCCCCAGAGGCAAAAGAGATTTGGCCCCGCTTCAAGAATGTCGTGCTCATCGTTTCTATGGATGCAGTGGGCACGGCGAATGAGTTTATCCGCTACCCGCAGAACTGGGCCGAGTTTGACAGGAACCTCCGGACCATCGAAAACGAATTCGATGCCTATAACATACGAACTTGTCAGGTTCAGGTGACCGTTCAGGCGTATAATATCAAACGAATTGAAGAGATCTGTGAATATATGGCAAGCTACCGCAAAGTTTTATCCCACCCACTGTTTAACTTCCTCTTTGAGCCAGAGTATCTCTCGCCCCATGTTCTCCCGGAGGCCTATCGCGAAGAAGCAATTGCACAGATCGAGGCTTACACCCTTAAGGTTCAAAAGGGTTTGAATAACCTTCATCCCATGAAGCGAGATCCACTCGTGGCAGGGTTGAAGGGCATGGTTGGTTACCTCCGTGGCCCAGAAAAGCACCACTTATTCCGGCAATTCCAACGACACAATGACATCTTCGATCGACACCGTGGCCAGAAAATTCTCGACTTTCTTCCTGAGCTTGCTCCTGTGTACAGTTCTATAAGGACTCGGGAATGAACGAAGCTCAATGTGTACTCCCTTGGATGCATCTTTTTGTTGATTCTTTTGGCTACTTTTATAACTGCTGCTTCGGGATTGCTGAACAAGCCTACTCCTATGACGAGTCGGGACAGATCATCAAGGCAAGTGAGCCTGGTGCTATTTTGCGTCACTGGAACTCAAAGAGGATGGTTGAGCTTCGAAAGGGAATGATTGCAGGTGAAAAAGTTTCAGCTTGTAGTGGCTGCTGGCGAGTCGAGGAGACTGGCTCGGCAAGTTTCCGGGCCACCGCCAATAGCGAGTACCCTATGGATGAGACAACGCTATCGATGACTGACCCAGCTCCTATCTTTCGCTACATCGATCTTCGATTCGGTAATCTCTGTAATCTTGCCTGCCGAATGTGTGCTCCTTACTCCTCTCGGAAGCTTTCCCCTGAGTTCGCCCAGCTTTACGGAGCGAAGTCGGTAGAGCCTTTCCAGAATATGAACTGGTTCGAGTCACCTCACTTTTGGGACGAGCTCCATGCCCACCGACACCAGATAGAAAAAATTCACCTTGTAGGAGGGGAGCCCCTGATTATTAAGGAGTGCTGGGAATTTCTTCGCAGGCTCTCCGAGGATGATTGCGCTAAAAATATCACTCTTTCCTACAACACTAACCTCTCCCATATTCCTCCACAGGCAAAAGAGATTTGGCCTCGCTTCAAGGGTGTCGTACTTCTTGTTTCCATGGACGGAGTTGGCGCTCTGAACGATTTCATCCGCTATCCACTCAAGTGGGAAGACTTTGAGCGAAATCTTAAGTTTATTGAGGAAAATTTTGAGGATTTGAATGTTGTTAACTGTCATGTCCAGCCTACGATTCAGGCCTACAATATTCACCATATAGTGGAGATCTGCGAATATCTTGCAGGATTTCAAAAAATAAAGCGCTATCCGCTTGTGAACCTTCTGTTTGATCCCGCCTATTTGACTCCTCACGTTCTACCCCATCAATACCGGGAAGAAATATCGAAAAAGATTTCTGACTACACCGACGAAGTTGAACTTGGCAGGAATGATCTCGACCCCTGGGCAAATCTAAGTTTGGTGCGCTCTCTAAGAGGAATTATTACTTACATCAATAGTGAAGACCGCCCGGAATTGTTTCGTGAATTTCAGCGTGTTAACGACCTCTTTGACGTGAATCGAGGTCAGAAGATTCTGGAGTTTATCCCAGAATTTTTGCCTATCTATGGAAAGTAGTTTTTCCAGTCCTCCGCATGGGAGCTCCGTAGTTTAAAGGAGTTGAATCTTGAAGGGCGGCACATAATTTGCTTCTTCTGTTTCACGGGAGGATTCAATGGAAACACAACTTCAGAGCTGCTACATCACGAAGAAAGGACCAGTCTTGGTTTCTCTTTTTGGCTACGCAAGCAAAAGCGTTCCTGGGTTAGAGATCAACGGTCTAGGAAAATATGGACGTGGAATCAAGGAGAAGGTGATCTTTATTACCCGGGCGCGAGGCCTGCCAGTCCCACTTAAGCGCTTTGTCCTCAATGTCGAACTTGGGGACGAACTCGGTTACATCGAAGGGTCTAGCGTGCGCTGGCTTGAATACCCGCTTTTACTGCATTACTGGTTTCTTGCGGGCCTCCTTCCTATCTCAACACTCGACAATTGCCTCGCTCTTGGAGCTCTAAACCCTGGGGGTGTAGTCGAGGAACCATTTAGTCCTGCGATCAACCAGCTCTGCGAAGATAATGGTCTCCATCTTATTACCTCATCAGATACATCCGACGGTCACGGAAGGATCATCGATGGAAGAGATCTCTTCGGAGTCAGCGCGCGACTTGAGTTTAAGGCTAAGGAACTCGTTAAGGATACGACACGTTTCTGAACTAGACTGGGGTTCTGAATCTTGCTTAAATAGATGGTAAACATAAGGCGCCATTATGAAAAGTCTTGACCTTGCTGGCCAAGGGGATTTCGTTGATCACAGGGCCATCGACCTGTTGAAACCAGATGAACTCCTCTACCTTCGATTATCTTCTCTTAGATTAATGAGTGATGATTTACTATCTTTCGTCGCAAGGGCAGCAAGTCTTAGCTCTAGAGTCGTGCTCTCCATTCCCTTAGAGGAGATCGATGATGTCCTCCTCGTTCAGAAGATCCTCAATGTTGGGGTCTATGGTTTCGCCCTACGTATGACACATCGACCCGAACGATGGCTACTCAATCAGGGTCTCGGAGATATTTACTCTGGTGACCGCGAGCTTATAGATAGATACAGCTATCTTCGATCAACGTTTCCCTTAGATCGATTCCTGACAGTTGAGTTCCAAGTTGGAGAAGATACCAGAGTGCTCGGTCCCAGCATCATGGGCGTCCATCAAGCTGGAGCAAGTTGGATTGTTTTAAATCCTCTGAGTGAACCGTCCAATGAGCGGTTTCGCCAGTTTCGCGAAGTCATTGAGTACTTGAAGATTCGTGGACCCAATCGCCTGAATGTCTACTTTCCATTTTGGAGAAAAGATACTGCTGAATGGGACCTTAAGACTCAAAACACCTTTTCATGCCTCGAAATAGTTCATATCGATATTTCGAACCGCTGCTCACATAGCTGTGTTTTTTGTGGGCTGTATGGTGCGGAAGCCATTGATGATGTTAAAAAGCGCCATGGAGGAACACTCCCGGAAGGCTTGAAGAATCTCATGAAAATGGAGATGAATCCTGAAAAGTGCCTTGGAATTATCCAGAGCCTCCCGTGGTCCGTACGAATGATTCAATTCGGCGGCATGGGTGACCCTTTAATGCACGAAAGTGCTGTGGAGATTATTGCGGCAGCTCGCCGGCGTGGCTTTGCAGTCGAAGTTCTTTCGAACATGGAGTATTTAAGCGATGATGACATCGGCCTCCTTCATCGATTAGGTAGCATCAACAGTTATGAGTTTCATTTCATCGCGAATGTCTCGGCCGGAACGCCAGAGCTCTACGTTAAGACTCGACCTCGGCAAAATGAGAAAACATTTGAGAAGGTTGTGCGCAATCTTAGTCTCTTTCGTGATCTTCGTGAGCAGGCCGGAGGTATCGGGGTACTCATTACGATCATGTGCGTAGTGAATCGGCTCAATTGTCTTGGCCTCCTTGACATTGTTAAGCTTGCGAAGGAGATCGGTGCTTTGCAGGTATGGTTCAAGCCGATGGAAATTCACGGTGATATGCACCGTCCCTATGTCCCAGGGGATGAATTGATGTCGGCGATGGCGCGTGCCTATGCCGAAGCGATCGCTTATGCAGACGAATGTGGAGTAAAAGTTGTCCAACGTGATGTCTGTGATGAAATCATCAGGAAATATTCAGGAGATTCGGTTAATGTCTGAGCTTACGAAGAATACAACCTCTGTTCCCATGGAAGCAGCCGAGATCAAGCTTGAGGTCGTAAATGGGAATATTCCTGCCAGCTTTTATTCTGGGTCTCCGTGCCTCATAGGGTATAACTATCTACGTTTTGAAGTGAGTGGCGATATTGCTCCCTGTTGCATCGCCAAGCACCGAGTAGGAAACATCTACAATCAGGACTGGCGTGATGTCTGGTTTTCTGGGGCCTATGAAAATTTTCGGAAGAAGATGGTGCGAATTCATGTTGATCGCTTCCACCTGACAGATCCGGAATGGACTTTTTGTCAGCAGTGTAGCCACCTTGATCAGAATAAACAGATGAACGAACTCTTGAAGAAAAATGACGATTAGCTCTTGGTACTTTCTCCTCTTCATAGCTTTCCTGCCTCTAGTCTCTGGAGCAACCTGTCCCTTAAAGTTAACGCTCACTCCGGAGAGTCCGATTCATGGTCCTCCCGTTTTTGGTCCGACTGACTTCATCTTCACAGGTCCTCAAGAAATAATGGTGACTAACTTTCCAATTTCAAAAGCCCTGGATGCACCCATATCAATCTATTCTTTGAACAAAGGGAAGTGGAGTTATGACTCCAAAGCTTCTGAAAAACTACCTCGGACTTACCATGCCCGCCACATGCTCTGGGAGGACATAGACGGAGATAAAAAACGGGAAGTTATCATCGCTGATCATGGTACAGATAAACCTCCTTACCCGGGAGCAGCACCTGTGATCCTCCGAAAAATGAATGACCGATGGGTGTATGACGAGCGCTCAAAAACATTAGGGAAAGATTTCACTTTTAACGTCGCAGCTTTGAATTTCGGCGGAAAACATGGGCTTTATAAGGCAAATGTTAACGGAAAGAATCCGTTTTTTTTCGCTTTCGAAAAAGGATTTTGGATCGATCGATCTGGCCTCTTGCCTCCGGATCTAGGACCCCAAAAGCTCTGTTTAATGACTGCAGTGGCCGAAGATTTTGATCTGGACGGAGTAAGAGATTTGTTTCTAGGAGGCTGCGATACGCCGCAGAACAGACCTGAGCAGGCCCATGATAGGATTCTGGTGCAACGGAAAGGGAAGTTCGTTCTACTTCCACCTGAGACGATTCCGCCGCGGCGGGAGTCCCGCTCATGGGGGACAGTTTTTGCTAAAACCTTCGACGAGAACGGAGACGGAAAGCCCGATATTTTGACCGCTGTCCATGACATGGGCTTTCACCGTTGGAAGATAGTTATTTACCGGAACGAATCCCGGCCAGGCCTCGTCCGTTTTAGCGACTACGAGCTACCGCTTTCGCCGGAGCCAACGGCAGAGGGGTACGTCAATTCGCTGGAGGAGTTGTCCCTTGGTTCAGGCATAACGGTGATCCTGGCCGAAGTTAGAAGCGTACTCCGGGACCCCAAAAAGCGACATCCTGCATTCCACACCCGTTTGATCTATCGCGATCGATCGGGCTACCGAGATGTGAGTGAGTGTTTACCCACCCCCCTTCGTGAAACTTATTACATTGCCCGGAAAATTCCCGGAAGACAAAGAGAGCTACTTCTTGTTTCCCACCGGGGTCAGATTATGTCCCTCAAGATTTCTCTTCCAGGCCAGTAACTATATCGAAAGTGTTTGAGCGAGCTGCTGATACTCTTCGAAGTTATGATCGGCTTTGGTCACACAGTCAACGAGGTCGGCCAGAAGAACTTTGCCTGCCTGGACCACTGTGACCGTCGGAAATTTCCCCGAGAGAAGACCCTCAACAGCAATGTTCCCCATCTGTGAAGCGATGAAGCGGTCGTTGGAAGTAGGTGACCCGCCCCGTTGAATATGACCCAGAATAACAACGTGAGTATCCATCTGGTAATTGTCTTTTAGGACCTTCTGGATTTCATAACTACGTCCCGCGATGGGTCCTTCTGCCACAATAACGATTGAAGAGTCTTTTCCTCGGGCTATGCCTCGCTGAATGTCATCAACGATCTTCTGGTGGTTAACTTTGTCGTGAGGGAGGAGCACATTCTCCGCTCCGGTACAGACTCCGGTTTTGATTGCTATGGCCGCAGAGTTTCGCCCCATCACTTCGACCAGGAAAGTCCTGGCGTGTGAATGTGCTGTATCTCGAATCCTGTCGACAGCTTCGATGGCCGTCTGAACGGCGGTGTCGAACCCGATGGTATACTCGGTGCTTGAGACGTCGTTGTCGATGGTTCCAGGAATCCCTATGACTGGGAACTGATGTTCCTCCCACATGGCCTTGGCGCCATTGAAGGATCCGTCACCACCGATAACGACCAACGCCTCGATACGTTGCGCTCGGAGGATTTCCACGGCTTTTTTCCTGAAAACGGGCTTCATGAATTCCGGTGAGCGGGACGTCTGTAAGACGGTTCCCCCACGCTGGATGATGTTTCCTACTGAGGAGAGGTTCATGGTCTGAAATTCTCCGCGCAAGAGACCCGCATAGCCGCGCTTGATGCCCGTTACCTGGACACCATGAAAGAGGGCGGTTCGGACCACGGCACGGATCGCGCAGTTCATCCCAGGCGAATCACCGCCAGAGCAGAGTAAACCAATGTGTGTAAATTTCATGGGCATCCTTTAGACAAAAATCGAGTTACCCGAAAATTCCTTCGGCTTCAGTATGTTGAGGATCTTGAGGACCGTTGGGGCGACGTCCTTTAGGGCCAGGATCTTACTGTCAGTATTGACGAGGATATTCTGATCGCGAAGCTTTGCATGAACCACGCAGAAAGGAACCTCTGAATCAGAGTGGGAGGTGTGTTTGCCACCTTCCTCGTAGACCATCTGATCAGCGTTTCCATGGTCAGCTGTGAGAAGCATCGTAACGTTCTGCTCCTGACATTTTTTGAAAAGTCTTCCGATGCATGCATCGACCGCTTCAACCGCTTTCACAGCAGCCTCGAAGTTACCTGTGTGCCCGACCATGTCGGCGTTGGCGTAGTTCACAAGGTAAAAACTAAAGCTCTTATCCTCGAGTGCACGGAGTAGCTTATCAGTCACCTCGGCGGCACTCATTTCTGGCCTTTCGTCGTAGGTTGCTACATTCCTCGGCGACTGCACCAGGCAGCGCTCTTCTCCTGGGAATGACCGCTCCTCTCCGCCGTTAAAGAAGTAGGTCACATGTGCATACTTCTCAGTCTCAGCAATTTTAAACTGCTTCTTGCCCATTTTAGAGAGGTACTCAGAGAGTGTGCCTTGAATCTTCTCCTTACCAAAAAGGATCGGTAGATCCGGTAGCTCATCCTGGACATAAGGAGTCATACAAAGGAAGTATCCAGGCTTGACGGGAACAGGGAACTCATGAAACTTAGGATCGTTCATGGCAAGAGTCATCTGCCGGGCACGGTCTGGTCGGTAGTTGAAAAAGAATACGCAGTCACCATTTCTGATCGCACCCTCTTCTGCGAAAAGCACAGGTGTTATGAATTCGTCGAAGCGCCCCTCTTTGTATTCCTCGAGGATATAGTCCTGAGGTTTTAGTTTAGTCTGGGCGCCCTGGCCGATCATGGTTTTATAGTGATGTTCTATTTTAGGCCAACGACGATCCCGGTCCATTCCAATTGATCGCCCGCCCATGGATGCGAACTGAAAGCCAGGGCACTCGAGGATCTCCTTCACGTACTGAACACCACGATCTCTCGCCGTGTCCCGGCCGTCGGTAAAAGCATGGAGAAACAGCTGAATGTCGGAGTTTTCTCTGAGTATTTTGAGGAGTTCTTTCAGGTGATTGATATGGGCATGCACACCTCCATCTGAGAGGAGCCCCATGAGGTGAATGCGCTTAGTACCTGCTCGGGCCTTAGCTACCAGCTCAGTCAGCCCTTTTAGATCCCTCAGTCCGTTCTTCTGGATGCACTCATTAATGATCACAAGGTCTTGCCTGACAGGTCTTCCGGCACCAAGGTTCAAGTGGCCTACTTCGGAATTTCCCGAAACCCCCTTAGGGAGTCCCACCGCCTCGCCGCCAGGCTGAATGGCTGTAAGAGGATAGTGAGCGAAGATGTCATCAATATTGGGCTTCAATGCCGTTTTAATCGCATTCTTGTGATCATTCTGGCTCATACCAAACCCATCCATCACGACGAGGAGGACGCGCGGGCTGAGGTTCTGGATCGTCTGCATATGATTCCCCTAGTTATGGTAAGGGTGTCCTGATCTTATGGTCTGGGCACGGTAGAGCTGTTCTACCAGAAGTATTCTGGCCAACTTGTGAGGGAAAGTCAGCTCGGAAAGGGAGATGCGCTCCTGGCAAGAATTTAAGACTTCTTCGGAGAAACCCTCCGCACCGGCGATGAGAAAGACAATTTTTGCAGGGCGCTCAATCAAACCTTTGGTCCAATCGGCGAACGCGACGGAAGTCTGTCGCTTGCCCCACTCGGTCATGGCAATGAGGTGAGTCGCTCCGCCCTGGGACAGGTCCCGAACTTTTCGTAGTATGGCCTCACCTTCGGTGCCTTTATTCTCCGCTGACGCCTTAAGTTCATGGATCAGAAGTTCTGGGGACGTGATGCGTTTCAAGTAGTCTGCCTCAACGGCTTCGAGGTGCGGATCTTTGAGCTTCCCCACCACAACGAGGTTGAGGGCGCGGGCCACCTAGAAGTAACCCTTAAGATCTGACTTCTCGGTTGATACTTGTGCCGGCTTGGAGAAGTAGAATTCCTCTGGGATCTTGACCTGTGGGCTCTTGGCATAAACCATGTCGAGGTCGTAGACATCTCGGGCAGGACCATTGAAGACGTGAACCATGATGTCACCGGTATCAAGGAGAATCCAGTCAGCCGAGTCATAGCCCTCGTAGGAAACGATGTTTGCACCCTGCTGCCTAAGGTTTGCTGAGATCTCATCTACCATGGCGCGGGCCTGAGTCGCGTTCTGGGCCGTGGCCATAACCGAATAGTCCACAAGTGCCGAAGCTTTTCTCATGTCGAAGATCTTCAGGTTATCACCTTTAAAATTGGCCAGGATCCAGACTGACGCCATGGCGTGATTCAAGGGGAATTCATACGAAGAATTGGTGATAACTTTTTTTACTTCGTTTTGAATGTATTCATTTACCATGTTTCGCCTCTTTCTCTTCTTCCTGGATAATTTCTTTAGTTTTTAACATAAGTTGCTTTAAGTGTTCAATGTTGCGGCCAGAAACTCCCGAGATAGGAAGCACCTTCCGGTCCAGTTGAATTTCCATGCTCGAACGAAACTTTTCAATCTCGTCCTCAGTCATTGCGTCAATCTTCGTCAGGCAGACGATTTCTTTCTTGTTCAGAAGCTCTGGGTTAAACTTCTCAAGCTCTTGGCGGATCGTCATGTAGGCCTCTATGGCCTCAAATTCCTCAAGGAACATGGAACAGTCAATGAGATGCACCAAGGCAGAGGTCCGCTCGATGTGCTTCAGGAATTTAATCCCAAGGCCTTTACCCTCAGCGGCGCCTTCGATGAGTCCGGGGATGTCTGTCACGACAAGCGTCTTGTCATCGAGCTCAACGACACCGAGATTCGGTTCGAGTGTTGTAAATGGGTAGTCGGCGATTTTTGGTCGGGCCGCGCTGATGGCGCTGATGAGAGTCGACTTGCCGGCATTAGGGAGACCGATCAGAGCTATGTCAGCGAGGAGCTTAAGCTCAAGGTGAACAGGGATCGCCGTACCCGCCTCTCCGTTCTGAGCGAACCGTGGAGTCTGATGTGTAGAGGATTTGAAATGAGCGTTACCGAACCCGCCTTGCCCACCCTTGGCGGCTTCATAGACTTGACCATTTTCGGTTATGTCACACAGGAGCTGGCCACTTTCTTTATGGGAGATGAGGGTTCCCACCGGAACCTTTAAGATGAGGTCGTTTCCGTTTGCCCCGGTCATATTGGAACCTGCACCGTTTCCACCAGCATCCGCTTTGAAGGTTTTTAAGCCCCTGAAATGGAGGAGGGTGTTCAGGCCTTCATCGCCCTGAAAATAGACATTTCCGCCGTGACCTCCGTCACCACCATCAGGACCTCCTAAAGGAACGTACTTCTCGCGGCGATAGCCTACGAAGCCCTTACCACCTTCACCGGAGATTACCTCGATATCAACTTCATCTATAAACTTCATAAAAAACTTCTGGAGCGGAGAATAAAAAAGGGAGCATTACTGCTCCCTCTTTATGCTATTAATCTTTAAAGATCAATTAAGCTGGAATAATTGAAACGATTTTTGTCGATTTATTGTAGAAACCGAACTTAACTGTTCCGGGGGTGGTGGCATAGAGGGTAAAGTCACGCCCCATCTTAACGCCCGGACCAGCGTGGAACTTAGTTCCTTTCTGACGAACGATAATCATGCCAGTAAGAACGACTTCACCGCCGAATTTTTTTACACCGCGCATTTTTGGATTAGAGTCACGACCGTTGGATGTACTACCACCCGATTTCTTATGTGCCATATATGGAATCTCCTAATTTGAAATTGGTATTACTTCTTCGCCTTAGCTTCAGCTTTAGCTACGCCACCCTGACCGTCGTTGATCTCGGTGATGAGTAGACCTGTGAAGCACTGACGGTGACCGTTTTTCTTACGGTACGCGCCCGGCTTGCGCTTAAGAACGAGGATTTTGCGAGTCCGGCCTTGCTTTACAATTTTCGCTGTGACTGTAGCGCCGCCGACGACTGGTGCGCCAACGAGGGTCTTTGTTCCACCGACGAGAAGAACTTTGTCGAACGTTACAGTCGCGCCTACTTCAGCCTCGATCCGTTCTACGTCGATCAGGTCACCAGCTGCAAGCTTGTACTGGTGTCCTTTGATTTCAACAACCGTATACATGAAAACTCCTTAAGAGATACCACCTGTCGGGGAGGACGTTCGTCCTGCTTTGGCCCTAGGTGAGTTAAAGTATCTTAGGGTTGTAAGTGTTAGAGACATTATTGTCAAGTGTTGCGCATTGCTTCCATGGAATCTTCCAGGAGGAGGCTTAAATTCCTCCCATGATTTGAGCCGTCTAATTGAAACTTAAGTCTTCGTAATCGGGATATAATAGGAGGATGAAAAAGCATCACTTTTATCGCCTGGACCAAATTCTCCCCAGGGGAGTTGCCTTATTTCCTTATATCATGGGCCTCTTTTTTGTTCGCTTACTGTTTAAGCTTCTCTTCGGTCCTACAACCAAGATCTGGGACCGGAACAGTGTCCGCGCGCGAACTTTTGTTTTCGGTGTCAGTGACCTCGACATAACTGTTTTCTCAGATCGGGAATTACCTGCTCCTTTTCTTTGTAAGGCGCTTACTCTCTCAAAGCGGGTCCTACCTTTTCTCGGTGAGGCGAATGTTTATTGTGCAGTGGGTCTCAAAGCGCTTGTGACACGTATGAACACGTTTGAGCTACGCCGTGACCCTGTGTTCGAAGCCTTAACTAAAGCAGCACGCTCTGAAGATCGGATTGAAAAGCTGGTTTTTCTTCAACGGATGTTTTTTTCAGATGCGCTGACACTTGGGGACGGACCTTTACTGCGGCAAAAAAAATGGCGCCACCACCTTGAACTCACTGGCATTAAGGAACCTGGGGGTCTGCTCAAGACGGAAACGATCATTCAAATCCTTGGAAGTCTTCTCCCTTCCCGGCCCGGACTCTCTGGTTCTTTAGGCCGCTGGATGGCAGAGTCGAAGAATCCAGAATTCGACGTATATCATGCGGATCTTGGAGAAGGGTTTCGAATCCTCGCCCCGCATCTGTATTTGTGGTTTTATCACGACCGCGAGGCGCAGGACCGGGAACTCTTAAAGGGGCTCCTGGCCGAAGAGCGTGTACTTGTTGAGCGGCAGATTGATTGGGAAATTTGCGGACTCTACTGCCAGCGGCACTTGATTCAGACGACAGAAGTTCTTGTGCACCTTGAGCGTTTGATTAAGGTGCGAGCAGTCGTAGCACCTGGTTTCGATGAGGCAGTCGAGATGAAAAATCTTCGAGCGCTCTTCCTAGGCCCTTCAGCTGTTCTTACATAGCTCGTAGAAGGAAGTGTACTCCGGGCAGTAGTCGTGGAACTGAATGCCTTTGCGCTCCTGGTACTCCTGAATGAAGTCGTAAAGCGTTCGGCGCATACCTTGTCGGTGCATGTTTTCTTCGAGATTCTCAAGCCAGTTAAGAATCCGCTCGAACTTACTTATCTCGTGTTCGTAAAAGAGTGCTTCGCCGGGTTTATCACCAACGGCGAACTGCTTCATATAATCGAGATCGGCGCGGATCACGGGCCAGAATTCCTCGGTTAAAACATAGCAAGAGAGAAAGCGTGGATCTTTCAGGTAGGGTGTATCCAGGAAAACCTTGGTGTAATTCCATTCGTTTTTGTGTGTGCGTTTAAGCTCTATGACCTGATCGAGAAATTTCCGGAAGTTCACAACGGAGAAAGCGTTGTAGGTGCACATAAAGACCAATTGTGCCTCAGGGACCTCCCGAAGGAAGCGCCGGACGTTCTCCATATACTCGTCGTAATCTAAACCGAAGCGGATGAACTCGGCATTCTTTCCATAGGTGTCGACGCTTGTAAAAAACTGGAAGTCTTTGATGAGTTTGTTGTCAGTGATATACTTGACCTCGCGGATGAACTTATCCAGAGTCCCACGCGGGATTCCGAGGTTACTATTAATCGCAAGGCTCAGATCCGGCATGGGGTTTTGACGGAGAAAATCGAAGAACTTGTAGGTATTCGGGTTGAGAAGCGGTTCCCCTCCAGTGATCCGGAACGTTTTGAGGTCTTGGCTGGCACTTGGCCACCATTTCCAGAAGGCTTCGACGTAGGGGTTATGCTCGTCTTTTGAGTAGGGGAATTGCCCGAGCTCTCGGATGTTGTCGAGAGAAAATTGAGGCATGCCTGAGTAGTGGCCGTGCTTTAAATACTCGGTCATAAGTCCTGAGGATATATGCGGAGCACAGTAGGCACACTTAAAGTTGCATTCGTTCCCAAAGCTCACTTCGATGTAGGTAGGATTCACTGACCGGTCCCAAGGTGCCGTTGAGATTTCTCCGAGCCTCGTGTAGGCCCAACTATCCGCAGATTTGAATGTCCGGTCGCTCAAGTTTTCTGCGTGTGCGTCTTCGATGTTCCAGCAGTACTGACATTCCTTAGGTCGCATGCCCTCGAGCATTTGCTTGCGGTATTGCTTTTTTTCGCTGGTGTTATGAAGTGCTGACGAATCATAGGACAACTCATCAAGTGACACCTTGTGAGTCATAGGGTGATGGCACGAATGAGTATGACCGTTCTGAAGATGGATCGTTACCTGGAGCCACTTGGCGAGGCAAAAACTAGGGGAGACGGCGTTAAGTTCGTCGCGGACTTCAGTAGGCTTCTTCATTTCTCTTCCTCTCTGCCTTTGCGTAGCAGGTCGGCATTGGCCTGGTTAAGCGGTACGTGGCTGCACTGCTGGCAGAAGGTCCACTCCGGATCGACCAAATGGAAACGTTCGAGATGAATTCGGCTCATTTTTCTCCGAAAGGATTCATAGGCGCCGGAGTGCCAGACTTCACGCCAGTCATTCTTTTTTATATCACCGATTCGATGCTTGGCGATGCAACATGGGACGATATTTCCGGACACTTCAAAGCGAATATACGAGTAGCCAATAGTACACGGGATTTCTGAATAGAGGTTTGCTGGAACGTCGCCGTTGGCCACCCCGATCCGAACTTCATCGAGGACTAGCTCCTGGGGGTGTTTTTTAACGAGGTCAGACATGAATCTCTCCCAAATAACGCTCGAAGATCTGCTCGCAGTACTCCTGCTGTTCAAGTTCAAGACCGTGGGACAGGGCATAGTCAGCTGCTTCCTTGAGGGAACGGGCCATATCGCGCATCATTTCATTGCCACCTGGGATAAGAGGGGCCTGGAAACTTGCATGAAGCTCCATTGGTTTGAACCACAGCTTCTGCGCCCTGAGCTTAACCGCAAGCTTGGCGACGTCCAAAAGAGACTGGCAGTTGATTGTGGTAACTACGCACATCACAGTAAAGAAGACTCCTCTCCCATCGGCGCTGCTCTCTCGCAGTGTGCTCAATCTGTCCAGGACTGAAGAGACCTTGTCAAACGTCTTATCAGTTTGCCGAGGACGGGTTTTAACGTACATCTCGGGAGTTCCGGCGGAGACGTTAGCGATGAAGTGAAGGTCATCCTGGCGTCCACCAAGCCGGTGAAGCTCGAGCAGGTCCTCTTCTTCGAGGTACTCCATGTTCGAGAGTACGCTTACTTTGAATCCGCGACTACGGACGGCCGTGATAAACTTCACAGCATCTCTGTGCATGAGGGGATCTCCCGCTCCGCCGAACTGGACGATGTTTACGCTCCAGGGCAGACTTTCGATGATCTGGTAACAGTGCTCAGAGTCAATTTCCATTTTCATGAATTCGTTGACCTGCGAGCTGAGCTTGCCTCCATTGTCTTTCTTGATATCCTCAAGGGCCGCGGGCCCATAAAGGCCGCAGAAGGTACAGCTATGAGTGCATCGGTTAGAGATGTCGATGTGAACTTCAAAGAGGCCCGAGAATGTGTTCTGAGTTTTTATGTCCCACTCGCGAAACTGACGGTTCCAAAAAGGGAAGTAGACGTTTAAGTAGCTGCATCCTCTGATACGGAGGTACTCAAAGATCTCCCGGAATCCGGAGATCCGGAGCTTGTCGGGCTCGCCTTCTGCGTTCAGTACCACCCACCGCATCCCATCTTCGTAAAGGCGTACAATCGTTGGGGCGAGGATGCGCATGTCTGGTAAGAGCTGAAACTCGACCACGGTCTCGAAGCTTGGAAAATCGCGGCGGAACCGCTCGACCTTTGCGATGAGATCCAGGTCACCAGACCTCTCTGAGCCCCGGCGCTCGTGGTGGAGAAACTTCTTATCCTCGTAGCTCGCGCGAAGTGCCAGGCCATTGACCCCAAGTTTTAAGAGCGAAAGGATTTTCTCAGGGTTGTTGATCTCTTCGATCGGAAAGGACACGAAGGTCTTCGAGGTGTATCTCACCGCCTCGGAAATCACCACCGAATCGATGCTGGTCAGTTTCGTGAGGGAAGCGACTCGCACATAGCAAAGCTCGGTTGGCTTAAGATAGACCAGGCCCTGAACGGCTTCGAGGTCGACCCGCTCCAGGAGGTTAAGGCTTTGCATTAAGCCCCCTTGAAAACGATCCAAAGCTTGAAGCTAGGAAGTAGGGAAAAAGTCTGCTCATAGAGCCATCTTATTGGGAACGTCGTCCCTTGGTCAAATGGAAGCTCGACAGTATAGTTCCTTCAGAGTTAGGTGAACAATTCCGTCGGCTAAAAAAAGTATAAGCTCCGTGTGAAGTCGGTATTAGAATAGCGGGATGACATACTTTTATCTTGGAGACCCCACGCTGGACGTGGAGACGATTTCAACGTTCGGCGGTAAAGCAGGGAAGCTCCACGAACTCCTTCTTGCCGGTTTTCCCGTTCCTCCTGGCATTGTGCTTGAAAAACCCGTTCCCTTAGCTTTGGCAGCAATCGAGATCATTGGGGGGTTCCCTGTGGCAGTGCGCTCGAGCGGAAGTCTCGAGGATCTCGGAGATGCTAGTTTTGCAGGCCAGTACGAGACCTTCCTCGATGTTACCTCTGGCGCTGATCTAGAGGCGCGGATCATTGAGTGCTTTGCGTCCCGGGATTCTCTGCGTGTGCGTGACTACCTTCAGACTCGAGGCATCGATTGGACGCCAGATTCTCTGCGGATGAGTGTTTTAGTGCAGAAAATGGTTCCAGCACTTATTGCGGGTGTTCTCTTCACCATTAATCCCTTAAACGGACATGAGGAGGAGATGTACATCGAATGTTGTGCCGGACTTGGGGAGCGCCTCGTCTCGGGCCATGTAACACCCACATCGATTGTCTACGACTGGCTATCGGATCGAAAGCTCCTTGAATCGATCAACACCGAAGGGACAACCATTGCTCTCGAGCACCTAAAGGAGCTCGTCGATTTGGCGGCACGTATCCAGGCCCATTATGGATCACCTCAGGATATTGAGTGGGCGATAGGTGCAGACGGCAAAGTCTATATTCTCCAATCCAGGCCAGTCACCACTTTCACCCCTCGTACGGATTCTCCTGAACTCACCAACGCTGATTTCAAAGACGGAGGTGTTTCCGCCCGTGTTTGTACCCAGTTCATGTTCTCCGTCTACCGAGATGCGCTTAGGTATTCGATGGGAGATTATTTAAAAAAAGTTCAGTTGATTACAAACGATGAGGAGGTTGACTGGATAGTTTATCACTACGGCCGCGTTTACTGGAACGCCGGGGCGGTGAAGGACGGTCTTAAAAAACTACCGGATTTCAAAGAAGCCGATTTTGACCGCGATATCGGAGTTCAGAAGGATTACGGCGAGGCGGGTCCGGCACATACCCCGGTTTCTCTCGCGACCATTGTCGGAGCTATTCCTGTACTGATTGGGATCAATAAGGAATTCCTTGATTGCCGGAATATGATCCGCCTGTTTCGGGACGCTTTCGAGATAAGAGATGGTTATCTGAAGTCGAAGCTTCCAGAACTTCATCTCATGCCGATGTCAGAATTTGCCACTTGGTTTGCCGATGTTATTCGTTATCAGAACGAGACAGAGAAAAGCTATTTCCGGACTATTTACAATAATTCAAACTACCAAACGGAGTACAAAAGCTATCTGAAAAAACTTCCTGGGTACGAACTTGGCGACGAGGTCGACCTTATGAGTGAGCTCCGGGGTGTCGCGCATCTGGACGTACAGGGCGGGCTTGCGAAGTTATGGTCTGTGGCGGAGTTATCCAGCCTCGGGTCTGAGGGGTATCACCGAGAACGAGAAATCTTCCTTAAAGATCATTACCATCATGGGCCTGCAGAGCTAGATCTTCGGGTGCCACGCTGGGGCGAACGTAAGGATTGGGTTGACGACCTCGTTAGAAGCTACCTCCCCTCGAGCGTGGGCGGAGAAGACCGCTACCGTGCAACCTTTGAGCGCATCCGAAATAAACTCGGCTTTCTAGGACGGCTGACCTTCCAACGACGCACGGAAGCCTCTCGTGAGTACCTGCGTCTGCGTGAAGAGATGCGCTCTTATTCGACGCGCGCTTATTACCTCCTACGCCTCGGACTCCTTGAGTTCGCTCAGCGTCGGGACATGTCTGAGCTTGATGTCTTCATGCTCGACATCAAGGAAGTCCTGAGGGCCTTATCCGGCTCCTCACTCCCGGATACGACCCGTAGGCGTCAGTATTATGAGGGGTATCGCCTGTTCACTCCGCCCAATGAATTCGGTGGGAGTATTCAAGCTGCAAAAGCTTCGGGATCTGGAGATCTCAAGGGTGTAGGCTGTAGTCCCGGTGAAATTACGGGGCGTGCGCGGGTCATATTCGACATCCATCAGACTGGAGGCCTCAGGAAAGATGAGATTCTTGTGACCGTCTTCACTGATCCCGGATGGACACCGGTTCTCGCCCGTGTCGGGGGAGTGATCACCGAGGTTGGAGGCCTTTTGTCTCACGCCGCTGTGATTGGACGAGAGTATCGGATACCTGCAATCCTAAATCTGATTGGTGCTACCAAGCTCATTAAAGATGGTGACCTCATCCGAATGAATGGAAAAACGGGTTTAGTGGAGGTCTTAGAAGAAAGCGCGCAGGGCCACGCCTAAGTCTTGAGTGACAAGCTTCTGGGCTAGGTTGTCAGGCTCATCTCCCCGGGAGATTGGGCTAAAGGCGAAGGCTTCGACCTCGGTACTTTTTGTAGCGCTATAGGTCGCCTTGGCGATGGTGTAGCTGAAACCCGATTTGACGTCGTGAATGAGTGTTCCACTAACTTTCAGTAAGGGATGGACCTCTATGACGTTTGCAAGGGCACCGAAGTACTCCGTGGGCAGAAATCGGTCGAAGGTAGTCGCCGTCGCAAAGCGATCAGATTTCTGGTACCCACCCTCGAACCGTACGTGCCAGATTCCTGTAAGCTGCTGATCGTATCCAAAGAGCAGATCCAAGAGGTTGTGGGACGGCTCGTCCTTTATATTTGGCGACTGGTAGAGAAGCTGCGTAAAAATGAGTGCATCCTCTAACTGGTAGCTAACCTGACCTCCGATTTTCTGCCGGTTCTGGTCTTCGCCGATGACATAATCGAGCTGGAGATTACCGGAGTATTGGTACTCGCCATGGAGCCAGAGAGTTCGATTGATCTCGCCGTCGTAACCTTCGATACGTTTGTCGCCCAGGAGCAGGAATTGGATAGTGTGGGAGTCGCTGACAAAGTAGGTGAGGGAGAATCCATCGTTGCCTTGGGCAACCTGAGAAATCGCCGTGAGGCCTGTGGGTTGATTAAAGGGGTTCATCGGATTAAAGATTTCGCCCAGACCATAGTTGATGTACATCCGGCCAACCATGAAACGGTTTTTGTCGTAGTCCCACTCGTAGTAGAACTTGTTGAGGACGGACTCCGTTTTTCGATCGCCTTGCTGGTACACGTGTTGAAGCTTGAACATATCCCGTGCCACGAGCCGCTGCGGAAAACTGAAAACATTTGTCGCGAGGTAGGGATCTCGATCGGCCCCAAGAGGGCTTAAGGGTTTTGGCTCGTACAGGGGGGATAGTCCGTGGCGCCCAAACCAATTCGCCTCAAGGCGAGAATCACCTAATTCGATTTTGGCGTTAACGTTACCATAGGCAAGGAAGAAGTTCTCGTTGTCCCAGTCCTGGAACAGAGGCGATTTTTTTGCCTCGTCATTGTTTGTAGCGTTCCGGAATTGACCTTCTAGGTTTCCAGACAGATCGGCGTTCATGGCGATTGCCATGAGCGGGGCCATGCTAAACAACAAGATCGAGGCGATTGTCTTCATCCTAGTTCCCGGTGAGGTTTTTTTGTGAGAATTGGTCGGGTTTGAATACCACGGCGAAGTCTATCGACCGGTAGTCGATGACTGTTTTCTTCGTCTTATCATCCTGGGGAATCATCTCCCAATGAGTTGGAACCTTATGTCCGTTAAAGGTTTTGATCTGACTAAAGTTGAGTGTTCGGCGAAGCTTTCCTTCCTTATCGTAGTAGCCATAACGGCGCGGAAGACAATCCTTCTTCGATGCGTAGGTTACGATACGAGGCCACATGACTTTCGAGTTACTCTTTGCTGTGTTGATAATGACCTTAAAGCCGGGGATGTCTTTGGCGAACTTATGGCTATAATCTTCGGCCATGGAAGAAGCTTTCAAGATGTCATCATTTGTAAAATCAGACCCCATCCAGCTCGCAAGGAGCATTGAGCTCGAGACTGCAACTTTCCTCTTAAGCTTAGGAAAATAGTTCCACATGTTGTTCTCGATCCGAAGTGTTCGGATCCCCTTGTCCTTCGCTGGCGACTGGATGGTCGAGAGGGCCTGCTTCTTACCCTCGACATCGGAGAGGATCTCTAGAGTTCGGCTCCAGTTAGGGGTCTTGATTGTCATGACCATATCTGAGCGTGAGCGGTCGCCGCGCATTTCTTTTTCTTGATAATCAAGCCAGGCGTCCGGGTTGTTAATCTTCGCTCCGAGAGCAAGGCAAAAAACAAAATCTTTTCTGAAGATGTACTTACGCATGGTGTGTCCTTGTGTCTGAAATTTGGCCGTCCTTTACGTAGTGAACGGTTTTCACCTGGTCAATAAGCCGCTGATCGTGAGTCGAGAAGACGAACGTGAGCTTGTAGTCCTGGTTTAGTTTTTTGAAAAGTTCGATGATCTCTTGTGCTGTCTTTGAATCGAGGTTCGCCGTCGGCTCATCGGCCAGGATGAGCTGCGGCTTTCCAGCAATCGCACGGGCAATTGAGACTCGCTGTTGCTGGCCACCTGAGAGCTGTTTAGGAAATCGTTGACCCATGGTCTCTAGTCCGACCTGGGCCAAGGCCCACTTGACTCGATCCCGGATCTCGCTTTGAGAGAAGCCCTTAAGTTGGAGCGGGAACTCAACGTTCTCGGCCGCAGTAAGAATGGGGAGGAGCTGATAGTCCTGAAAGATAAAACCCATGTAATCGAGTCTGTGCTTGGTTCGCTCCTCGAGAGACAGAGCAGTGATGTCCCCGCCTCCATGCCGGAGGGTTCCTTTTGTCGGAAGGATGAGACCTGCGATGAGATTCAGGATCGTCGTCTTCCCGGAGCCAGAAGGGCCAACCAGCGCCATGAAGTCGCTCTCCGAGATTCGGAGATTAACGTCTTTGGCACCAAAGACCTTGCTCTCCTCTGAGGCCTGATAGACTTTCTCTACATTAACGAGTTCAAATTGCATTTTTGCTCCTCCGGATAACGCGGATAAGTGGGTAGATCATTGTCAGCCCAAGGAAAAAATAGATAAGTAGCGGGACCTTCCAGTAATAGGAGATGACGGGGTAGAATCGCACAAGAGGCTGGATGCTAAGTCCACCCATAATGATAGGTTGTCCTCCTGTGAATAACTGAAGATCGATCGGGAAATAGTAGCAGAGGGTGGTTGCAATGTGGCCTAGACCTGAGCCGACGATAACAGCGACGCTTCCGAGCATGAACACTTCGATCATAAGTGCAGTTGCGACCCATGAGGTTTTAGCGCCGATGATGTTCAGGGTTTGAAACTCCTGCTCTCGTTCTAAGAAGGTGATCATGAGTGTGTTAGAAAGACCAAGGCTTATGACGATAACAATGATGAAGGATACGATCCAAGTGAAGTTATCGACAAATTGGACAGAAATTCCTATTTCGGGAAGGATCTCTTCCCATTTCGTGACAGCGAGGCCTGGTAGCACGGGCGTCGTATCGTCTTTCATGTCAAAGTCGATTCTTTGATGGTAGCTATCTGAAGACATGGCAAGAAATTCTTGAGCGCTGGCGAGCTGGGTGAAGGCAAGCGACTCTTCGAGGTCACCACCGCCGAAGTCCAGAAGTCCTACGACCGTCATGAGGTCATTGGCCACCGAACCGTCCAGGGCTTGACCAATGACCGCCACTTCGTCACCAATTTTGACATCGATGCGCCGAGCGAGGCGTTTGCCGAGGATTATTTCCCGTTGGGCCTCTGGGGCGAGGAAGCGGCCGGTAGTCACGGCCTGGGCGAGGGATGTGAGGGCCTTCTCCCTTTCGGGTTCTATGCCCGTAAGGAGGACTCCGAGGGTCTTCTTTTCCCCGGACACGAAGACCGGTGCCGTAACCCTACGGGTAGAGGTTGCTAAAATTCTCTTATCCGCGATTTCATCGTCCGAGATTGTTTGGAAGTTATCAAATTCCTTTTTATTTTTATCGCTGTAATAGTCCAGGTGAGTGACATGATATTCTCCGGCGTATTGCGCGAGGAACTCTTTCATAACTTCCTTTGAGCCCGAGTTAGCGAAGTTCAGGTCCCAGATAATGAAACCGGTACCTATAGCTAGGGAAAGGAGCATGATGGCCGTCCGCTTAGGGGAGCGCCAGAGATTGCGGTAACTAAACTTCAGGAGAAAGATAAAAGCCTTCATGACTCTACTTCCAATCGGCGGAGAGTCCGATGGATCGACCAGATGTAACTCACACTCAGGACGAAAATGACGAAGAGGAACGTAACGGCGAGCTGCTCCAGAGTTAGACGGGGGTAGATCACGCCCGGAAGTTTTATCCCTGCCCGCTCAATCGAGATGCCGTCACTCAGGAAACGAAAGTCAACGCCGTTCCAGGTCTGGTAACCAATCAGGCCCACAAGAATGAGGGCCGAAGAAGTCCCAGAGAAAACGATCATAAGAAAGACCTCATAGAGGCCAAGTTTCCAGAACTTCCCAACTGAGACTCCGATGACGTTCATCATCTTGAGCTCCTTGAACCGTTCCTGCCAGAGCATCCTGACTGGTGTCAATATCGTCATGGTGATTGTGACTGCGATGATGAAGAAAAAGAATTTGATCATGCCATCATGGAATTCGAGGACCACGGCCATTTCCGGGTTCAGTTGCTTCCAACTCCTAAGCTCCAGGCCCTGCCCCGTGATTCGGCTCCGAAGAGCAGGCCCGTCCTGAAAACCGGGCGTGTTGACGACGATGCGGTTGAAGAGAATTTCGCCAGAGTTGCCGTTAAGAAAGAGTGTCTGCCAGGTGGGTTGATTTATGTACACGAAACGCTTCTCGAAACTCATGCTGTTGTAGTGGTAGACGCCCTTGATCGTGAGAAGCTCGGAGCGCAGGTCTCCGGTTACGTCCTGGTAGTTAAGAACTAACTGATCCCCCACAGAAAATTTAAAGAGCTTGGACAGTTCGTTTCCGATGATAACTTCTCCAACGGTTTTATCATCGATAAAGCTGCCGGAGACGATCCTTTGGGCGATCGGTAGTAGTTTTTGATGAAGCTCCGGGACCACTCCGATGGCGAAAAGGCCTGCAGCACCTTCGGGGGTAGAGATGTTTCCGTCCAGGACGACTTCTGGAGACGCAGCAAGAACCGGTTGACTTTCGATGAGGGCCCGGAGCTCAGAGGTGTATGGCCGCGGCTGACCCGTGTCAGTCGTCTTGGCATAGACTGGATCCTGAACCTGAAAGAAGCCTGTGTTAGTATTCACGACCGCTTCTTCAATCTGTGCATTTAGGCCGTCAAAAAATGCGATCACCCAAACGGCGATGACTACAGCAAGGGAGACGGAGAAGCCGATGAAGAAACTTCTTCCCGTATGGCGGCGGATGCTCTTCCAGGCAAATTTGAAAAGGTAGCGGTTTTCATCGTTCAGCATATAATCTACTTATGAGTCCAGTTTCCGCCGTTCACGAGTTTGGCCGGGTGTTCCTACTTACTGTCCCCCTCATTGTCGGGGGAGTTTTTCATATGGTTGCGGTAAAGGCGGATATCCTATCTTACTTTAAGAAGCCCATACATCAAAGGTGGTTTGGACAAAACAAGACCTGGCGTGGGTTTCTTGTGATGCCCCTCGCTACCTGGCCCGGAGTTCTGTTGGCACGCTCATTAGAACCCTTGTTTGACTTAAATACACCGCTATTCGGCGATCACTCAGCAATCCTCTTCGCATTTCTTCTGGGATTGGGGTACTGTCTCGCGGAACTTCCGAACTCATTCCTGAAGCGGCGGCTAGGTATCCGGGAAGGTCAGACGTCGGATCGGTACAAGTGGTTCTTTGTAGTCCTTGATCAGGCAGATTCTGCCGTTGGCTGCCTCCTGGCCTACCGACTTCTCCTACCAGTAAGTGCAGTAACCATGGTAGTCGCAGTCGGCTTCGGCACGATCCTCCATCTACTCATTAATGTAACCCTCTACTTCGCGGGCATCCGCAAGAATCCATTCTAGGAATTGATATGTTGAAACGCATTTTCGTCTATCTTAATGAGATGTTCCCGATGTCGTCATTTGCGGGTTCCATCCTAACTGCTGTTGCCGTCCAGCTGACCTACCTGCGGCTATACGGAGTCCGTCACAGCTCGATCCTCATGCTGGTCGTTCCTGGAGTGGTGCTCGCCTTTGTGTCACTCCTGATTCGTGTCATGGATGAGTTCAAGGATTACCAAGACGACCTTACAAATTTTCCAGAAAGACCTCTTCCATCCGGGAGGGTGCTCGCTGCGGATCTTCGCTCCTTGGGGTTTTTCTGCATTTTTATGGTGATCTTTTTGAGTCTTACTTCCATCAAGCTTCTGAACTGGGCTTTAGTTACGCTTGGGTTTACCTACCTCATGTTAAAATGGTTTTTTTTAGAAGAGAGAATGCGGAGAAGTCTTCCTCTCGCATTTGTCTCCCATCACCCGATTGTTCTGTTTAATTTCACTTACCTTGTCCTGGCCTGTACTGAAATAAATCCAGCTGTTTCCTTCTCTATGATTGGATACATTTTCCCCGTCTGCCTTATGTTTACTACCTGGGAGCTAGTTCGCAAGATTCGGGCCCCTGAGCAGGAGAATGCCTATACGACTTACTCAAAGATTTTAGGACCTCGAGTTGCAATCATAATCGCCCTTGCTCTCCAGTTCATCTACACATTCGCAGTAGTGGCCATTTTCGAAAAACTTTCGACCCCTAACTATCTCTGGGCGATTTTCCTTGTGATCCAGGCAGCACTTGTTTTCCCGTCAGTGAATTTTCTCGTGACCCTCCGTTTGCCAAGGCCCCTGAGACCTATCGCCGAGGCGCAGATTCTTTTGGTCGTTTCGGCCCTCCTCGTCGGTGCGCTTCTATGACTCTGATTGCGGAAATGGGTCCTACTGCTCCGGCGACGTCCGTCGGGGGAAAAGGTCATCAGCTTCAAAAACTCGTTTCTTGGGCCGCTCCAGTACCGCCTTTCTTCGTGGTGACCACGAATGCTTATCGATGGTTTCAAAAGCATGGCAGCTTTCCTCCGGATCTCTTCGATCGTTTTCGACTTTTTTTTCAAGACCATCCACTTGTAGCACTCCGGAGTTCTATGATCGCCGAGGACGCCGCCGACGCGAGTTTCGCAGGTCTCTTCGACACAATTCTCGGAGTCCGTGAAGATGACTGGCAACGGGCCCTAGGTCAGATCTATGCATCACTTGAAAGTGACCGCGTCCGTGAGTATGTCTTACAGAAAAAAATCTCGATTAACCTTGAGATGGCGGTGGTGGTACAGGCATTGGTCCAGGTAGACAAAAGCGGCGTTCTTTTTACTCGCTCTCCGGTAACCCCGACTTCGACTGTCGTCATTGATGCTGCCCTCGGAATGGGGGAGGGAGTCGTTTCCGGACACGCCGATGTGGATACCTACCGATTAGCACGGACCGGTGAACTCGTAGCTTCGACGCTCGCCGCTGAGAATCCTGTCCTCTCTTCCCTCGAACTCGATATGCTTTTAAAGTTTGGTTTGGCACTTGAAGCAAAGGCTGGCCCTCCCAGTGACATCGAATGGGGCATAAAAGATGGCACACTTTTTGTGTTCCAGATTAGGCCTATCACTCGTTCCTTTGAACCACTCGTCTACTTCGTCGATACGAATCTTTCTGAATCATACCCGGGTACAGTGAGTCCATTTACCGCTGCTTTTGTGAAGAAGGCATACCAAAATGTTTTTAAGGAGTCTGCGATTCTCATGGGGGCCCAGGGCCCGCGACTCGAAGCTCTCAATCATCACTATTCGCAACTCATCAGTGAAGTGGATAACCACCTTTATTACAATCTCGAGCATTACTACGCCGTTCTTCGTGCACTACCGGGAGGAGAACGTAACATCGATAATTGGCATAAAATGATTGGTGGAAAGGTGGCCGACCATTTCATCCCTTACCATGCCACAGAGCTCACGCGACTTGAAACCCTCCAGACAGGCATCGCTCTTGTCCGTATCCTCAAGGGGCACCGCCAGATCTTCAATCAACTTCTGGCGGATCTTGATCGATTCAGGGGTGAGATTGAGCAAGAGATTACAACACGACAAAGTCCTGCGGAGCTGATCCGCTTTTTAGTGGAGGTGACTAACCGCCCCCTGGGATTTGGTCTCACGGTGGTCAATGACATCTTTATTATGATGGGTCTAGGTTATCTCACTCGCAAATTGAAGGCGAAGAACCTGCATGAGGATACTGTGATCGACTTACTTAAGACTGATGATGGTGTCGACTCGGTAAAGCCTCTTGAGCACTTTAACCAGCTTATTGAGGCGCTCGACGAAGAATTCCTTCGAGAGTTTGCGGCCCAGGAACTTTCGATTGGCCTATCACCTTATGATGAAATCTTTCGAAATTTGTGTACTCAGGGCAGAGAGCGCGAGGTCAAGCTCCTAGACGATTTTCTACGCTGCTACGGTGACCGCTCATTTGAAGAACTCAAACTTGAAAGTCTTCCTCTAAGGAACAATCCCCGGCTCTTGGCCGATCTCATGCTGTGGTGTAAAAAAAATACTGCCTTGACTCTGGCATCCGCAACTCCACCCCAAAAGCCTAATCTGGGTTTTGTCGGTAATCGTATCCTCAGATATACTCGAGATGCGGTTTCTATGCGCGAAGCAACTCGGTTGTGGCGAGGAAAGTTCTATCACCTTATTCGACAAATGGTACTAGCTCTGGCCGGCCGGTTGATGGACAGCGATCCAGCATGGAAAGAGTTCGACCTCCTCGATTTTTTCTCCCTCTCTTCCGAGGAGTGGCTTGATTATGCTGATGGTAAAATCTCGGAGCAAAAGGTCCGCGAACGGCTGCAAGATCGGCGAGGTTGGAAGGATAAGAAACGTCACTATCCGGAGGTCATTGCTTGGGTTGCACAGGAGCCTCTTCCGGAGCCTAGTGCGAATCGAACCCTGGGAGCACTCGCAGGACAGGGGGTTTCTCCTGGTATCGCAGAAGGTGTTGCACTGGTGCTCGACAACCCACGGGACGTTTTGGTGTCTGACTTCAGTGATTTTATCCTGGTTACAAAGAATACAGACCCGGCATGGGTTTACATCATGTCTCGGAGCCGTGGGCTTATTTCTGAGAAAGGCTCTCTGTTGAGTCACACGGCGATCATTGGACGGGAGCTCAACATTCCTACAGTTGTAGGTGTGCGTGGGGCCACTCAGAAAATTAAGACGGGCGACCGGCTGCGTATGGACGCTCTTAAAGGAACGATCGAGGTACTATGAGTTTTCTGAAATCATATCGGACTTTGAAAGACTACCGTAGCGACCCCCTCGGGTTCATTCAAAACCTGCATCGACTCCAGGGCCATCGCGCTCGCTTAGAAATATTTGGAAAGAAGATCTTTTTCGTGAGCCACCCGGACGACGTTGTGTATGTCCTTAAGACAAATAATAGCTCTTATACCAAAGGTCGTACTACCAAGGCCTTAAGGCGCTTTCTCGGAAATGGACTCATCACCAATGAAGGAGAATCCTGGCGCAAGCAGCACCGGATGATCCGCCCAGTAATGAACTTACGGAGTGTCTTCGACCTTGCACCGAAAATGCTTGAGACCGTCGAAACTTTTCTCCCCTCTCTGGATGTGGATGGCGATGTGGACGGATTTCACCAGATGAACCGTCTTACTTGGAGGATTATTCTCCGGACTCTTTTCTCTCAGGAGCCGACTCCGGCACTCGATGAATGGCTTCATGAGATTCTAGAACTCATGCGTATCATAACAGCGAAAACCCGCTCGTCTCTTCCGATCCCTTTTTGGGTACCTACAGGTAATCATCTACGGCTGAGAGAGATTATCGCGAAGTTTGATCGCCATGTTTTTGGTCTTATTCATGAGCGGCGTCATGGGACACGTAAGCAAGATCTCCTTCAGCTCCTGATTGATGCTCAAGGCGAGGGGACGACGCAGATGAGTGATCGAGAGATTCGGGACGAGATCATGACTTTTATGATGGCGGGTCACGAGACTATTACGAACTCACTTACGTACACCTTGATCGAGATTGCCAAGCATTCTGAATGTCGAGTTGAGCTTGAAAGGGAGGCCCGGACCTTCTTTAGTGATCGCGACTTCGAGAAACTAAACACCGTTCCCTGGCATGGAGCGGTTCTCGATGAAGTGATGCGACTCTGGCCTCCAGTCTGGGTTTTCATGCGACAGGCGGAAATTTCGGACAAGCTCGGTGACCAGGTTATTCCGCCTGGTGCCAACGTCGTCCTGGCACCCATCCTCTCTCACCGAGCGGCTGATCTCTGGGACGCTCCAAATGAGTTCCGACCATCGCGCTTCCTGCCAGAGGAGAAAAAGAAAATTCCCGCAGGTGCATATTACCCCTTTGGTCTCGGTCCGCGCGCGTGTATCGGGGCTTACTTCGCTGGCATTGAGGCCAGGATCATCCTCGCCTGTCTGGTTCAGCATTTTACCTGGGAAATTCTAGATCCGGGGCCCCAGCTGAACGAGGCAGGTATAAGCCTAAGACCCGTAAATAATATTATGATGAGATTCCGGAGGCGGACTTGAGAGTTGACACTGTAGAGGCCTGGGACACGGCCTTTTTTGAAGTCTTCGTTGACTACCGGAACCGAATCCACTCGGAGGTCCCGTCGAGTTTGCCAGAGACTATTTCAGACTACGAGCGGTATTTCGGTCCTCGTAATCCCTTTGCAGTAGACTATTCCTGGATCGGTTTCATCGTTCGCAGCGGCGAATCAGTCTGCGCGAAGGCGATCCTCGCCTGGCGTCGAGATGGCACTCTCGGAAATCTAGGATTTCTCGACTGGGATAATAATCCAGCTGCGGCCCACGCTCTCGTCGAAGCCGTGGTTCTGAAGGCCAGGGCCCTGGGGCTCAAGTCACTTAAAACTCCCGTTGACCTCAATTTTTATATCAAGTACCGAATTAAATGCCCTGGAGGGGGTAAGCCATTTTGGGGCGAACCTATCTACCCTGACTACTATCATGAGCTCTTCTCCGCTACGGGATTTTCGGAGATTGGACGCTGGGACACTTACAAGATTCAGCGACTCAAAGGTATATGGGATTATCTCGTTAAGCGCAAAAAGCTTGCAAAGAAGAGTGACGGAAGTCATCCCAAGGCCAGAGATAAGCAAATGCGGACAACGATCCGTTGTGTGAGGCCTGCTGATTGGGACGGAGAACTCCAAATTATCCACCGTCTTTTTAACGAGGCTTATAAGAGTATGCCTGAATGGGAGCCGATTAGTTTTCCGCAATTCAAAACAATTTATGATGACTTTAAGTACATCATTAACCCCTATTACTCGTACATCGTCGAATTGCGCGGAAGGCCCGTGGGTTTTAGCATCAATTTTGCGGATCCCTTACCTGTGCTGTCTAAGGTCAAAGGGCTTAAGTTATCGAAGATGAGGAAGGTCCTCCTTCTCCTTCAGCTCCGGATGAATCTTTCAACACTTCTTATCGCTCACGTAGGTAAGATCCCTGGGCCTCAGGGTGAAGAGATTAAGGGCGTACAGATCCAAGTCTCGAAGAGGATTCAACTCATTGCTGCAGTCATGCGGACGGTTCTCGTAACCTTTCAGATCAAGAATTCCCCTTCGCGGCGCTCATTCGAAGAGCGTTCTCAGGATTCTTATTCTGAGTATGTCCTCTATGGCCGTGAGCTATAACGAGCTTTTTTTCTTATCGCTTCCTAGGACAAACCCCACTTGACGGGCTATTTCCTGAACCTCTAAGACGATGGCCTTATTCAGGTCACCGATATTAAGGAAATTCTCGCGTCCGCTGAAGCCGAGGGAGAAAGTCTCCGCCATACAGGCGTAGCATTCATTCTCTCCCAGGGGGAAGATGAAGAAGTCGAGGCTCTGTCCCTTAGGGATCTGTGCCACTCCACCCATGTGATAAGTAAGATCTGGCCGTTTGACCTTTAGCTCTTTATGCATCTCAGGCGTTATGGATGGAGGGACGGCGATGTCCACGACCACGGCATTTTCTTTAAAGAGGTCGAGGGTAAGGAATCCATTTGAAGCGCTGGCGCCGCAAAGGACGATTTCTGCTTCCCTGACTTGAGTGACGTCTGCAGTGGCGACTAAGACGCGCTTGACTTCTTCTAGCTCGAGAAAACTCAAGAGGTCTTGATTTTTCCAATGCTCACGAATAACCCGGCAGACCTCCGATGTTGCTTCCGAGGAGGCCATTTCTGTCAGCATCTTTCGCATCGTCCCTTGGAACTTACTGCTCGCCTCGATCGGTGTGTGGTGGACAAGAATAAGTTTACCGACGTGATCGGCCATGAGAGTTGTGGCAACTGACATGATGTTACCCGCTGCCCCAATGAGTGCCACGCTAGCGCGAGGAAGATCAATCTTTTTAGCTTCTGCCGATCTGAGAGCAGACTGAACTGTGAGAGCGATTGTAAAAGCGTTGCCCGTAGTAAGGTTCAGGCCTCTGGGATTCAAGTAGAGACCGTTTCCTGAAACGATGGAGGTAAATTGACCTAACCCAACGGTACTTGCACCAAGCTCTTTGGCGTAATCGATGGCATTCTGAACTTTTTGAATGACCTTTGATTTTTGGCGAGAGGTGAAAGTTTTCTTAAGTTCCTCTGAGGTAATGGGAACCGCCATCAAGAGAACATCCATTTCCTGACCAGAGTTATCGATGAGTGTCTGAGAATGATAAACTTCAAACTCGGCTAACTCCTTTGTCAGAGCAAGCTTTTGGACCAGGAGTTTGCTTGAGACTTGCCTCAAGGGATTAGTCACTCTTTGAACGTGGCGCTCATCGATAAGGTGACAAAGGAAAACAGCTGTGCGTCGCTGACCTGGGATAAAGTCGTTCTTGAGTGGAGGAGAGGGAATGTTAGCAACTTCCTCATTAGGATATAGCGCAGATAGAAAATAGCGAAGATTCTTCTCCGTAAGTGCTCGGCACAGGTTCTCGAGACCTCGGAGCAGTTCGTCCGTCTGAGTTTCTGTGAAGTAGATACTAGGCTGAATTCGCAAAGTCAGGCTATTTGAGAGGGATGGTGTGGTCCGGATACTTTCGTGATTAAGGAGGCAAGAGGCAAGTAGGTAGCCCTGCATCTTTGCATCACACATGATCTTGAATTCAAAACCCAGCTCGGCGAGGCGGTCTTGGAATTCAATCGCTAGCATAAGCCCTTTGCCTCTGATCTCCTTGATGTAATCCGGATAACGATCACGCAGAGACTCAAGCTGTGTTGCGAGGTAGTCGGCGTTTCGAAGGCCCTGTGGCACCGGAGATACTTCACTCTGAAGAAGGTCCAGAACTGCAAGTGCCACCGATGAAGAAAAGTCATCATCAGCAAAGGTGGACGTGTGGAGGAAGCCAAATTCTTCTACATACTTTTTTTCGTTGATTGTCGTTGCCGCGATTTTCGCCACTCCTGCTCCAAGAGACTTAGAAAAAGTATACACGTCGGCAGTTACATCGGAGTGACTCCCGGAAGCGAGGCGACCGGTCCGGTACATGCCTGCCTGAATTTCGTCGTACACAAGGAGAAAGTTCTCCTGGAGGGAAAACTTTTTAAGCTGGGCCAGAAAGTTTGTGTTTACCGGGACAACGCCTGCCTCGCCCTGAATAGGCTCAACAAATGCTCCTGCCAGGATTGAAAACGAGTGCCGTACCCAGGTTGCTCCATTTGGTCCAAGACCTATAAACAGGAGGTCCCTGCGTAGTCCTTCTATGATTGCCTCGAGTTCCTTGGCCTCGATGAACTGAGAAACGAAACTTGTTCGAGTATTTGACTTGGCATCCAGGAAAAACGGATTGCGGAAGCTTTCATTATAAGTGAGGCTGAGGGCGCCCATCGTCTTCCCATGGTAGGCACGCTCCAGAGCGATGAAATGGGGATGTTCGGCGAGCTGGCCTTCGTTAACAATTCGTACCAAACCGACGAGAGTATCGAGGTCGTGGCAGTTGGCGAGCTGATGAAGGAGGTATGAACGCCGCTCTGGAGACATCCGGAGCGAATCTGTACGATGGATCAATTCTGCCCGCAGGCCTTTCATGACAGCGATCTGCTGGTCTGTCTTTAAGCGCATGATTCTGGTGACGACAAGGTTTAATTCTTTTTCGATCTCCTGCTGGAGCTCAAGTGCTTTCTGGCGGAAGTACAGAAGACAATGCTTATAAGCGGCTTCTACCGCTTCTGTTCCGGTATTTGAAAACGTCGTAACCCAAGGGCCTTCCCCTGTTTCCTCCTGAAGTGTTTTTGAGAGGCGTTCTGCGAGTCTGCCTGCCTCACGGCGAGAGCTTCCCTGGGTGAGTGAGGGAGCTCCGGCCTCTCGCCACTCCTGGACCTTCTGAAGGATCGATGGATGGCGGTGTCCAAGTATATTGGCACCGTAGCCGCCAGTTACATCGAGTGCACGGTGGATCCTGTTGTCTTGCTGATAGTAGAGGTAATCACCCTCACCATGGAAGAAATGTTTCCCGAGCTCCATGGCCTCGAGGAGCCTGGCCGTTAGGGGTCTGGCGAAGAGCCGGAACGAGTCCAGCTCAGGCACCACTGTGGGAGAGTCTTTCATTACGAGGCTTTTTTGTTGCTGTTCCATAGTTATGGGTATCAGCAAAGTCGGTGCCGGCCATTCAGAGACACCAGAGATCTTGGCCTCCCAAAACTGACAATTTTCTGGACAGGCCGTACACATAATAGACACTATCTAGATATGCACTCCAACCTACTGTCTCTTTTTCTCATTTTTCTGGGGGCCTGCTCCTCCATGCAGCGCCAACCATTGAGTCATCTCCGAGGCGTGGATCAACGAGGTTACGGAATAAACATCCAACACCACTATGTTGGCTCAAGCGAGGAGGCACTTGCCTTTATCACCCAGAAGCAACGCTATCTTGAACTCCTTTTCGAACAGCATACTGACGGCTCTGGTTACCCCATCCTGTCTCCGACCTGCATCGCAGAGAATAAGATTTACCCTCTCGAGCGAGTCGGTGATCAGTTGATCCTCCTGGCCGATGTTCACGTGACGGATACGCCGGGACTGAACATCGGTGCCTGTCCGAACGTTCCCGGAGTTGGTAAGGCTTTTTACTTCGTGGCATACTGTCCACAATTGAAGGCCGTTCTCGAAGTTAAACTTCGTCAGCGTTATATCCGTGATCCAAAAAGGCTAAACCCATGCGACTAATTCTCCTGGCCCTCTCAGGGCTTTTTTCTTTCATCGTGTCTGCGACAGATCTACCGTTCCTGCAGACGCTGCATCTTGTTAACGGCTGCCAACTTTTTTCCATAACGGGACAGGTGGTGGCACGGTTCCCTGGAGTTATCTGTGTCTTCTTTGAGGATGGTTCCTTTGTTTCGGCCTCCGATACTCATATTCGCTACTTCTCAAAAGACGATGCCATCCTCTGGGAGCACCCCGGGCACTTCCGCCTTCAGGTCAATTTGACTCCGGACCGGAAGCGGTTACTTGCCCTCAGCTCTTCTTTCGAAGGGACGACCAGACAAGATAAGTTCTTAGTCTTAGACCTCAATGGACGTGTGCTTCATTCTCAGACCTCGCTTCCATTATTGAGACAAGCCGGCGTATCTCCGCTTCGGTATAACATTCGTGTTCCTATCGGTAAGGTGGATCTCGAGGTGTCGCACTTTAACAGCTTTTACGAAATTCCGAAGCTCTCAGGGGCCGGTCATCCTGAGTACCTGCGTGAGGGGAATCTCATCCTGAATTCTCTCGAACTCGGTGTCTTCATTCTGACGCCAGATCTTCAAAAGGTTCTTTTTCATACCAAGTTTCCGAACTCCCAGCTCCATCGAGTTCATGACGTGCAAGTGACCTCAGCGGGAAATTTTCTTTACTTCAATAACCTGGTTTTCACCGGCCAGGCATCTTACGTTCCAATTGCAGGATCTCTTTTTTCTAATAACTTTTCCGCAGTTCATGAAGTTCGGCCTCGCACCTATCAGATTGTGAGAAACTTTCAGGCGGAGCCGAAGGAAACTTTTTATTCATGGGTCTCTGCGAACGTCCAGCAATTGACAGATGATCTCTGGCTCTTTACACATCACCTTAACGGCACCTATATCTATTCCCACTCTCAGAAGAAATTGATTCTTTTTGTTCCCGGCACTCATTTTCAGGAAACGGGCTTTGGACCTTCTCAGCAGGTCCGTGCTGAGAATCTCAGTGGATTCATGCGTGCACGAAAGATGTAGTCCTGTCTTGTATTTAGTAAATAGAACTGTTTGTGCCATTATCCTGAACCCTTATGGCACTACGGGAGAATTAGATTTCGAGTCAATTCAGCTCTAAAATGCTGTCAGATCTATTGCTTCAGCTGAGGGGGGGGGCTTCACTGAGTATTTTCTTTGCATTTTCAGCTGAAAGTCGGATAGAGAATCGTCACACTTCGACAGTTCTTTAAGTTATAGATTGGGATCACACCTGGAGTGACAATACTTCTGCGTCGTATTCATCTAAGATTTCTGGGCCACAGATCTCCCTTCGTCAGTCTTCCTTGGTCAGTTAACGTTCGCGTGAGCGGAGAAACTCGATAAGCCGCTCTGCTCTCACCTGCTGAGAAGGCATGAAGCCACTAGGGGTGTAGTGTGTTCCCGGGACGGCAAGAATTAGTTCACGTCGGCTTTTGGAATAGAGGTAAGTGCCATTGATGAAATGAGTAAATAGCCAGATATCCTCTGTCACTTCTTGAACGTTAGAGGATATATAGGAATAAAAAAGGTGGCGAGGTTGAGCTTCGAAGGTATGCAATAATTTGCCGGTCCTAGGGTCGAGTTCGTTAACCGCAGACCACAGGTCGGGCAGCCCAGGGCCCGCAACCTGAAAGAACTGGGGTTGGCCCGATTCCACCATGTTATTAAAGTACAAGAAAGTTCCGCGTCGGGTTACCTGAACGTCATGAACATTGTGCCGCCGAGAGTTTGCGAAAGTTGAATGATATAGGACCTGCTGGAGGTCCGGGGACAGGATGAAGACCCCAAGATGAGTCGAATTCACGATGATGTTCCCCTCTCGGAGGTACGCTGGAAGATTCGACCCGTCGAGCTTAGGAATTTCATAGATACTATTAAAGTGCGTCGATTCGATTTTCAAGGAACCCATAGGAATGGGCATCCGAAGATTGAGGCGAGAAGTTTTAGTTGCCGCCAGGAGCGGTTGGGCTGTTTGAGCGTGAACAATACTCCCTTTGAGATCAAGGACGAGAAATCGGTCTTCACGCTCTTTTCCACTAGTGACGGAGCTTAAAGTGAGGATCCTCTTCCCGTCAGGACTCAGATTTAGCTGATGATGAAAATGTCCTGGAATCTCCCAAAGTATCTCATCGTTCTTTGAGAAAAAGCGAAGATGCGTATCAGATCCCGAAATGAAGGAGCCGTCGGGTAAGAAGATGCACATGGTACCCGGGAAACTCCCAACCGATTCGCCAGTCAAAGCAAAAAGACGGCAGCCGTTAACGAGCGTCAATGCCTGTAGCTGAAGAAGCTCATTGACCGGCGAGGAATGAGCAAGAATTGAAAGTGTGGACAGAACAAGGGCGAAGATTAGTTGCATAAGTCAAGCCTTTGATAATTAGTGATCACCCCGGCGCGAACCTGGACTTCAACGACGGCCCCGAGGACAGGGCAATAAGCATAAGTTATCGAGGAGAGACGAGTGTCTGTGTTGATGCACGTCCCTGCTGGGAGCCCGAGATTGTTAGGAGAGCTGGTGTAAATCAAGGCATCAAGACGAAGCCCGTTGTTAAAAAGCCCTATGATCCTCTGGGCCTCAAGGCAATCAAGAGGATGTCCAATCTGTGGTGCTGATCGGATCGACTCTATAAGAAGTTCCAGGAAGCGCTTCTTTACTAAGATCAATCTCCGAGCATCGTTGGCATTTGCTACATAGAATTCTCTTCGGTAGCTTCCCGAACCCAGGTACTCGCTTACAGGCTGCCTCACAATACCAGAGCAAGACGTGAGTAGAAGAACTAGGATCGCAGTGCGCATAAGGCCGCGAGCTCAAAAACTAAGTCGAGATTATAGTCAAACTGGAGTTCTCGGACAGATTTTTTCTCCGGGCAATAAACCATGACCATAAAAATTTTTCTGCTTCCTTCAGTCCCGGGACAACCGCCAGGGTTGCCTTTGGCATCGAGGTAGAGCATGGAGACTGCAAGACCGTTTACAATCTTACCAATCTGCGTCTCTCTTAGACACGCTTCAGGCCATTTGGGTGTTCCATAGTACGGCTCAATCGATTGCTCATAGAGTATTTCAAGATAACGCTGCCTTCGCCTTATCATTTCCTCGCCGACAGATACCGTTGACGCTTCATAGTTCTTCTCTGATATAGGGAGAGGAAGAGGCGGTGCTGATCTGGGCGATGCACAGCCGGCGACAACTGCGAGTACGAAAGATAGTGTGATAATTGCTCTCATGTGAAGACAGTTTAGGTGATCCCAGGATGGCCGTCAAAGGTCTTGAGTTTTGAAGGCCTTCACAGTTCGAATCTTCTGCAAAGGCATCGGAGCTCCATTCCAGAAGTCTATGGTAGGCCGGGCATGGATCATCGATTTTGTCACATGTGCGTAGATATAGACTCCATCACGATGGCGAGTAAATATTCAGATCTCAGGGGCCATGCGAAGCTCAACTGAAATCAGGGATATCTGGCCAAACCGGAGACCTTTGACGGCTATCCTTTAATCACCTAAACTATTATCACATGATATCAATTCTCTTTTATTTCTTCCTCGCCGAGGGTCTCAGCGGATGTGCTGCGCACCGGTCATCATTGTCGCTTCATCCCCATGTACTGGTCTAGCCTTTGAACCAGCGACTTTGTGCGTTCTGCAGCACAGATTGGACCTCTATTCGGCGCTGTTGTCCAAGTCCACTCAGGGCCAGCGCTGAGACTATTTTTCAGAGGTTTGACCGATGCAACTAATTTTCGCCGTACTTATGTACGTACTCCCTCTAGCCGCACACTCATCTTCTGCCCAAGAGATTCTTCGGCTTCAGGGGTTTACTCTTGTCAATGGCTGCCGGCTCTTTGCTTTAACCGGAGAGGCTGTTGGAAGCTTTCCAGGGACAATGTGCATCTTCTTACCCGATGGCTCCTTCATTTCGGGATCTGATACGCATCTTCGCTTTTTCTCAAAGAACGATGAGATACTTTGGGAGATTCCAGGACATTTTCATCATCAGCTTAATCTGAGCCCGGATGGAAAAAAAATCCTTGCCCTAAGCTCAGATGTCTCTGGTAGCGAGCGTATAGATCGCTTTCTCGTCCTTAATCTGAAAGGGACCGTCCTCCATTCTCAGACAGCGCTTCCGCTTTTGAAGGCGACAAATAGTTCTCGACTTAACTTCTTGATATCAAAACCGGTGGCCGGGTTGAAGGTTGAGGCGACGCACTTTAACAGTATCTACGAAATTCCCAAACTCGTCGGTTCGAATCTTCCTGCGTACCTCCGAGAAGGGAACATTATCGTCAACTCAACTTTTCTCGGCGTTTTCATCCTGTCCCCGGACCTTCAGAAGGTTCTCCACCATATGACCTTTAAGAACTCTCGTCTGCACAACGTTCACGACGTTCAGGTTACCCGACGGGGAAACTTTCTTTACTTCAATAACATGGTGGATTCGGGTCAGCTGCATTTCTTTCAAGTCTCTGGGCCGAGCCTTCCAGACCTCTGGTCTTCGGTCAACGAACTCGACCCTCGGACTGGCAAGCTGATTCATCTATTTGAAGCTACGCCCCGTCATATATTCTATTCCTCTGTCTCCTCGAACGTTCAGGAGGTCACGGACGATATTTGGCTTTTCACTCACTTCATGAACGGGACCTACTTTTACTCTAAAAGTCGCCGTGAACTCTTCCTGGCGGTTCCAGGTACCCACTACACCTCCACTGGCTTCATGCCTACTCAGCAGGTTAGAGCAGAGCGGCTTATTGAGTTTCTGCGCGCTCGCGAGCGTTAACTGACCACGACAGTCTGCCGAAGACGAGATTTAACTTCCTTTGCTAGTAACCGATAGGTGGAATGACTAAGGAGTCACCATGGAATCGGCGAAGTGGACTTACTATCAGTACCGGAAGCCTCACGATTATCCCATCTATGTCAGGCTAGCGGCGGAAGCACCGACAACTAAGCTCATCCATCTTTTAAGTGAACTAGGTTTTACAGCGCTCACAGACGCTGAGGGTAAGAAAATTCCCCTCAACCGAATGCACCTACGAATTCTATCCGTACAAGAAGCTAGCGCTCGGATCCAAAGAGAGATCGGTGGATCAGAAATCTTAGATAAGTACGGCCCAGAATCATTGTCACTCCAGATGGGAATGCCAGTTTATACCTTCCGGAAGGTGGGTCTTATGGGTATGCCTTTTGGAAAGACCTTTTGGGAACTCGCGGTTCATCCAGAACTCGCGCAGACCGACCAGCTAGTCGGTCTGCGGATTGTTCTCGTGCGCTTTCTCGCCCAGGCCCTCTCTTACTCTGGCGTTCTTTGCTACTGGGGTACAGTCAAAGACGACGCAGTGATAATTATGAAGCAGACTCATTCCTTCGGTGAGGCCGTTCTTATCGACTTTGGCCGACGGGTTGTCTTTTCCAATGGCGGCGAGCTCAGGATCGGAGCTGGTCTTAAGATTATCCGCAAAGATAAAGAGTCACGGACAGTGACCCAGATGTCCCGGGAAGACCTCATTGGTTTTCTCAGCGTGAGTACTTGTCTCTTGAGTTTTACGGGCATCACCCCAATGATGAAAAAGTCGATCTATGACCTCAGCTCAAACGCCAGTGGTTCCTATGCCGTCACCGAGGCCACAGTCAATCTGTAGTTGTCTTCGGTCGTCGACTTCGCTAAGCTACCCTCATGAACGATTGGATTGATCCTGTTATTTTTTCCCTCGGCCCTCTTCAGGTTCGCTGGTACGGCGCCATGTACGTCCTCGGATTCGTCGTTGGCGGGGCCATCCTCAAGTACCTCGCAGATAAGAAGTTCTGGCCTCTACCGAAAGAGGCGATTGATAAGTATGTCACGTCCCTTATCATCGGAATGTTTCTTGGTGCGCGATTTTTCTACGTAGTCGTCTATAACTGGGAATATTACTCTGTGAACCTTGCAGATGCATTTGCAGTCTGGAAGGGGGGCCTCTCATTCCACGGAGCGGTCTTTGGTATGTGTATCGCTACGTACCTCTTCGCGCGAAAAAACAAGCTTCACTTTTTTCAGATTGCCGATTGCATGGCCGTGGCCGGGTCTCCTGGTCTTCTTTTTGGCCGGCTCGGAAACTACATCAACGGTGAGCTCTACGGCCGGGTCACTGACTCTTGGGTCGGCGTAGTTTTTCCGGGCGGAGGGCCGTTTCCTCGCCATCCGTCCCAGCTTTATGAAGGGTTTCTTGAGGGCATTCTGCTGTTTATTATTCTTTTCTATCTCCACCGTCGGCAAAAGATCTATGGTGTCGTCAGCGCCGTATTTCTCCTGGGCTATGGGGCCTTCCGTTTTATCGTGGAGTTTTACCGCGAGCCCGACGCACAGCTAGGTTACTACTTTAACTACTTCACGATGGGGCAGTTCCTCTGTCTCGCGATGATTGTCTTATCTTTTTTTATCCTCCAATGGGCAAGGCGTGCCAACGTTCCAAACCCGTATCAACCTCAGCGGGCACGCGCCTAGCGATTTGCCCTCTTCATTTTTTCCAAAACTGGTAGCGTCGAAGGCTCTATCCTTTGAACTGCATAGAATATAGGAAAACAAGTGATGGTGCAGGCAGCGCTGTAAATGTGCTTGAGGGGAGGAGCGTCCCAGGTGTAGAAGGCCTCTTCACCAGTTTTTTTGTAGTTTGTCTGTTTACCCAATCGTTTAACCAGAGAGCCAAAAAACACGTCGTGGAGGAAGTAGCTCGGCAGCCGGGCGAAAAAATCTTCGATGGAGCCCTCCCGTGCCTGGACGATCACTGGAAATTTATACCGTAACTGCGCGACCTTGAATTTTAGCGTCTGAATACCGTCCACGGTACTCACAACTTCACCCTTACCATGTTTAGCATCAAGGGCGGTTACTGGCTTGCCTGGAAAAAAATCTCCGAACGCATCCAGGCTGAAATCATAGTTTGGTGCTTCAACTTTCGCCATTAGATGTTGAAACATGAATAAGAAACATGGCAAAATGATGACAAGTTTTCGCATAAGCATAATCTTAGCATTGAATTGGAGCTAGATGACTCTGATTTCGGTAGTTGAGTGATTTGGTTTTTCATGGATGCGGATTTTTATTTTAAGTAAAGAGTGTTTTTGGTCATGGAAAATATTTTGGTAAATTACTGATTTAGCTTCATTTCTGGGCCATAGGCACATTAGTTTTTGCCTTCTATGTCGATAAGTAGCTTTGGATTATCCTATTTATGATGGAGTATCCTACTTACTTCAGGAAGATTGAGGGATTAAATGATTAAGCTGGCCCTGTTGCCGTTATCGGTTTTGTTGTTTGCTACGGCGTGTTCGACGACGAAGACGAACAATCGGTACAAAAATAAGTACAATCCCTCAGTCGCTGAGCAAGCCGAGTACTATCGAGTACAGGAGCAGTTGATCGAGAAAGATCTTCCTAATTGTTCTGGATGTATTCACGGCAGCGCTCATGAGCTGACCTTCTCATCTCCCCTCCGAACGTATGATATTTCTCCAGAAGCTGCTCAAGAGCTGGGACTTAAGAATACAAAGTTTGACATCCCCATCACTTGGAACAAACAGACTGCCATGTGGGTTAAGTTCTTCACCGGCAAGGGCCGTCGCCACTTCATCAACTATACTCAGCGTGCGGGTCGTTATGCGCCAGTGCTCTCGAAGATCATGGCGGATAATGGACTTCCGCGTGACCTCATCTACCTTGCCATGGCAGAATCTGGTTTCCAGAACCACGCTCGCTCCTGGGCCAAAGCAGTTGGGCCGTGGCAGTTCATGCCTGCTACTGGCCGTAAATTCGGCTTAAACATCGACTGGTACGTTGACGAGCGCCGTGACCCGTTAAAGGCAACAATCGCAGCTGCAAATTACCTAAAGACCCTCCATGGCCTCTTTGGTTCGTGGGAGCTTGCCGCCGCCGGCTACAACGCCGGAGAAGGGAAGATCGGTCGCGCCATTCGAATGTACCGAACCCATGACTTCTGGAAACTCACGAATGGACGCTACCTTCGGCCAGAGACAAAGAACTATGTTCCTAAGATCATGGCCCTGGCCATCATCGGTAAGAACCTTGATGCCTTTGGCTTCAAGGATCAGGTTAAGTTCGAACAGGCCCTTGATTATGAAGAGATCATGGTTAAAGGTAATGCTGACCTGTATGAAGTTTCAGAGGTGCTACAGCTCGATTTTGAAGAGGTCAAGCGCTACAACCCTGAGATCGTTCGGTGGCAGATCCCACCTTACCTTGAAAACTATCCGCTTCGAGTGCCGGTGGGAGCGAAGGACTCTTGGGATGAGTACAAAGAAAAGGACTCTGTTGTAGCCAATAGCTTCAAGACCTACGTTGCTACGGAGATCTCCTCGCTCACGCACATATCGAGAAAGTTCAAGGTTCCTCTGGATGTCCTCGAAGAGCTGAATCCTGACCTTGCCAATGCCTCTCGGATTACCCCACAAACTGTTGTTAATCTCCCGTTTCGCGAGGATCATTCGCTTCGGGATGGTCTTTATGCTGACATCTACGAGAGTCCTACCAAGAAAAATAAATCTCGGGCCGCCAGCAATGACCGAAGGATCGCGGCGTATCTCAAGAAAGGTCGTTTGATCAAGCACCCTTCAGTTTTCTACACGGTTAAAAAAGGTGACACCCTTTGGCGCGTGGCCCAGAGGACAGGTGTTCCGATGAGCACGATTATCCGAACAAACCGGCACCTCATCAAGCGGCGCCAGCTGCTTCCTGGGGATAAACTGGCGATCCGCTAGCTTACGGTTAGAGAGATTTTCTTTCGGCTTCTACGGTTAATGAGAGTTGCTCTTGCCCCGCCTTTCCCTGCGTCAGACCAGCTGGGGAGTTTTCATGAGCAATGATCTGTGGTTGTGCAATGACGGTGCGCTCGCCGTTTTTTTGAATGTATCCGATGATGAATTTCATCCTAATGCCCGGGTTATTCCGGGATTCATTTTCTGTAGCAATGACTTCTATGAAGCTCTCTTGAGAACCGACTTTTTGGGAGATGGTAGCCTTTTCGCCTGCCTTAACTAAGAGCCGAGGTGAGGCGATGTGCTGACCATTCAAAGAGAGATTAATCTTTAAGGCGTAGCCGTCTGTCCCCGCCGATACAGTTCCTGCAATAAGTGTAAAAGCTAATGCTACAAAGTTCATAAGACTCCGATTTTTTTCTAACCCTTTAGAAGTCTTAGTTCCAAAACAAGTTTAGTCAACGTTTTAAGTCGTAGAAGCCGACCAATACACTTGTAATTCCTCTCACAGAGAAGCTAGAATCACTGCATGAGTTTTGGATTGTTAAAACGCTTCAAAGAAACAAAGACCAGCGCCTTTCAAGGGAAGCCTTCTGCTTATTATCAGCATTTGATTTTGGGTCAGGATTTAGGTGCAATCCTAAAGCTCACGGAACTCCTGCGGACTCATCCGGGAGAGTCAGTGCGGCTGATCACAACCAGGCCTCTCACCCGTCAAGGACTTCTGGAAAACTACGAGTTTGGCGTGTCGCACCTTCGATCGCCTCTGGCCGTTGAGGGGATTTACCGTCGCTATTTCAACGCTCGTATCCTTCCGCAATCTAAGGAAGCGGCTTTCTATAAAGATGGGAAGTTCCACGACTTCGGAGGCCGTGCCAAATCTATGGACCTTCGGTCCGGAGAAGATTTCTTTGTCCCGAAAGGCTACCGCGTGGACATTGCGAGTCTGTTTCACCCCGAGGATTGGGATAACCTGGATTCGCTCCTGACGGCGCATACGCAGATGCGAATTTTTGAAGGGATCGAGAAAACCGTTCCTCAGGATTTTGTTGAAAAGAAGGAGTGGGCACTTGCCTTTAAGGACTTTGGACTCTCGACCTGTGAGAACCTTTATGTCGCATTTTCACCTAAAAGATTCCTAGGACTCGTTCACCAAAAAGACGCTCTTACACCTGAGCTTATTGACCTGTGTAGCGGTGTCCATGTTCAAGCCGCCATATCCGTTAGCTGGAAACTCGATCGAGAGATTTTCCCTGAGGACCGCACACTCTTTATTCCCCAGTCAATGACTCATGAATGGGGTCATTTCCTTGTGGAATTCACTCCCTACAATCCTGAAAATCAGGAACAGGTCTGCCACGTTCTTTTTCTCATTCAGGAAGAAGAGCCGCAATCAGAAGACCTCGCAGGGAAGATTAAGCTCCTGAAACGTGTGCTCGATCGGGTTTTTCCAGATCTCGAGAAGTCCATCAAGAAAGAGTACATCCGTTTCGATGAAGAGATGTTTATCTCCGGAGTCAAGGACGCAGCTGCCGAACAGCTTGCGTTTGATTTCCCCACCCTCAAGTTCCTTGGGCAGGCAACGCCGATGATTGCTTCATTGGCCCAGGAGAAATACCTTTCCCGCGTACTACTTAGTTAGCTTTTAATAGGAGTTCTTATGAAAATAATCCTCGCTCTCTCCTTCTTCATCGCGTCTTTTGCGGCCACGGCCCAATCACGGCTCGTCTCGATCGACGCCTTCGATATGTCCTACACTGGCGGTCTACTCGTTGGTTCCAGAAATGCGGCCGGTAACCGCAAAGATGAAGACGAAACAACTTTCCGCTTAAATCTCAATTACGCACAATCACTCCCTCAGTATGAAGGATTGATGTGGAAGGCCCAAGTCTTCTTCAATCGCACAGACATTGACCAGGGGAGCAACGACACCCTCGATTCTCGCTTCGGTCTGGCCGGCGGACTTCTTTATAACTTCCAGCCCTCAGATATAAAAAACTCATTCCTGGCTTCTGCACTCATGGGTCTTGAGCGGCAAACCATTGAAGAGGCCGGTGCGGACGATGAATCAGGTCTCAACATGTTCCTTCTCCTGGAGGGCGGTAAGCGTTGGGACATGGGCGAGTATGCCAAGATCAACATCTCTTACGCCCCAACAATCGCTTTCCAGTGGAAGCGCTTCGGTGGTGATCTGCGGGACGAGTATTACAAGTCTGCAACGGAACTCCGTTTCAATTTCCTGAAGTTCGATATCCTGTTTTAATATTTTTTATTTTGAAGACCTAAAAAAAGCTGCTCTTTATGAGCAGCTTTTTTTTGCTCTTTCACAGGGGATAGGGGCAGTTGATGTCAAAATTTTGATACCTAAGGGTCAATATATAGGCTTCGAGGAGCTAAAAAAATATTGCCAAAGGAATGTAGGTTGTTGAGACTTATAGATATTACTCAGTGAACGTTCTAGTTAACCATGAAAGACGATGACTTTTAGTCATTACTAAACAAGGAGATTACATGAAAAAACAGCTAGCAGGTGCTCTCGTTCTCGCTGTTCTCGCACCATCAGCCTTCGCTTCAAAGGCCCGTCTTCAGGCCCTCGGCGAAGACAACTACGGTTCTCAGTTCATCAACGACAACCGGAACATCTGGTTGAACGCTGCTCAGATCAACAACCACAAAGACCTCGTGACTTACGAGTTCGGTACTGAGAATTCTTCTGACGACGCAGCTACTGCTCGCGGCGAAGGTGGCGTTTATAAGTCTATGGGTAACATGGTTTACGGTGTTCACTTCGGTGGCGCTTCCTCTACAGCTAATGCTCTCCGCACTGGCGCGGGTCTTACTGGCGCAGCTGAGCAGAACAACGTCGACGTCTTCGTTGGCGGCGATGCAGGACTTAAGTGGGGTGCGAACCTCGGTTACGCAAAAACTGCTGACGAATCAGGCCCTCTCTCTGCAGAGTCAATGAGAACACGCCTCGGTGTCATCATGGGTGACTTCCAGGCTTACGGTAACGTGAACCTGATCAACAATGCTAAAGGCACTGACGGAGATAAGTTCGAAGGTAAGCTTGGCTACCAGGTCGGTGTTATTCAGGCATGGGAAGGCAACACTATCTTTGCTGATTACCGCTCATTTGAAGCTGAGAACAAGACTCAGAAAGACGACATCGGTCTGAAGCGCCTCGAAGTCGGTTTCGGTCGTGTTGAGCGCCTGAACGACAAGTCAAATCTCTTCCTCAAGGCTTCTTATCTTATGGCCGATGTCGAAAACGACGCCTCGACTAATAACTTCGGTGTAGGCAATTGCGGCACTGGAAACGCAGCAGTTCTTTGCGAAGAGTACAAGACTTCACAGGTTCCTGTGACTGTCGGTCTCGAAACTGAAGCCACTTCTTGGCTCACACTCCGCGGCTCAGTCGGCGCGGTTGTTTGGGGCTCTGAAGAAGACAAAGACAACGAGCGCACGATCCAGAACGCAACCATCATCAATGCTGGCGCAACTCTGAAGTTCGGCGAACTCTCTGTTGATGGCGTTGTAGGTAACTCTACTGGTACTGCAACTGCTGCCAACGGAACTGATTCTGGCACACTCCGCACAGACGTCCTCATGTCTCGCGTTTCTATGACTTACCGTTTCTAATCTCTTAACGAGATAAGTTTTAGGGGGCCCGGTTTTACCGGGCCCTTTTTATTTT
>JAIYDC010000108.1 GCA_027487685.1 Pseudomonadota bacterium | reverse complement strand
TGGTGCCCAGGACTGGACTTGAACCAGCATGCCTCGCAGCGCTACCACCTCAAGGTAGTGTGTCTGCCATTCCACCACCTGGGCACGGAATTATGGAAGAAGCGAGTTCTTAAGTTAATTAAACCGTAAGGGATTGTCTAGAAGAATTTATCCGGGGATCAGGTCATTTATTTCGTTCAAATAAAATTTTATCCGATGGAGCCGGGAGCGAAGTTGTGAGAGTTGCTCTTCGAGAATATAGAGACCGGCATCAGGAGCATGATGCTCATAGACTCTTGCTCGTTTAACTGGGGAAGAAGAAACTTCCTCTTCGTCGTCTTCAGAAACACCCGCCTCAAGCAAAAGGGCCTCAAGTGGATCGGCCACGTCGACATCCTCCACCTGACCATAAAGGGAGAGCACATTGGCAGTTTCCGACACCAGGACTTCGCTATTACCAAGATTCATAAATTCCCTTCTTACAACCTAAGACGGCCGCGCTCTGACACTAGAGGCAGCGATCCGCTTTCATGGCTATTAAACTTCACTTTCTGGCCCTCTAGGTGGAATAAACCCAGCGCCTGTAAAGCTTTCAAAGGCCGTCAAAAATGAAGACCGGCGAACTTTACCCGGATGGAAGGGATTCAATAAATTTATTAGAATTTCTCCATGAGTCATCCGAACTGTACAAAATGTCGGCACTTCTACGTCACCTGGGATCAAAAGACCCCCAACGGCTGCCGCCGTTATGGAATCCAATCTAAGGATCAGCCCGCCAGGATCGTGGCCATGGCAGGCCTTGGCGACTGCCAGGGCTTTGAACCAAGGAAGCGCCCTGAGAGCGACCCCAAGGGCCTTGATTTAAACCGTAAGGACCTCTGGTAGTGCCTTGCCCAAGGTAAAGTAATCCGGAGTCACAGTGTCGATGATTCCTCCGCCTAGACAATCTTCGCCGTCATAGAACACCACAGATTGCCGTGGGGTCATCGCCCTTAGAGGCGAATCGAAGACCACCGTGACCTTATCCTCTGCGACCACCGTCACAGTACAAGGCAGTTCCGGCTGTCGGTAGCGGACCTTGGCCTTACAGCGGAAGCTCCCGGTCGGCACTTGCCGGAGCCAATTGAGTTCAACTGCCTCAAGGCCATCGGCGTACAGGGCTGGGTGATCCTGACCTTGGGCGAGGACTACTTCGTTAACTGACCGGTTCTTGGCGACTACGAACCATGGCTCCCCCGGACCTCCGATCCCCATGCCCTTCCTCTGGCCCATGGTATAGAAGCAAGTACCATCGTGCTGGCCTAGAATGCGACCCTCGAGGTCCACGAAGTTCCCCCGCTGGCCCTGGACGTACTGGGAAAGAAACTCTTTAAAATTCCGTTCTCCGATGAAGCAAATTCCCGTGGAGTCTTTCTTGGCCGCGGTCGCAAGGCCAAAGTGCTGTGCCAGCTCCCGGACCTTGGGCTTTGGAAGATGACCGATCGGAAACAAGACGTTCTTAAAGACATCAGCTTCCACAGCATAGAGGAAATAGGTCTGATCTTTATTGGTATCGACGGCTTTCCGGAGCTGGCCCTGGTGGACCTGGCAATAGTGGCCTGTGGCCAGGAAATCCGCCCCCAGAAGCCGTGCCCTCTGGTAGAAGACCTTGAACTTGATTTCACGGTTACAAAGGATATCCGGATTAGGTGTGTGCCCTTCTCGGTAGTCGCCCAAGAACTCAGCGAAAACGTTGTCCCAGTACTCCTTAACGAAGTTCACAGAGTAGTATGGGACATCAAGGCGTTCGCATACCCGGACGACGTCCTGGTAGTCACGGTCTGCAGTGCAAGTGCCGTCAGGGTTGGTCTCATCCCAATTTTTCATAAAGAGACCAATAATCCGGTAACCCTGAAGCCTTAAGAGGAGGCAGGCGGCGGACGAATCTACACCTCCGGACATGCCAACGGCAACCGTCACAGAAGCATTACGTTGGTACTGCTCTTCGGATAAAGTGATCCCATAGGCCGCTAGGAGCTCAGGTTGAAAGGTCAAAACCATGACCCGGTTATAGCGGATCTGAGGCCTTTTTCCAAGCCAAGCAAAGAATTTACTTGGTGAGATCCAGGAGAACGCCACCGACCGAGCCACCAACGTACTGGAACGCGTGCCAAAGGGTCTCATGGTTAAGGGTCTCAGGTGTGTCCTGGGAAGTCTGGTAGAACTTCGGATTAAAGTCGTCCTCCCAGTTTTGAGAAAACGTCGCCGACAGGAAACCCGCCTCCCAAAAGCGGATATTATCCGAGAACTCAAAGCCCGAGGCTTTGGCCTCGAAGTTCACCTTCGAGGTCATCTTCGAGCCGTGCTCAACGAGTCTTCGCACCCAGCGCGATTCCTCGGGAAGGTCCCGGTGGTAAACGCTGAGGTTGCCGGTTTTCTTGGTCTTATCAAAAAAGCTCGTGTCCTGGCCCAGCATCTCGAGATTAACAACCCCAAAAACTTTCTTACCCGAGGCACTGAGCTCACGAGCAAAAAGCTCAGAGCCATGGAAGCCAATACCTTGCCAATCGAGGAAAACGATCCTGACCGAGTAGTTCAGATCTACGTTCGCAAGAACTTTAACCAGACCTAAGGCCGCGGCCACCCCTGAAGCGTTGTAGTTTGCTCCAGGCATCGGTGAGCGCTCGTCGATCATGAGAGTCTTTTTGTCGTGAGAGATCGTGTCGTAATGGGCGCTGACCACGAGGACCTTCCCAGCGTCAAGGCCCGCTTTTTCCCAGACAATGTTCTCCACGGGATATGACTTCCTGGCCTCTGCTACATCTTTCATATGCTCGGTGAAACGCTTCCACTTGACGTATTCAGGATGAGACGATGGGACCTTCCCTTCTAGTTTTGCATCAAAGTCATTCTGATAAAACTTCTTGATCGCTTCCACCTGGGCCGGGAGCGCAGAAACGGTCAACGTGCCAGAGCTTTTAGCGTCAAGTTTTCGGATCTCGGCAATCAGAAAGTCTCGCGCCTTGGCGTGCCCAGGTGTACCCACCATGCGCGAAGGCATGGATGCCGTCACGAATCCGTTGACCCATTCCACCAGGTTACCCTTTGAAACTTTTTGGAGTTCCGAACGCAACTGAGAATGAGTCCCTGGGGCCCGGGACCACGCCTCAACGGAGAGGCTAATAATCAATAGCGAAGTCAGTTTTCGGAACACGTGATTCTCCTTCTAAAGACGTTGGGGGGTCAGGGACATACTGGCCCTCGCCAGAGAAAAAGAGTTTGGAGTTCTTGCCCTTACGTCGGTAGACACTCACAATCTCTCCGGGAATAACCATGACCCGCTCCCCAAGTTCGAGGGAGAAGGCATCAAGTGTTTTTGGCATAACATAGCACTCAACCCAACGGTTCCCCAGGAACTTCGCAAATCCAGTGAAGGGCTCTAAGACACTCACCTCTTCTGAGATCTTTGCCTTCACGACTAAAACTTTATCCTTCATAAAGTACTCTTCATCGACAAGCGAGATGCGTTTTTCAAGATACGCATAAGGGCCTATCAAGAGCGGCTTTTTGTTTGGGGTCTCTCTCCCGGTAAAAGGATCACCGAACTCATAACGAAAGACACCTTCGTGATCACCATAGGAGTCACTCCCATCAAGACTCGTGATGCTTCCACCTTTCTTGAAGCGGGTGGGACTTATTTTGGCGATAAGTTCTCCGAGTTCTGGGGTAGAGTGTAAGCAATGGTGGATTTCCACGGTCCCTGACCGACCACCAATTCCGAAGTTCTCGGCAAGCTTTGCGACCTCTTTTTTTGTTAGGTCTGAAAGGGGCAGAATGAGGGCCGCCAAAATGTTGTGCGGAAGCCTTGAGAGGAGGGCCGATTGGTCGAAGTCCTCGTCATTGGATGAGTGGACGTAAACTGTCCCATGGCCCTCGTTACGAAAGAGCTTGGCAAAGTGCCCGGTAGCAAGCTGGGTAGCACCTAACTCATTCATCTTATCGAAGAGGGCCTTGAGTCGAAGCTCATGGCAGCTCCAGCAAGGCCACGGCTTCTTTCCGACGAGCTTATCTGAGACCCAAGGCTCAATCACTCGGTCTCGAAACTCGGAGGTAAGCTTTATGGCGTGAAAAGGGATCGATAGTTTATGGCAGAAATCCCTTAAACCTTCAATCTCGGCTAGAGAATGGTGGCAAGAGAAGCTCTTACCAGCATCGCCCCCAAACTCATCCCACTGGGGGATGATAGTTACCGCCACGAGGTCATACTTTTGAATTTTTAAAAGATACGCGGTGACCAGAGAGTCAGGGCCCGAGATACCGACCAGGACCTTTTCTTTCCGCCCTGTTTTGTCGGGTATATAGGTTTCCTCAAGCTTCTTCTTCATATCCATGAGTCGATTATAAAGGAGAAGGGCTTAAGCTTCCAAGCGAATCAGCCGAGAAAGTTGGCAATGATGACAGAAAAGCCTTTTGGCCTTTACCTCTATAAGAAGCAAAGTCTGACACAGCCAGCACTTAAAGATCTTCTGCAGTTCCTAAAAACCGTGGCGCCCGCTCAGGCCAATAGCTTTTCTTTCGTTGAAGGAGAAACCTCCCTTCACCCACACCTTTCTCTATGGGAGAACCTTCAGCTAGAAACGGGTGCCGGATGCCTCTACGAATTCCAGGCGACGCTCAGTTCCGAGAACTCTGCTCTGGTAAATCTCCTCCAAAAGCCTGCTGTCCTCTGCCGGGAAGCACAGACCTGGGAACGATTCCTCGTTAGTCTCTTAAAAGGTCTCATTGCACCGTCGCGAAACCTTCTCGTCGACATGAACGAGGAGCTCCTTTCGCCCCACCTGATTCAGAGCTTTAAAAAAAACTTGCTCCTCGCAGCCACCACGAAGACTGTCTTCCTGGCCAGTGCGAACACTTCTCTCTGGCTTGACTGCGCACACTCTCTCGTTGGTCGAAAAGAGTACCGCTTCGAGATCGAGACCCTCGACGGCGAAATCATCCGGAAACACTGGATCGCTTAATCTTCACGCTACAGTTCACCTTGATCGCGGTAGTGGTGAACTTGTTCATCGGCTTAACTCGCACGTGAAGATTCCAGTCACCGATCAAGAGCTCAACGCTGGCGGTGACATTGAAGGCAGAGAGCTGGGTCAAAGGTAGCTCTTGGGCCACTTTCGAAAATTGATGGAGTTCAATATGCCCATCTAGACCCGTCGGAAATTCGTGGAAATAGATCACCTGAAGAATCTCCGGGGAACCAAAACCCAGTAGCGCCGGCAGAGCCTCAAGAAATGGCCCTCGGTGGCCAGTCAGAGCGAGAGACATGAGTCGGTGCATCTCCCCGGCAATGCGAGCATAGTAAGATTTAAGAACACCCCTTGAATCCGGGTCAAGTTCCCCGGGAAGCTCCGACAGGCCCCGAGCAACCCAGACCCCGAAGTGTCCTGGATATTCAAGTTCATGCAAGGCGTGGAGTTCGAAGGCCATTCTTCCAAACTCGAAATCCACGAAACGGTTGAACGTCTCTTGGACCGATTTGGGTAGGAATGGAAAATAGTGGTGAAAGAAACTTCGGATCCCACCACTTTTGGTATTAAAGAAAGCGTTTTTCTTATTCAGTTTAAGGCTAATCGGAAGCACTTGGCCCCCAACGTTTACGAGTAAATCTGCCTCGTGAAGCTCACTACTTTGAAGAGAGTTAGAAAATTTACCTACAACTCGGGGTCCGCGAGGACATTCCCCTAGGAACTCCGTCAGCCGAGCGGCGGTAGCACGAGAAGCGCGATTGAGGAACGAGAGCATTTCGGGATAAAACTGGCGCACCATCCGGTCCTGCTGCGAGAGCACAGCAAGATAATTCCGATCCAGACCTTGCTGAAACGAAAGCTCCTCCCCCGTGGCCACAGCAAGTTCTCGGGCCACAAGGTACTCAAAAAGCGATCCCTTCACTTCGTTAAACAACGCCTCTTTTTTTGCTTTTTTCTGGCCCATGCAGCTTACTTGGCCCAGTATGCTTCTTCGAGCCCATCCTCGCGCTCCGGAAGACCTCGGAGGAGCCGCGGAGAGTTCTGCGAGAGCACTTCAAAGGATACGCGGTTGGCGTATTTACTGATCTGTGAAATGGAAGAGTAGGTCAGAAATCCGGATACGTGTTTAGGAGAATTCGGAACCCGATTCCGGTGATAGACATTGGCGGAGATATCGTGAAGCACGGCCGCCAGCGCCGCGTCCCCTGCACCATTGGTATTTTTGATCAGCTGAGGGCCACCTCGGAAAGGATTAATATGAGTGTAGACCTTCATTTGGTCTCGAATTTGAGAGCGGCGTTGAGCGCGGGAGTACTCGTACTTATTATAGTCAACAATTGACTTGGTATGAAGGGGCTCGTTCGTAGAACGTACCTGCTCACGGTCCGCCAGAGCTCCGATGTAGAGGCCCCGGGCGCCTACAGTCAGAAGCACCATATCCGCGAAATCGAGGGAGCTCTCAAGGGCCAGGAGCGGATCCTTAATCCCCGTGAGAGTGAGTGCCTCGGCTTCGTTCATAGCGAGGACCGAGACGTACTTGCGTATGAAACCCAGGAGGAAGTCTTTTTTATCCTGAACCAGACCGCTGGTTCCCAGGGAGAGAACCACTGGAACATTGGCGGCCTTGGCGATTTCCACCGCACGAAGTGAGGAGCGAAAGATCGGCGAGTTCTCATCCCGGAAAGTGTAAGCAGAGACCAGAAGTGCTGACGCCCGCTCGATCACCTCAGTTGGGAGATACTCCGGGGAGAGATCGTTCATACAACCTTTAGAGATAGCGAAGGTGCGCTCACCATCGGGAGCGACGAAGCACAGGGCGCGGCCCATAGGTCGGGGACATGATTGAAGGTAGGAGAGATTAACTTTCGAACTGGTGTTACAAATATACTTATAGGCGTAATCGCCGACTTCGATGTTCTTATTAATCGTCCCCAATGCCACCGAAGGACACTCCGAAAGGATTGAGTAATTGTGGAGTGTATTTCCGACGGCCCCGCCGGGGAACTCACCGGCGATGGAGCCAAGGTTTTTATGCTGCCAATAGATGGTATCAGCGAGGTGATCATCGACAATAAAAGACTCACCTTTGGGGAACTGATGAGCACGGAGGAAGTCATCGTCGACGGAGATTTCGATATCCACCAGGAGTTGATCGATACCCACCACGTAAACGTTTCCAGGTCGATAAATCTCGTCATCAAAGGAGCTTCGCTGCTTCTCCTCAACGGGGAAATAGTGCTTGGTGTTGCGACGGCCGGGAAATTTCATAAAGACCTCAAAAGTGATCCCACATGTATAGTCTCCGTGGGACGATTTTGAAAGAGACGCGTGGACGAGGATAGCTTTTCTATGGTAAATTTTTCACATGTTTAGCCTCGATCACCCGCTCAAATCCCCCCTCTTCGACTACTACGCACCCCTTGGCGCAAGCTACCGCGGTCTTCTTTCGATCCCCCACTCGGGTGAAGACATTCCCTCAGTCTTCGAAGAGTTTCTCTCTGGGGACTACCGCGCGTATCAGGAAGATGTCGACACCAAAGTGAACGAACTTATCGACATCCAAGCTCTTCAGCGCGCCGGCGTCGCCGTCCTCGTGGCCCACGTCCACCGGATCTGTGTGGACCTGAACCGGGCAGAGGCCAATTGCGTCCTCTTCTGGAAAGAAAACACCCACGGTAAACGCCTTGTCATCAAGGACCCAACGGTCGCGGAGACGGAGCGTTTCATTGAAACATATCATAGACCCTACTATGAACTCCTAAAGAGCTCACTCCAGGAACTTGAGAAGCGCAAAACAGGCCCAGTCTCGATGGTGGACCTTCACAGCATGCCCTCGCGGCCTACGGAGTACCACCTGAAGCAAAACCCGAACCAGAAGCTTCACCGCTCGGATTTCTGCCTTTCGGACCGGAAGGGCAAGACCTGTGAACCGGCCTTCATCAATTTTTTCCGGGACGCCCTGGAGGCACGAGGTCATAGCGCGGCATTAAACGATCCCTACGTCGGCGGCTTCGTCACCGAATTCGTGGATCGTTTTCGCACTAATAACATACAGATCGAAATAAACCGCGCCATCTATCTGGACGAAACAACCAAAGCACTCGTTCCAAATCAAGCAATTCCTTTGCGAACGCATCTCACTGAGACTCTTATCGCAGGCTTTGAGCGATTCGATAGCTAATAGATCGTCATGTCCCCGGCCTTAGGGGGTGGCTCTTCTTTCGCCCGTCTGAGGTAGAGATTCATCTTTTCATCTGGAGTGAGTTCTACTGCGGGGTGGGTGTTCCTCTCGCTCTCTCGTGCCGCTCGGTTCGTCTGCTCGATTTTCTCAAACTCAATCTTGCGCTGAAGAGAAATCGCTGGATCCTCGCCTGGTGAGGAGACAGGACTAGCGGTGAAGGTTTTCCCAAAGTGCTTAAGCCCAAAGGCGTACAGTGGCCGCAACTGGGCGGTGTTCGTTCGCCCGCGCTCGAGGTAGAAGACGATCTCTTTAAAGAGGCCCGAGTTGCCGAGGTCCTGTGACCAGGCAGAAAAAAGATAGAGCATCCCCTCCTGATCCACCTGCCGGGCGAAGTTGAGCTGCTTAAACTCAGTGTAGAGAAATTTTCCCATCGCAGGGTCTACGGGAGCAAAGCTAATCGAAGCAAGGAACTTGGCGCGGAGTTTTAACGACTCCTCATTATTGAGTTCGGTTCTCAAAATGTATGAATAGACCGTGCCGGAATTATTAGTAAGCACCAGTTCGTTACGGTAATCGAGGTTTTTCGAAGTCAGTTCAACAATCGCCCGGTCATCCTTCAAGAGACCATACCGCACAGTCGTGCGCGGAAGAATCTTAGAGCGCAAGTGAAGAAGGTAGAGGTCGTAGATCATGTCGTCAATCGCCTTCGGTTTTACCTCGATGACACGCAAGAATACATCCTTCCATACCACTTCGGCGGGGATCTTCAGGATACGGTTACGCACATAAGGTAGTTTAAACAACTCCTGCCCGAGGGTGTGATCTTTGAGAAGCGTAAATGGAAGTGTGTAGACTCTTGATAGCTCCCGGCCCGCTGGGTTCTGGAAGATAATCCCAGGCCGGGGAACGGACTTTGGCCCATCCGACTCGAGGTAGGGAATGGTTTGAAAAAGCGGATGCCGTACCGGAAGTGGGATCCGGATATTGAGGAGAGAAAACTCCTTCCAGAGCTGTGCGTAGTCTTCTGCGTAGGGCGGAATCTCGGCAACTGCTACAGGGGAGAGCCATTCCTTCCGGTAGTTATCGATCATGAAATAGCGGCTCGCCCCCCCACCGCTGATCCACCGGGAGTAGAGCTTAAACGGAAGGTTTGATACAACGAGATAGCCCCCAGCGGCGGCGAGAAGCAAAAAAGTAAAGACCAGGAGAGGCCAGCGCATGCCTAAACCTTCGGAAGATCAAATTAAAGTACCCTTAGGTTATCGGATTTAAGAAAAAACTCATGATCTTTTTACAAACTCCGAATAGTAAAATGAATTAGTCGGTTCGAAGGACTACCCATGAAACTGCGTCTCATGACCCCTCTACTCCTCCTCACCCTTATGGGTTGCGATGCTCCCCAGCGTGGGCGGGCCCCCAATACTTTTGTCAACGGGACTACTCTTCAGAACTTCGGTGGGGTCGGAGGACCGGGATTTACATCCACCACCGGCGGGACAATCGTGCCAACGATTGATACCGGAACAACGGGGGTGACATCAAGGCCTGGCTTTCAGAACTGCGATCTCGGAGACCGCTTCAGCACCGTCGACATCGGCTCTTTCGGAATCTGCCAAAGCACGGTAGAAGAGACTTCATTCCTTTTCCGCACGACCAACGCCCAGACTAGCGTTCGAACCTGCCTCATTCCGACGTACAAGGACTCTGCTGGCTCATCCACCTACATTGGGAATCCTCAGTGTGCCTTGACCTCTGCTAACCAGATCGTGTCTGGCCGTCTCTACAAAGATCGCCAGGGCTTCACGGGTTATCCTTTAAACGGCGTCATTGTGATGAAAGAGCCACTCTTACCTGAGTACATCGGCTGTATGCAGGGATATACGAATTGGCCGGTCAATCTCTGCCCCTCGGGCCCAACTAATGGCTACTGTGCCACCTGGATCTCCCGATGTCCGGGAGGGGCCCGCACCAACCCTTACTGCGACGTAGAGGCCAAGTCGTACATGCGCACTATCTGCGAAAACTTCAAGACCAAGTATCCGAACGGTTACGTCGACATCCGAACTCGCTAATTCAATGTCGAGGCCCCAATAACCCTTCCAACGCTAAACTCTCGAACGAGCTCAGCCCCTCGCGAAACGAAGCTCAGGACCGGGATAAAGACTGAACCCTTGAGCTCTTTATCCTCAATCAGCACGCCAATAACCACCTGATGGAATAGCTCGTCCTGGTCATAGCTTCGCACGTAGGTTCGAAGTATCTGATCGTCCTCGGAGCGCTCGTAGGTGCGATCGGGTCGCTCGATGGTTCCGGCCAGGAAGCGCTCGTAGCGAGTATATTCCTCGAAGCCAATGTCACCAGGGGTCTGAAGCTGGATGAGTTTAGACAGGTACTCCGATTTTTTCAGCCCGATCCACTCGGCCACATCTTCTGGAATATAAAAATCATCCCTCTGCTCCATCCTTACCCTCCTGGGACTGGCAAAACCTACCCTCTCAACCATGATAGCACTCTCCGGGTAAGATGAAGGTGAGAAAAGGAGATTTATGCGGAAGCTTAATGAGGCACAAGGTCTGGACCAACTTATCGAGGCAGGGAGTGCCGGATTCTATCCACTCTTCTACCAGGACTGGATCCATGAGTCCTTCGCCGATGCCTCAGAGGTCCGGAGAATGTCATTCTCCCGGGCGGCCGAGACTGTTCACAGAGTCTATAAGCACCTTGAAAGGCACGCTTCAATTGAACGGAAGAAGACCGCCATTCAGGCCCTTCAGGTCGATGAGCGTAAGGACTTCGTCCTTTCTTTCATCAAGATGGTCGAGTACCGCACCCTCGATAAGCTGCGGGAGCTTCATTGAAGTTATCAACCTCGGGCCTTATCCTCCTTTTTCTTACTCCTGCCGTCCTCGCCGAGTACCGGGCCTACCAGTATCTGGTTAAGACGAATGCCGCTTTCGCTGTTGCCACCAATGCTCGGGCCCAGTACCTCACCTCAACGCTTAACCCGGCGATGTACCAGAGCTATCACGGGGGAACTTTCATCACCGTAGAACTTCTGCGCACATGGATTTGTCCTGGTTACACGGGACTCAAAACTCCCATCTGCGACCACCCTTACGACAAGGAGACCCCCCTCCCATGAGTAGCGCGGTAAGAGACACAGAGCGCCTGGCCCAGAGACAGATAGAAGTCGTCCAGCGACGGAAAGATCGCGAGGTGGCAAGGCTTGAAGATTCACACAAGACCCTAAAGGGCGAGCTTAGAAAGACTCAAGACACCGAACTGGTGGAGCTCAAGAGCGAAAACCAGGCCCGAATCAATGAAGAGGCGAACCGCAAGGAGCGAGTCCTTGAAGAGATGCGCTCGCACCTGCAGCACACCAAGGACCACACGGACAAGGAACTCAAAGCACTCAAAACGGGCATGGCAAAAGAGAAAAATCTTACGGAGCAAAAGTACTCGGCCGACCGCGAGCGCATAAAAGGTGAGCACGAACTCTATCTTGAGGACCTCAACTACGGCTTTAATAACGCCTCCAGGAAAATCTCCACCACCGGCACAGAACAACTCAGGGTGACTCGGGAGAACATGCACCGGCTCCGGAATAACGAAGAGAGTTTTCACCAGCAAAAACTCCAGGACGGAGCGAACGAGTTCAACACACGTTTTACCCACCAATCGCGCACAAATCAGAAAATGAAAGACGACTTAGAGGACAAATTCAAGAAAGACCGGCTCAAGACTAATCTTCGTCAGCAAACCGAAATGAATAAGCTCGTCACGGGACATACCAACCACGTTGAAGTACGCGACGGGGAGTACCGCAAGGGCCTAAAGGAACAGGACCTTTTCTTTGAGAAAAAGTTTACAGGTCAGTTGGCCCAGCACCAGAAAGCCTTTGGGGAGCTCGAGGCCAAGAACAAGAAGGTCGTGGAAGACCTCAAAACCTCCCTCACCAAAGAACTGTCCAAGGTGGCGGTGAGAAACGATGATCCCTTTTACAAGTTTGAGTCACTCAATCCATCCCTGCTTCATCACCCCAAGCACGTGGAGATCCGTGTCGCCGTGCCCGATCACGCCAAGCAGGACCTTCAACTCTCAGTGAATGGCAAAGAAGCGGTGGTACTCTTCAACCGGCGCTACGCTGACGCCAGTCGAGCTGAAGACGGCACAGTTAATAAAATAAACAAAATTGAGACCTTTACGTCACGCGTCCAGACAGGAAGCATACTGGATGCCCGCTCCTTAAAGTCGAGCTACGAGAACGGCGTTATGACCTACCTGATCAACAAGGCCTAGTCAGGTTACTCGCTCAGAACCACAAATTCAGTGAACTCTGTCCGATTGACCTGAACCAGGTCCTGGGTGATCTCTCGAACTTCTGCCCGGGGAGGGCCTTTAGTGCAGAAACGATGAAGTTCCTTGAGCGACTCGATGTCCCCTTGAGCGGTCACATGGACCGAACCATCGGCCAAGTTACGCACGTGTCCAACGATCGGCAGGTTGTTCGAGACGACAAAGTCCACCACACTGTAGCGGAACCCAACCCGTTGAACCTTTCCCTTAATAACAAGTGTCATCTGCAGCATGCAGGTATTTTGTCAAAAAAGTGAGGGAGATGTCCACACCTTCAGGTTACAATTAGCAGCATGAGGCGCCCCAAGCTAGTCCACTTCACCGGCATTGAATCCGACGAGTACATCCACATCCGGGCGTCGATGACCTACTCGTCCCACGGCCGTTTCGAACTCCTGGATGGGGTGACCCAGAACCTTAAAGAGATCGTTCCGACAAAGCCTATCCAAAGCATGGGACTTTTGTCCTCAAACGAGTTCAGGGTCAAGGTCTTGGGCCTCTCACGGGATGACACTGAGCTCGTTACGAGGAACTTTGATTCAGATTCGTTTGGGAACTTCAACTTTAAAATTCCCCAGCCCGAAACGAAGAACGTCGCTAAGCTCATGCTTTACGAGACAAAGTCCCACCCGGGTCTGGAACTCATGATCGGCTCGTTCATCCCCACAACGATCCAGAAGCCCAAGAAAATTCTTATCACCGATTTCGACAAGACCCTCGTGGATACCCGATACTCCTCAGTCAAGGAGCTCTACCTCTCGCTGCGAAATCCCATTCACTATTTTCCTCCCGTTGAACGCTCGATCCAGCTGGTGCACGACTTCATCCAGGAAAGCTACCAGCCGTTCATTGTCTCCGCGTCCCCCCACTTCTATGAAAACGCCATCCGCGACTGGCTCTACCAGCGGCAGATCTTCACCGGAAATATCTTCTTGAAGGATTACCGGAACATCTTTTCGTTTTTCGAAGGGGACCTTTCGACCAAGGACCTTAAGTCTCAGGGTTTCTATAAGCTCAACACTATCGTTAACATATTGCTCATGACCGGTATCCCTGACGACCTCGTTCTAGTCGGCGATGGCTTCGAGTCCGACACGGTCATCTACCTCACGCTGGCGGCGGTTCTGGTGGGCCGCTACGACCCCTGGACTCTATGGAACAACATTAAAAAAGAAGAATCGTTCCGACTCACCAACCAGCAGCATTTCAGGTTCCTCTCTAAGTTCTACCAGTTGAAAAACATGAGCGATGCCCACCCTCGGGGGAAGGTTCAAATCTACATCCGCTGTAAGCCCCACATGCTAGATGCTCTGGAAAAGCGGGTGTTTAAGCTTGATTTCGCGAACCACTTAAAGCATCTTGTGCACTACTACGTAGGTTAATATGAAAACGAAGATTGTGCCGCTCATCGGCGAACCCGTTGAAACCCTCTACCAGCTAGGCCTGCGCGAACGGGAGTCCTTTCTTCGACTTGAGGGCCGGGTGAAGAAGCTCCTTTCGATGAACCAACTGCTGAGCTTCGGCCAAGAAGTTGTCACTCGGGCCAAAGTCCTCCTTCGAAAGCGTGAATCTTCCTACTTCGACGCCTGTATTGAAGCCTACGCCAAGGGTCTTGGTATTGATCCCGTCCGCTACCAGTCCTTCCTGGCACTCTTCGAACTCGCCGCCCACAATGGTCAGGCCTATCCTGAACTCAAGGCCCTACTCCCCGGATGCACCAGCGTTATCACCCGCCAGGGAGAAGACCTGCTGCACGCCCGACTCCTGGACTACCCTCTGATCGGTATCTTCGATGAACATCCTCGGCTCTACCATTGGCAAGTTCCGGGCAAAGGGACGCTCCTGACCTATAGTTGTGAGGGCCTGGCACCACTTTTTTTTCACGGCATTCATGCCGCAGGAATTAGTTTTGCTGTCCATCACAAACCTGGAAGCTCTTTCTATGCCGAGGGTCAGGGGATCTTTCAAGTGGTCTTCGAGGGACTCTTCCAATCAAAGACCTTCGGAGAACTGAAGAAGGACCTCCGCCGCCGACAGACCATCACCAAATGGTCCCTTATTCTTCTGGATAAGAGCGGAGCGGTTCACGCCGTGGACCTGGATGGGCCGGCCCAGAACGTAGAATCTTACGACGCCCGGACAGGGGGACCCCTTATTTTCACCAACATTCCTCTCCAAGGGGACACCAGTGCCTTCCGCTCCTTTATACGCTTCTCGGAGCTGCGCCAACATTGGATCAATACCCAGCTCCGGCGCTCTCCTGGCCCGGGCCACTTGCTGGACCTCCTGACCGACGTAGAAGTCCGAGATAAGAAAGAATGGCAGCACCCGGCGGCGACACTTGCTACGGTTGGTGCCTGGGTCATTAACCTCACCAAGGGTTATGTGGATGTTAAAGAGGGTATAGCTCCCCTCACCGCCGGGGACCAGCTCCTACGGGTAGACCTCGGGAAGAATCATGACATCTCAATCCTTCGTCCCACTAGAACGCCTAGCGCTTTCGAGAAGGCCTGGAAACGTGCAGCACAGGCCCAGAGCACCTTTGACGAGGGTGAGTATGACCTCGCCTACCACGAGCTTCAGATGGCCCTTGCCCTCATGCCAGATGAGCTGTGGCGTCAGATCTTTACCTTCTACCTTTGTCTTTGGGACTTCCGCTTTGTCACCAATTCGCAGGAAATGGCGCAAGTCTATAAAGTCGCCAAGCGCCTCAAACTTCCGGTACTGCTCCGGGATCAGTGGACCTTTCTTATTATGCGCATCGAGAAGAAGTTGGACCTGACACCGACCGTAAGTCATAGAGAGTTATCCCCAGAACTTCAGGCCCTCTTTCAGCAGGAGAAGCTGGCGACGAAAGCTCTGTTTGCCACTTGGATGAAACTCCTTTATCCTCGCCTAGAAATCCTCGACGTCTTTTCGCCCCATCACCGGCACTCGGCGGCGAGGCCTTAAGCCCTTCATCCGGAGCCAAGTGACCCATGGGCCTTTTATATGTGTTCCCCGTTTCGATGGAAGAAACCGACTTCGTTGTGACTAAAGACGACACCCTGACCCTCAAGACCTATGGCCTTCCCTACATCTTTTGGATCTATGCCCTGTGCGTGATTGCGGTGATCATCTTCATGTTCCTCGCCATCAAGGATCCGATCCTTAAACTCATAAGCCTTGGGGACGATACGGACGCGACGTTGGGCCACTCCCTCCTGGCCTTCATCGGTCTCTTGCCGCTTTCTATCTTGGGGTTCTTTTTCTATGAGAAACGAATCACCCGACAGGGATCAAAGCTGGGCCTGATCCATAAAATCTTCGGGATCACTGTCTTCTCTGAAACATATGACCTGGATCGGGCCGATATCCTCAGTGTGGACTCCTTCCTGACTTCGCCTAATGTTGCTAGGATGAACGGAAAAGATGATAACCTTGGGTTTCAAAATAAAGGCTATTTCGTCCTCTGGCTCACAAACACAGCTGGTAAAAGAATCGCCCTGGACCGACACTCGCGGAAGGCAGATCTCGAGAAGTTGAAGTCACTCATTGAAAATTACTCGAAGTTGTAATTAAGGCCACCACCGAGTCGCACCCCATAGAACGATGGGGCGACATCCTGGTACGGATCCGGTGAGTTAAACCCCATGAGGCCAGTGTAGTAAAAACCCGAATACCCCTCGAGCCCCCAATGCTTGCCAAGCAGTATCGCGAGGTGAAGATTGACCCCTGTTGAATAGCCGTAACTGCGAACTCGAAACTCGTCGGCCAATGCATAGGTGGCGAATGGAATGGCGAGGAGCTGAGCATCGGTTCTGAGCTTTACGTAACGGAAGTCAAGGAGACGATACCCGATACCTGCCCCCAACTCAAAGACACGAAAGACCTCCTCTTCAAACGAGGTCTCCATCAGATTTCCGAGGACGAAGATATCAACCCCGCTCTTCATCAGCACATCGGCCCGGAGATTAAGCCCCTGCCACATGAGCGAGTCCTGATCCTTGAGTTCCCCGTTCCGGTCGCCGAGTCCCACGACAGTGGCGTAATTAAAATACGACATCCCCACGCGGGACTGTGGTCGCTTTGAAATTGTCTGCTTTTTAAAGCGTTTGGTCACAACCGTCATTCCACTGTCGTCATCCTCCTCGGTCTTGACGTCAATGACTCGGATGTAGGCAATTTTTCCCGAAACAATGATGGGATAGACCTGGGCCTTATTGCGCGGAACCTCCCCTACCGTCAGAACCTTTCCCTTTGTCACAAACCCGATTGAACTACTCATCTGAACATCAGAGTAGATATTGGCCTTGCTGGCGATAACTGTTACCTGCTGAGATGCCTCAGAAATGGGGCAATTTAAAACATGGAGGGCCAGGAGCGAAAAGAAGGACGCCCGCAGAAGTTGCCAAAATTTCAGGGAAAAGCGGTTCGACATGATTATTCCGACCTTCTTAGTCTGAAAAGTGAGAGCCTATTCATACAAGGCCAGCACTTAGGATGAGTCTAACCTGACCCGGAAAAAAAGAGGAGTAAAAAGCATACTCTCTCGGCGCCAAACGCTTAATTTCTTTTCCTGCCCTCCGAAAAGGTGGAAGAGAACAACGGTCAATTCTCGAAGGATCGATTTATGAAGAAGCTTACGAAACTCTCCACCCTTGCACTTGCGCTTCTCGCCGCCAGTTGTAACGAGAAGGTTTCCCCAGAGCTCCAGCAAGGAAACGCAACTGTGCCTGACGGTGGCACGACGGTCGCCCAGTCAAGTTACTCCTTTGGTTTAGAGAACGCGTCCGCCACCATCCTGAACTACAAAATGCATAAAACAGGATCCTCCAATGGATCAACGGCCTGCGAGATCCGAAATACGATTGGCTTCTCGAGTGACTTCTACCGTGCCGACCTCGCGTCCAACGACATCACCTGCTTCCTTGAAGCGGAGGAACTCGCACTCTATTTCTCTGGGTTTAATCTCAAGGTCAACTCTAGCAAGAACAGCTGTGACTACGTTGCCTACATGCCTTACGGGTATTACGACCGAATGCCCGGAGATTCGACGGCCACCTACCATCAGATTAATTGCACGACAGATACTACAACACAGACCCACATCGATACTGCCTTTGCCAGTTCAGGCACCCTGGTTCAATACGATCCTGTTGGAGCACCAGCGACTCTAATAAACATCGGTTGTAAAGATTGGATTGCTTCAGATGCTTACATCGGAGTGAACACCCGCCAGCCATTCAAATTGCCGGTCAGCTCAAGCGACGCTGATCTTTGCGCCTACAACTATAAAGACGGCGGTAACGAGAAATGCGATATTGGCAGAATCACTGTCTTTGAACACAAAGTGACTTTTGAGGAGCCCTCAGTTACCTACCCCTTAGGCAGAGTCTTGCCGCTTATTACTGAGGAACGGGTGATTCGTTGCGGTGGTTCACCTGCAAACTGCGTCAAGGGACCAACGAAGCTTGTCAGAACAACCGCGCCCCGAGCAATCGAGTACAATCAAGCAACAACCAACGTAGACTTCACCAAGACGTATTCATACCCTTCTCTGGTGGGAAAACAGATGAACCTAGAGTACACAAATTTCCGTAGGAATCTCGCCAACTCAAATATTGATTTTATTAACTCTGACCCAAACGATCCAGCAACTTGGGCGGCGTACAAATCGACTTGGTCCAACTCAACCTATAATAAAACTTTCGAACCACGGGTGATGGATTCTTTGGCATCTAATCTCATGCTAGACAACAACACCCCCTTGGTAGACGACACGATGCTGACTGCTGAGGCCATCAAGAGCGCTACCTATGTAAGGAAACCTCTTGCCGGGGACCCTTTCATGGGACTTAATGGATACAAGGTCAATCCGTTCTATACCTTCTATTGCCTGGACACGGCCTTAGATATAAAGGCCAGGATCAGACTTGTGGTCCGTGAGTGGGATAGGATCTTTCCAACCAGCTCCTCCGACCTGGAACTTCTGGCCGATATCTTCCGCGGTGCCAGTGCACGTCAGGACATTCCGTTTATTGATGAGGTACCGGATGAAAATGACCCACAGATCGCCTTCAATGATATGCAGGACTGGGATGATTTTATTCCGATGGTAAGAACGGCCGGATCCTTTGATCCTTTCACGACCATATGGCGGCCTCTGCCCTTCTCAACAGGAACTCCGGCCACATCTTTTGATGACGGTTGGTTCAACTCTTCCTACTTCCCGAATCAAAGTCTCACCGAAGAAAAATAAAAAAAAGGCCCTCAAGAGGGCCTTTTTTGTTTGGAGAGGATTAGCCTTCCATATAGTTCTTAACTCTATACTTAGTTCCCATGTACCAGAAGACTCCGGCGAAGAGCGCCATGAGTCCGGCAAAGAACATAAAATATCCGGCCGACGCCGTTGGGAAGAAGTTTACTTTTGAGACATAGGCCGTGATCAGATTTCCGAAAAAGACCGTAAGAAGCCAAATCGACATGATCGACGATTTCATGGCACGTGGGGCCTGAGTGTAAGCAAATTCAAGACCCGTGATCGAGATCATCACTTCAGCAACTGTGATCACGAGGTAAGGGAAAAACTGCCACATGACATTGATCTTGGTCTCAGAACCATCCATCCACATCTGAAGGCCACCGATCAGAGCGAATGAGAAAGCGGCGACAAACATTCCAAGCGTCATGCGCTTAATAGGTGTCGACGTAATCCCGAGCTTATCGAGGGCCGGGTAAATCAACATAGAGAAGAGTGGGATGAGACCCATGACCATGATCGGATTCCAGGCCGAAATCTGGGAGGCCTCGAACTGGACACCCATGAAGTTCAATTCCATGTTCATGGCCTGAATCACCCAAGAAGAGCCGTGTTGGTCGAAAAGGGCCCAGAAGAACGTGATGGACGCGAAGAGTTTTGCGATATCAAAGACAGCGCGAACGGCTTCGACCTGCTCCTTGGAGTGATCCTTAAGAGCACCGTCAAGAAAGGACTCCCCCTCTTTCCGAGTGCCAGAGTGCTTGAAGGCCGAAGAAACAACATGGAAGATGCCATGGCCATCAGACTTTGTCGGTGGAACGTGAACGAATTCGTTACGGCCCATCCAAAAAATAAAAGTTGCAATGAACATAAGAACACCCGGGACACCGAAGGCCACGGATGGCCCGTAGGTTTTAAGAGTCCACGGAGTAATTAAAGTCGAGAAGAACGACCCAAAGTTAATCATGAAATAGAATAGCTCGTAGACTTTCTTCAAGAGATGCTTCTGGTTCGCCTTGAACTGGTCTCCGACGTGGGCCGAGACACACGGCTTGATACCACCAGAGCCGAAAGCGATGAGCCCCAGACCCCAGTAAAGGCCAACCTTTGTTTCCCAAATAGAAAGAACCGCGTGGCCCAAGCAATAAACGAGGGAGAGGTAGAGGATGGTCTTATACTTTCCCCAGATGCGATCGGAAATGAAAGCACCCAGCAGTGGGAACAAATAGCAGGCACCCGCAAAGAGGTGATAAGTCGAGGTCGCCTCCCCTTCTTGCATGAGGAGAACCTGAATCATAAAGACAGTCAGGATGGATCTCATTCCATAATAAGAATAACGTTCGCAGGCCTCGTTACCTACGATGTACTTGATCTGAGACGGAAACTTGTTCGCATCTGTTTCTACGCCAATGGCAGCGGCGGCTTGTGACATGGGGATCTCCTTCAAGAGTTCAGGCATTAAATGGCTATTTACTCGTCGTTGTCATTAAAAGTGAAAGGCTTAACACGCTTATTGCCACCAAATTTCTTTGGCTTGCTTGCGTCATCGCCTTCATTTTCCCAGTGACGATACCAATCTCCGGACGGTTTTTCTTGGCTTTTTTCCTTACTTTCAATCTCGGCCCGAACGATGTCATCACGCTTTTTGATGATGGTTTTGGTGCTCTTTTGGCCCCGGGGAGGAGGTGTCTTTCCAACTTTGCCAGCGGCACCAGTCTTTTCGTGGCCAGTAATGTCCAACGTGACATCTCCTGTGAGCCGAGTTTGGCAGGAGAGGCGCTCTTTGGTGATATGAAAAACGTTACCGAGGAGCCTTAGCTCTTCAAAGGTCTGGGGGCTTAGGTTCATCTCCCCGGACTTGACGATCACGACACAGTCCGAGCAAGTGGCGCAGCCACCGCAGCCAGATTTAATTTTCTTTCCGGCCTTCTTTAATTGGACCAGGAGTGACTCTTCGCTGCTTACTTCTAGAACTTCGCCCGAGGGCCACAGTGTTACTTTATGTTCGCTCATACAACTTTTTTAATCTGCTTCTCGATGGTTTCGAGGATTTTTCCTTTAAAGGGTTTAAGGAGGAAGCCCAAGTCGACGCTAACGACCGCCTCTGTCTCCCGGAATTCAATTCTGGCCTCAAAGCCAGAACCTTTGGCCGAGAGTGTCGTGGCCGCATCGTCATTCTTCACTTGAGCGGTCACTCCAAACTTCTGGATAACTTCAGGGATGAGCTTCTTGGCCTGCTCATAGCCCTGCTTCTTATCTGTGATCTGAGAATAGGGGACCTTAATTTCCATGGATACTTCCTTTGTAAGACTTATCTGGTGCCGGTACTGCCGAAACCACCTGTGCCACGCACAGTTTCCCCTAGCATAGTCACCACGGAATACCTCGCCTGCACGACCGGTGCGAGGACGAGCTGCGCGATCCGAAGACCGTGCTCAATAACGTAAGGTGCTGCGCCAAAGTTCCCGATGATGATATTCACTTCCCCCCGGTAGTCACTGTCGATAGTACCTGGAGCGTTCACCACCAGAAGCGGCGACTTAAGTGAAAGTCCCGAGCGAGGGCGAACCTGCAGCTCAAAACCAAACGGAATCTCTACCTGCAGCCCGGTGGGAACGAGGACACGCTCCCCCGGGGCCACAGTCAGAGATTTCTTATCAGGGAAACTCGCCCGAATGTCCGCACCTGCAGCACCCTCGGTCGCGTAGAAGGGAAGGTCGAAGCTCTCGTCAAAGTGCGAGAGCTTCTTCACCAGAACTTCCACCGGCATTAGTTTGCCTTGCGCTTCAGAGGTTCAATCGCCTTGGCCGAAAGCTTAATTTTGCCGAAACGGTCAACCTCAAGAACTTTTACCGAGATGATATCACCTTCGTTCATGTAATCGTTCGGATCATTCACGCGCTCATCTGCAAGCTCGGAGACATGAACCAGACCTGCGAGACCTGGAACGATATCAACGAATGCGCCGTATTCTTTGATCGTAACGACAGTGCCCTTGTAGACAGCACCGATTTTAGGACCATTCAGCTGCATCTCGGCCAGAGCAATCACTTCATCGAGTTTTTGAACGTCGACCCCAAGGACCTTCACTGTGCCATCTTCGGCCACATCAATTGTGACCTTGAAGTTTTCCTGAAGACCTTTGATGTTTTTCCCACCAGGGCCGATAAGAGCACCGATTTTATCAGGAGCAATTTTGAAAGATTTGATCTGTGGAACGCCGGCCTTGAAGCCCGTGCGGTGAGAGCCAAGAGTCTTCGACATCTCAGAGAGGATGTGAATCCGCCCTTCCTTGGCCTGAGCGAGGGCCTCACGGAAGATCTGCTCAGAGATACCAGCAATCTTCATATCCATCTGGATCGCTGTGATGCCGTCTTTTGTTCCAGCGAGTTTGAAGTCCATATCGCCGAGATGATCTTCGTCACCGAGGATGTCGGAGAGGATCTTATATTTCTCACCCTCTTTGATAAGTCCCATCGCTACACCGGCAACAGGCCCTTTGAGTGGGACTCCTGCGTCCATAAGTGCCATAGATCCAGAACAAACGGAGCCCATGGATGAAGAGCCGTTAGACTCGAGGACTTCGCAAGCTACGCGGACTGTATATGGGAAGGTTTCCTGAGAAGGGAGCGCTTTTTTGAGTGCGCGTTCGGCCAGGTTACCGTGACCGATCTCCCGACGACCAACGCCGCGGTAGCCCTTGGCCTCACCGACGGAGAACGGTGGCATGGCGTAGTGGAGGTAGAACTTATCGTAACCCACACCGTGGATCGAGTCATACATCTGCTCTCCTTCTTTACCGCCGATGGTAACCGCAGCGAGAACCTGGGTTTCACCGCGAGTAAAGAGTGCAGAACCATGGACGCTGGAGAGAACCGAGACTTCCGTTTCGATGGGCCGAATGACTCCAAGTCCTCGGCCAGCGATACGCTTGCTCTCGTTCAAGATATCAGCGCGCATCATCTTATAAAGAACTTCGTCCGTAACCTTGGCCGCTTCTTTCCCGAAATCCACTTCGGCGGCGAGGCCAAATTTAGCAGGGGAGGCCTTTAACGCCGCCTTGATTTGCTTTCTGAGATCGCTGGTAGCGACAGTACGTGCCTGCTTCACAGTCGTTGAGAGAACCTTGCGCGCCTCAGTCGCGAATTCCTTCATCGCTTCACCCATGAGAGTCTCGTTCGGCGTGACTGGAGTAAACTCCCGCTTCTTAACGCCGACTTCCTTCACCATCTGATCAACGAGCTTGCAGAATTCTTTAATATGCTTGTGAGCGAACATAATGCCTTCGAGCATTTCGTCTTCAGAGACTTCGTTCGCCTCTCCCTCCACCATCAGAACGGCGTCGCCTGAACCGGCCACGAGAAGGGAGAGTGATCCTGCATCCCACTCTGCACGAGTTGGGTTCAGGGTAAGCTTGCCGCCGATCTTAGCGACCTTGGCGTAACCCATAGGGCCGTTAAACGGAACATCAGAAATAGAAATCG
>JAIYDC010000040.1 GCA_027487685.1 Pseudomonadota bacterium | reverse complement strand
TACGTCCCGCCGGAAGAGTTTGAAGAATTGAGTCGGATGAATTATAAGGGTGAAGAAGACGATCGGCCGGAGTTCATGCTCTAAGCTACATCGACTCTAGTAAAACGACCGCACTCCAGTTCCATCCCTCTTCATGTCCTTAGATAAAAAACTTACATTGATTCCAACGACTTTGTTGTCATAAAGTATTGGCCCACCAGAGTCTCCGAAACAGAGGCTTGAGGCGTATTTTATGATTCCAAGACCTGGAGTAAGGATTAGAGAAGAGTAAATATTTTCTATATCTTTATGTACCATCTCAGACATGATACCGAACTGTCCTCTAAGAACTTCTTTGTTGAGAGTGATATTAGTTCCCTTCTTCTTAACAGGAGAATAATTATCCACTTTATTGGCGGATTCCTGGCATCCATACCCCCAGTACTCAACGTGAACATCATCTTGGACGACATTAAGATCCATTTCAAGAACTTCTATCAGATCGAATTGTGGGGTATCCTTTAAAAAGACGAGAGCAATATCAGGACTGTATAATTCGTCTTCCTGAGAGGCATAGTTTTCTGGGATAACAATTTTTTCAACATACGCTCCATCGTAATCAAAATCCTCATTTGTAATCAAGGTACTGAAGCCAATTGTTTCAGGGAGTTTATTGTGGTTAAAGCAGTGTGCTGCAGTCAGAAGAACATTTTTCCCAATCTTCGTTGCCGTACAAAAACCATAGTCTTCATCATCTTTATCTTGAATAGCAATTTGAAAAATGCCTTTTCCTTCATTGAGGGTGGCAACCCGTCCACCAATAAGGGGATAAGCTGCAAAAGCCAAAATAGGTAAGAGCAAAAGAGCAGCTGCGAGAATATTCATATTACCATCAATGAAAAATTTGTAACATCTCGTATAGAGAAAAATGTGGGTATTCAATGACTCGAAGATCGATATGTAATTATTACAAATGTTTTTGGCTTCACTTCTGTTCATCAATCCTTAGCCTTCGCGAAACTCGGCCTTCTTCTTTCTTTATCTGCTGGAACATGTGCTTCACAATGGAGACATGAAACACGATTATTTGTTATGATTTCAACATTTAAAACGAACTTTGATCATGATCAAATACTTATCGCATCTTAAAAAAGTAATGAATGAGGACGGTACCTGGCTGGTGCCCTCGAACAGATGGAGTTCAAGAATTAGCGTTATATAAATTTATAAAGCGGTTTCAATGAGTCTGAATTTCTATTTCCCGTCAGATCAAGGCTATAAACCGTGGGGTTAACAGAGGAGCCTCGCCAAAGAATAAACGTGGGTCTTACTGGGGACTTGGTTTAAAATCCAGACCGAGTCGCTTAGGGTTTAATATTTCGAAGAGTTTTTGGATCTACTTCACTATTTCAAATCTTCGTTCTAGAGAGAGCAGTATTGAGTCTGGATCTGGTGTGCCATTTCGCAGGTTAGACTCCATGTCATCAATAAGAATATCTGCAAATGATTTCAACAGACGGGGTTTGTCGCTTATTCGCGGTGTCACCCATTGGCTCCAGATGTTAGTCCTAAGCTTTGAAATTGAACAATGGGGATCAAGATTGTTAAAAGGAGAAGGAAGTTCTCTTATAAATGACCGGCAATCTTGGGTCTTGTCCCCGCGTAGCTCGAACCCCAGGGTAACAATATCCGGATTATCAAAAAATATCGCAGCAACAAGATCGCCGTAGAGTTCAGTGTAATGATGTACGATTCCCCGACGCCCTAGCATCGCTTCAAGTTCCGTGCGATTGTCATTTTCAAAAGATTTGAGTTCGCTACGCGCATTGCCAGTTTCTGCTTGAAACTGAGTCATTTCTATTTCTGCATGTTTACTGCATTCGGTATCCAGTTGACAGTTAGGATTGGTCAGCATTCGACGTACAATTGGCACGAAATAAGCCTTTGAAGTATTGTTATAGGCCTCGCGCAAAGAGCGAAGTCGATTGAAGAATTCCACGCGATTATCTAAAGCAGCTAGAAAAATCTTATGACCAATTTCGTGTACTAAAAATATCTCCTGGCTACGAACGTCGCTCTGGCTATTTAAGTCTACCCCGGCAGAGATGGTCCCATACATAAGATTGAACTCACCAAGATCGCGATTATCATTCGAGAGAATCAAATTTGATTGGGGAAGACTATACGGCGAGATAGCAATTACTCGGTCATAAAGCAATTCGACGCGCTCGATGTCAGCACAAACCAATTTTCGATTGAGGCCGCTATTAGAAAGAGTCGCAAGATAGAAGTTTCGGAGGTCAACACACATGTCCGCCGCAGGTAACGACTGGGCAATTAGGAATTGAGGCAAATACAGGAACGCGATCATCAGGATGATCGGCATTTTAAACACCAAACCGAAGCTCTTGTTCATAAAGATCCATAGGAAAAAATGTTATCTTTTTATTAGTCTATTCTTTGAACAAGCAAAAAAAGGGCCAGGAAATTGACCTGAAGGACATTTAATTCCAAGAGCTTGGAGTTAGTCATGCTCAAGCTATCGACATGATTGAATGAATAATACTCACTTTAGCAGCCCGGCGAGGTTCTTTTGCATTTAAGTTGAACTCCTTGATTTCATAATTTGACCATATCCCCGTTCTTATTGAAGTAGGTTGAGTTCAGAAACCCACACTGCTGCATGATTTTGAGCTTCAGATACTTCATGTTTTTGTACCCAAATCCTCTCCTGATGAGCGCTTTAACAACATTGTTCATTCCCTCAGAAATCGACGTGGTCACCTTATGGTCGAAGTAGTTTTTAACGATGTCCCACCCCCTCCATAATGTTCCGGTGCCACTTCAAAAGATGCCCAAACTCCAGCTGGTGGCACCAATTCCTTATCTCCGCCAGCTCCTGGAATGCCTCGTCCGCATTACTGGCGTCAAAGAAGAGTCCCATCTTCTCTTTGATGATCTCGAGCTTAAAAAAACCGTCGTTTTTCTCCATCAAGTAGTCCATGTGCTTTGATTCGGCGATAGTTCTTCGACTTTCTCGTTTAAGGAATACGAATTGAACCGATGAAAATGACACCGAAATGGGTGTGAAGAATTGTGATTTTAAACCCCGATGTTCCATAATTAAGTAACCAGAAAACACTTAATCTTTAACGACTTGGAGGTCGCTAATGGAACTCGGGGCAAAGCGAGCTTATCTTGCTCCTGTCAAAGAACGCCACAGAGAAAGTACTAAAAAACAAAAAACTCAGATACTTAACGAGTTTTGTTGCAACTGTAACTACAACCGCAAACACGCCATAAAACTTCTCTCAAAAACGTCTGGTGCGAGGCCCTATACCAAGAGGGTAGGTGTCCCTCGAAAGTACCCTGATGTCGTCTCAAGGAAGCTCGTCTAGCTCTGGGCGATCATGGGTAACCCGTGCTCTACGAATCTAAAGGAGGCCCTTCCTCACTGGCTACCATATGATCTCGATTGTGATGAATGTGCAGTTAGTATAAAGATGCAGGAACTTGGATTTTTACAGGCAATGTAAGAATTGAGAAATGAATCGTTAGCTTAAATAAAACCGCCTGAGTTTTTTAGGCTCAGGCGGCTTGAAGTTTGGAGTGCGGTCGTTTTCGTAGAGTCGATTTAGCTTAGAGTTCGAACCCCCGCCGATCATTTCTATCCACTGTATAGTTCATTCTGTTCAATTCTTCAAATTCCTCTGGCGGCAAGTAT
>JAIYDC010000118.1 GCA_027487685.1 Pseudomonadota bacterium | reverse complement strand
TGTCCTTAAGGATCATAGGCCTAAGAAAAGCGGGCCCCTTCTTGAAAAACTCCTGCTGAGTTCTGACTATCGAGTTGGCCACTTTGTAGATCGTCTTTTGTCGATTTTCGATGGACTTTATGAGCCACAGCGCGGCCCGGAGTTTGTCCTGGACGAATTCCTTCGCCTCAACGTTGGACTCACCACTTTTAATGAGCGACCGGTACAGGTTCGAGATCCGCAGACGAGGTACACCTTCATCGTTGACCTGGACAACGAACTCGCCTCCGACTTCGGCGACGAAGATGTCGGGGACAACATACTGGGTCTCATCCGCCGACACGAGTCTTCCCGGCTTAGGGTTTAGACTCATGATCACGAGCTCTGCGTCTTTAACCTTCTCTTTCGAGACACCGAAGTCCTTCGCTATTTTCGCGTAGTCCTTTTTCTCGAGGTCAGAAAGATTCCGCTCGATCACGAGTTCGACCAGGGGCGAGCGCTCGGGCAACATCCGCGCTTGAACCCCAAGACATTCTTGAAGATTCTGGGCGCCACAGCCGACGGGGTCCAAATGTTGAACCAGGCCTAGAAGTCCAATCGCCGTATCACGCTCAAGAGCAGGGTGCCGAGCGATAATCTCGTCGAGAGGTATTTCAAGGTAGCCATCATCGTCGATGTTACCAATCAGATCGAGTGAGTACGCAAGTTCCTGAGCTCCTAAACTCTCCATGCGCAATTGCCACTCGAGGTGCTCCTGAAGAGATTGGCTTTTTGAAACCATGTTCTCATAAGACGGCAGGTCATCCGGCGAGGTGCTTTCTTTCATATTGGGCGAGGATGAAGAGCTACTATTAAAAGCTTCCGTGTAGGACTCCCAATCAAAGGTGTCCTTTGCGCCCTCGATCAGCTCGGGCCCAGAGAAATTCTCGGCCGTTGCTTCATGAGAGTCGATCTCCTCGCGGGATTCTTCGGCGGGACCTCCGTCCACTTCGCCGTCCATCTCCTCTAGCATGGGATTATCGACCATTTCCTGAGAAATGAGTGTAGTCATCTCCAGGTGGGTCAGCGTCAGGAGCTTGATCGCCTGCTGCAATTGAGGCGTGATCATGAGGCTCTGACTCTGTTTCAGGCCTTGATGCATCTTAATCGCCATGGTCATCCCCTACATCTTAAACTCTTCGCCCAGATAAAACTTCCGAGCGACGTCGTTATTCACAATTTCTTCCGGTGTGCCGCTCACTAGCAACTCACCCTGGCTCATAATATACGCGCGGTCGACGATGCCGAGCGTTTCACGAACGTTGTGATCGGTAATCAAAACACCAATATTCTTCTGTTTCAGCCGCTTGATGATCGCCTGAATGTCACTCACGGCGAGAGGATCCACTCCAGCAAACGGTTCATCGAGGAGCACAAACTTCGGATCTAAGGCCAACGCCCGAGCTATTTCTACCCGGCGGCGCTCGCCCCCGGAAAGCTCTCGCCCCTTTGACCTTCGGATGTGGTCGAGACTAAAATCACGGATCAGGTCGTCCAGAATGTTTTGACGCTCTTTACCCGTAAGATCTCGGACCTCAAGTACAGAGAAAATGTTCTCCTCCACCGAAAGCTCGCGAAAGACACTCGCCTCCTGAGGAAGGTATCCGATGCCACGTTTGGCACGTACATGGAGAGGCAGGTCTGTCACATCCTCGGCGTCGAGACTAATAAAACCCTTATCTGCTTTCACGAGTCCAACCATCATATAAAAGGATGTCGTCTTTCCTGCGCCGTTAGGACCAAGAAGACCCACCACTTCACCCCGTTCAACATCTATACTGACTGATCTAACGACCTCGCGGCCATTATATGTTTTCTTAAGATCTCGCGCGTGAAAACTCGCTGTCATTACCTATTCCTTTGGCCTTTCTCTCTTCACCTGAACGTCCGACATCGCATCATCGACTTCGACCAGATCCGTGTTTTCACGGATCGTGATGCGGTAGCCTTTAATCACGTCCTCGCCCATTTCGACCCTCGGTGCTCCGGTCAGAAGCATTTTCTGCTCTTTCCCAAAGCCCTCAAGGCGTTCGGCAAATGCCTTACGAACCTGGACCCCCTCGGGAGTCTGGATTTTTTCAACGACTTTCACATCGTCATTCAGGACGAAATACTTGAGACTTTTATTAAAGTTTTCGAGAAACACATCGGCTTTTCCGGACGTTATGTCGTAGGCCTCGCGCTTTATCCGCACGTCGCCTACGAGCTGGGCCAGGGATTGGTTCCCATCAAACTGGAGCTCATTTGAGGCGAAGGTGAGCTTCCCCTCGTACTTTTTCCTGCGCTGAAGACTACCGGTGACATTTCCTGTGAACTTCGACCACTTGAGTCCCGGGTTCGCGCGCATCCGTTCCGAGGCCACGGCCAGGATGTCCTTCGAACGCGGGTCCTCGCCATCAAAGTGCACGTTCCCTTTGCCGATGACGAGGTCCTTCTTAAAGTGGTAACTGACTCGGTCCGCGATGTAGGTGCCCTCATCGGAGCGCACCTTAACCGTACCAACGAGAGTCAGGAGTTCCTTCGCCTTTTTGTAACGACCATGGTCTGCGCTGTACTTCAAAGTCCGATCCTGAGAGCTAAGGTTATACACACCTCGAGGATATTCAAACTCCGCAAGGGCCTCCCCTTGGGAACGCATGCGTTCCGCCGAGAGAGACATCTGCGGAACCGCGTTCTTCACATGGAAGTATTCCAGCTGACTAATCTCCGTATACTCGGGAGCTAGAGTCTTGGGCTTCACCGGCTTATCACCCGTCTCAAGCCGGATGTTCAAACTCGCTCCGATGATGAAGATGTTCAGTGCGAGGTAGGCTGCAATAACAATTATTGATCTAGGGTCCGGGATTCTCATACTCCCTATTATACTCCTTTGATTGATTCCAGATAGTTGTGTTTAAATCGAGCGCGCTTTGTCAGGGGAATTCAGGTGACGGTTTTGCTCCCTTTTTGGTAGCTTTCATCGCATGCAAAATCAAATGGTTCATGAGAGTCAGACTCTCGCCCAACTCGTCGCCAATGGCGTCAAACTGACTCCTATGATGGAGCAGTATTATCAGGTCAAGAAGCAGTACCCGGATATCCTCCTGATGTTCCGCATGGGAGACTTTTACGAAATGTTTTTCGAAGACGCCCGGGAAGCTGCGCGGCTGTTAAACATAACACTCACTGTCCGCGGCAAACTGGGCGATGTACCCATACCGATGGCCGGGATCCCACATCATGCAGCGGCGACCTATGTCGATCGGATCTCGCAAGCAGGTCAAAAGGTTGTGATCTGTGAGCAGCTCGAAGACCCAAAATCAGTTAAGGGAATCGTGAAGCGCGGGGTGACTCAGATCGTGTCTCCAGGAATACCCTATGACCTCGACAAGGCCAGCGGTTCCGAGAACAAATTCCTCGCCAGCGGAATCCGCGATGGCAACCAGTTTATCCTCGTCCTGCTGGATTTCACGACGGGTGATTTCTTTGGAACCACGTTCAAAACGATCGAAGACTTTAGTGAAAGACTTCTTATGGCCAGACCCAAGGAGTTCATTTCCTACTTAGGCCAGTGGGAGGCCTACCCTATCGTAGATGACTACCTGGCGAGCATCGATGTCCTGAAGACTCACCTTTCACAGGAGTACTTCGAGGAAAAGCACTCGGGCTTTTATATCCAGAAGCTCATTCCAACCTACCAGCGGGACGGGATCATCGCTCAGCTTCCGGCGGTCCTCGCTCCGCTCGGCGCTTTGAGCTATTACGTCACGAGCACACAGACTTTAGAAAAGATCAGTCACCTGAGACCTTTCCGCATGCTCAATAATGACGAGACGATGAAGGTCACCTTTTCAACTCTTGCTGGACTGGAGATTTTCCCGCGGGGCCGGGATGCTGCCGGGAGCTCGATCATAGGCTTCCTCGACCGAACCCGTACCGCCATGGGAGCGCGATTCCTTAAACAGTACTTTCAGGCGCCTCTGTGTGATGCCATAGCGATCAATAAACGCCTCGACCTGATCCAGGGAATGCTTGAGAAACCCTCAGTCATCAAGCTCCTTCGGACGAGCCTCGCTGACGTCCGGGACCTGGACCGGATCATAGCCAAGATCTCCACCAGAAAGGCCATTGCCGGTGACATCCTGAATCTCGCTCATGCCTTTGAGACCTTTCTTTCGATCGAGGGTCAGATGGAACAGGAAGGGTTTAGCTTCTTCCAAAAACTCCCGCGCAAGGACATGGACTTTCTGGCGAAACTCGCTGCCGAGATCCGTCATACGATCAACGACGAACTCGGCGCACACTTCGACAAAGGGAACCTCATCAGGAGCGGTGCCCACGCCGAACGTGACCGCCTCTCAAAGCTCGCTGATTCTGCGTCTGATGAGATTCTTCGCCTCGAGGCCAAGTACCGTGCAGAAACGACGATCGGTAATCTCAAGATCAAGCACAATAATATTTCCGGCTATTTTATTGAAGTCTCCAACTCACACTTAGGTAAAGTTCCGAAATCGTTCCAGCGCCGGCAAACCCTCGTGAACAATGAACGCTATGTCACGGCAGAGCTCGACACTTTCGAAAAAGATGTCACCCAGGCCTTCGATCGCCTGATGAAGCTCGAGAGGGAGATTTTCGACGGAATCTGCCGCCGGATCGAGGGCGAAGCCCATTTAGTCCTCGATGTCGCTAAACGCTTGGCGCAGATCGATGTCTTTCAGTCTCTGGCCTGGGTAAGCCTCCAGGAGAACTTCTCCCGGCCAGTACTGGTGGCAGATCGAAAGCTAGTCCGTATCCAGGGTGCCTGGCACCCGCTGATTAAGGCGAACATCAAGGACAGCTTTATCCCGCACAACATCGAGCTCAACGAAAAGACCTATTTCGGGCTCATCACCGGGCCAAATATGGCGGGAAAGACCACGGTCATGCGTGAAGTCGCTATCATTCAGTACCTGGCCCAGCTCGGCTGCTTCGTACCCGCGGCCGAAGCCGAGATCGGCGTCTGTGACTACCTCTTCTCTCGGCTCGGAGCCTCCGACGACATTATCAAAGGTCAGTCCACTTTTATGGTGGAGATGGCCGAAACGGCAGAGATCCTCCGCCATGCTTCCGAGCGCTCACTCATCATCCTGGATGAGATCGGTCGTGGAACCTCCACCTATGATGGACTTTCCATCGCCTGGGCCCTCGTCGAGCACTTTGTTAAAAGGCTCAGACCCATCACTCTCTTCGCGACCCACTATCATGAGCTGATCGAACTCGTCGACAGCATGCCAGAGGCAAAAAACTTCACCGTGCGCACAGAGCAAAAAAACGGCAAGGTCCAGTTCATGTACGAGCTCATCGAGGCCGGCGCCACGCAGAGCTTTGGGATTCATGTGGCAGAGCTTGCAGGTCTTCCAAAAGAAGTCCTTAAGCGCTCCCGCGAAATCCTCCGCCAACTCGAGGCCAAAGAGTCCGGAAGCGAGGCCATCCTGGACACCCAGTTAAGTTTCTTTTCTCCCAAGACTCAACCCGAAGTCCCAGACTACCTCTCGCGCCTCGAAGACGACCTCAAGTCGCTAGACGTTCTCAACCTAACCCCGATCCAGGCCATCCAAATACTCCACGAACTAAAAGCAGGCCTCCAATGAATGGTTCCAACACACTTCTACGTAAGCATCGCATTGTTTTTCTTCTTCTGGTGCTCTCTGGGAGCACGCTAGCAGTTCTTCCACCAAGTTCTGATGCTCCTCCTTGTGCAAAAGTGGGCGTCCGGGCCGGGGGAAGCAAAGTCGGTGCACCTGTATGCTGTTCGGGCCTCCTCTTAACGAATTCCTGGCAGCACTCAAACTACCTGAAGCTTGGCTGCAAAGAGGCCGCTCTCCTACCACCAGGAACCGATGGCTCTTGCGTCCACTGTGGCGACGGCACCTGCGATTCAAAAAACTTTGAAAATATCTGCAATTGCCCGCAGGATTGTAAGGGTTTGTAACACCTGAAGACCTAAAGAAACTGGTTCCAGATGCCGACCAGTTATCTAGAGGTGAAGATGAACCCAATCAATCTGGTCACGTTTGCTGAGCATTCAGAAAAGCTACCTCCTACATTACTTGCTCCGCCCAAGGAGAAACCACAAACATGGAAACTCCTCCTGGGACACTCCATGGATTTCTTCATGGCGATCACCATGGTCTCGGTGATGGTGGCGATGTTTAACCTTTCAGTGAGCACACTGATGGTGACCCAGGGACTCCAGGGAATATTTAACTTTTCTACACTTGAGAGCTTCTCAGGTGCAGTCATCCCCTTTGTGGTTTTTAATTACTTTTTTATGAGCTATTTCCTAAATCACGGCCAGTCCTGGGGGCTTATGCTCATGGGCAAACGACTTCCCATGCCGTCCAAAAGCTTCCGCAGGGCTATTCGATGGGCAACTCATTCATCCCTCCTTTGTTTATCAGGAGGGTTAACCTTCTTGCTTTTCAAAAAAATCTGGAGCGAGCTCCAGGATAGCGATTACCTTTACCAAGACTTAATGAGAGTTGAAGAAAAAGAGCAGATTGATCTCAGAGCCTTCATGGAGCCTAAAAAAATAGTGCACTTAAACAGTGTTGAGCTAGATCAGGCGGCTTAATCAAAAACAGATTTTACGATCCAATCTGTGCCGTCTCCCGCATGGCCTCGAAAACCTTTCGAAAATTCCCCGAACTATACTGACTTTCCTTGAGTTTCAAAAACTCCTGAACACGCTGGTCTAAATCTTCAGCGTCGGCGGTGAAATTGATGAGATCTTCGACGATGATAAAGACACTGGCCATCGGCGAAATTCGATTAGGATTTAAGCCTCGAGGGAAGCCTCGACCGTCACGCATTTCATGGTGCTGCAGGATGATCTGGTCAACATCAGGCGGAATATTCTTCATGGACTGAACGAGGCTCGCTGCTTCATAGGGATGGTTCCTATACTTCACCACCGCGGGCGTTTTATCCGCAAGATCTGACGCCGCCTGATTCCACAGAATAATATCGTCGTAAATCTCCTCATCAACTGTAAGATCATGCAGGAGGGCCGCCAGGCCAAGCTTCATTTGCGTGGACTCGCTGACCCAACCAAGTTTATAGCAAAAACCGCAGGCCAAAAAGGCGAGCATTCCCACGTGCCGAGAATAAGGCCCACCACCGGAACTCAACCGCGCTTTATAGGCCCGAAAAAGATTTGCATTGAGACTAACAGTCTTAACCGCAAGGTCAATAGCGCGTCTTGCGGCATAGAGGACATCCGGAGTCCAACCTAGAGAACGGGCCATCCGCTCAACGGACTCCAGCGAATCGAGAGTGAGCCCAGCCAGGTCACTGGGCGAGGGAGTTGATTCGGACAGCGTGGCCAGGTTCTTCTCGAAGTTTTGTAAAAAAAGATCCGCATCAGCTGCACTAAGATAAAGGTAATCGATGTTTTTGGCGACAAAACGGTTCGCATCGCTGACGACGAAGGCGTCCCCTGCATTGAGGACCTTAACGAAATTTGAATCAGAGAGACTCATGTACAGGTCGTAACTGGTAGTCCCAAGACGCATAAGAAATGAAATTCGGATCGCAACAAAGGACGGCTGAGTATCAGACCGCTTCAGAAGTCTATCCACCATCTGGACAGCAGGTCCGATGATGTCGGGCTTTTCTATCACGCCGTACATGTCCGGGTACTTCTTCTGAATTTCCTTGGCATTAGTTGAGCAAATGATAAAGGGTACGTTCCATCCACTCTCACGCATGGTCGTGAAGAGGTAAATACCATCGCCATCGAGCATGTTCATATCAGAGATAACAACCTTCGGAACTCCGCGAGTTCGTATCACTTCGATCGCCTTGTTGCCCGACTCTGCTAATACGACCTCAAGGGAAAAGGACCGCCTGAGAATGAGCTCGAAGATGTCACGAATATCAGCTTCGTCATCGACGACCAATAGGTAGCTCATTTAATTCCTCGAGTCGCCGAGCCACTGAAAGCCTAGTTCGCGGGTTTGAGCATCGCTTGGCCGTGAGGGTGAACTTGCCATGAGATCAGTCGCCGAAGCAGTTTTAGGGAAGGCGATCACGTCGCGAATGGAGTCGGTTTTAGCAAGGAGCATAATGATCCGATCCATACCAAACGCCATCCCCGCGTGAGGAGGAGTCCCGTATTTTAACGCCTCAATGAAGAAGCCAAACTGGTGCTGAGCATCTTCTGGCGTAAACCCGAGAAGTTCGAACATGCGGGACTGCTGCTGATTATCGAAGATCCGCAGGGAACCGCCCCCGATCTCGTAGCCGTTACAAACGATGTCGTAGGCATAGGCCTTAACATCCTTAACACGGGATTTATCATTGGAGTAGTAAAGCTCCATGTCTTCGTCCTTGGGCCGAGTGAACGGGTGATGCTTGGCACCCAGTGTATTCGCCTCGGAGTCATAATCAAAGAGTGGAAAATCGTAGACCCACAGGAAGGCATATTTATCGGCATCAATCAGATTAAAGTGCTTACCGAAGTGCCGCCTTAGAGCGTCAGCGCAGTCATGAGTCACATTGAAGTTTTTATCGGCGCAGAAGAACCAAAGACCGTCACCCTTTTCCGGAGACCTTTCAAACAGCTCAGACAGAAGCTTTACATCGATGAACTTCGAGATGCCACCACTCGCCACACCATTTTCGACTTTGACCCACGCAACACCTTTACCACCATATGGCCTAACCACTTCAACCAGTTGATCGATGTCCTTGCGTGCGAGCGTGCCGATGGACACTGGAATGAACATCGCTTTCACCATCCCGTCACGTGTCGCGGCGACCTCAGCAAAGGTCCCAAACGCAGAACCACGAAAGAGTGCCGTGACGTCAAGTTGCTTCAAACCGAAGCGAACGTCCGGCTTATCTGAGCCATAGTCGCGCATGACTTCGTCGTAGGAGATCGAGTGCATTTGAAAGTCATCATTAAAACCAAAGACACGCTTAACCAAGTGGGTGGCAAGATTCTTCATGTATTCAAGGGTTGGGAAAGAGACCTCGATGTCGATCTGCGTGAACTCTGGCTGCCGGTCGGCACGAAGATCCTCATCCCGGAAGCAGCGGCAGATCTGAAAATACTTGTCTGTATTCGCGATCATCAGAAGCTGCTTGAGAGTCTGCGGCGACTGAGGCAGAGCGTAGACCTTCCCCGGATGAACACGAGAAGGAACGATGTAGTCCCGGGCCCCCTCAGGAGTGGTCTTATAGAGAATCGGTGTCTCTATTTCATTGAACCCAAGTTCGTAGAGGGAAAGGCGGGCCTTCTTCGTGGTCTCTGAGCGAAGGGTCAATATGTCCTGGAGCTTCTTTGACCTCAGGTCAAGATAACGGTAGCGCAGGCGCAGGTCTTCGGTCGCCTGAACCATCGCGTGGGGCAGGAACGGTACTTCTTCGGCGAGTGAGAGGAGACGGATCTCTGCGACCTCGACTTCAACCAGCCCCGTTGCCATGTTGGGATTCCGCGCCGATTCCGGTCTCGCAACAACCTTCCCGGTGGCAAGCAGCACGGACTCCAAAGAAAATTTCCGCAGCTCGGCTACGTCACCACGGTAGGCTTCGAATCCAAGCTGCGTTACTCCGTACTTATCCCGCAGGTCAATGAAGTGGAGACTCCCGAGGTTCCGGTACTTATTCATCCAGCCGCAGATAGTGACGGTTTTTCCGATGTCCGTCTCACGGAGTTCACCGCAGTGATGGGTGCGCATAGAACCGGGGAGATTTTTAACCGATGACATTTGAAGGCTCCTATCGTATCTCTAATTGAAGTCCCTAAAATCATACCCGATCACGAG
>JAIYDC010000052.1 GCA_027487685.1 Pseudomonadota bacterium | reverse complement strand
GGCTTCTTCGGCATTTTAGCGGCCGGCTTCTTTTTCGCCATGGTTTTCTCCTCTAAATAATAACAGACGCGTACGCTACGCGAATAAAACAAATTTAATGGACACTCTAGCAAACGGCGTGTCTATTGACGAGGGCAAAATTAATGGATCGCCTTTAATTCGCTCGCCGCAATGACCATCCGCTGGACCTCGGAAGTTCCCTCGTAGATCTCAGTGATTTTGGCGTCTCGGAAAAAGCGCTCCACTGGATACTCCTTCGTATAACCATTACCGCCACAAAGTTGTATTGCCTTGGTCGTTACCCACATGGCGCTCTCGGAGGCAAAGAGCTTGGCCTGAGCAGACTCTTTGGAATACGGAAGCCCTGCGTCCTTGAGTGCGGAGGCATGATAGATAAGAAGCCTAGAGGCACCGATTTTTGTGCTCATGTCAGCGAGCATAAACTGAATTCCTTGCAAGTCAGAAAGAGGCGCCCCAAACTGAACGCGCTGCTTGGTATAGCGGATCGCGTAATCGAAGGCCCCCTGTGCGATGCCAAGTGCCTGAGAGGCAATCCCAATGCGACCGCCGTCAAGTGTCGCCATAGCGATCCTGAACCCTTTCTCCGGCTCGCCCAGAAGCGCATCTTTCGGAACTTTAACCTTATCGAAGGCGAGCTGGCAGGTGCTGGAGCCTCGGATCCCAAGTTTATCTTCTTCTTTTATGATCGAAAAACCTGGAGTGGTGGTTTCAACGATGAACACCGAGATACCTTTGTAATCAGGGGTCTTTTTCGTCTTGGCAAAGACGATGCACACGCCAGCTTCCTTACCGTTAGTGATCCAGTTTTTTACGCCGTTGATCTCCCAATGGTCTCCCTTATCTTCCGCGAAAGTTGAGAGGGATCCGGCGTCAGACCCGGCGTTTGGTTCGGACAGACAGAAACAGCCGATCCATTCACCCGAGGCCATCTTCGGGAGGTATTTTTTCTTTTGGGCCTCAGTTCCGAAGTTTAAGATGGGCCAAATCCCGAGAGAAGTATGAGCAGAGACGAAGACACCTGTGGAGGCGCAATTCCGGGAGATCTCCTCCACAATCAGCGCGTAAGACAAGTAGTCCATGCCGGCCCCACCGTATTCTTCGGGAACATAGGATCCCAGGAAACCGTTCTCCGCCAGCTGAGTCATGATCTCTTTCGGTAATTGCCCCTCATGGTCAATCTTTTGTGCCAGAGGAGCGACGGCAGTGTCGGAAAACTTCTTCACCATGGCACGGATTTCTTTGTACTGTTCGTCGAGCATCATAGGGGAATATCCTTTATGTTTGTCTAAAATTTGGTTTTCTTTTTTCTAAGAAGGCATCGGTCCCCTCCACCATTTCCGGCGTCTGGAAGAGATTCCCGAACTCCTCACGTTCAAGCATCAGACCGAGACCCACCAGCTCCTCACTCGAAGTCCTGAGAGCGTGCTTGGCCTGGGCAATGGCGGACGGAGAATTCTGTGACGCAAGACCAAGCCACTTACGACACCCCTCAAGAAGACCCGTTTTCGTAGGGTATGTTTCGAGCACAATCCCTAACCTCTGAGCTTCATCGCAGGTGACGTTGCGTCCAGAAAAAAGAATCTCCCGAGCGCGGCGCTGACCCACGGCCCGCTCAAGCCTTACTGTTCCGCCGAAACCCGGGATAAGACCGAGTTTGACTTCCGGTAGACCGAAGACGGCATTCACGGAGGCGAAGATAAAGTCACAGCTAAGCGCCATTTCGAATCCCCCACCGAGGGCAAACCCGTTGACTGCGGCGATGGTGGGAAACGGGAGCGCTTCGAAGAGGAGGGTCACTTGCTGACCTAACTCGGAAAAGGCGGTCGCCTCGCCGACGGTCATGGGCCTCATCTGAGCGATGTCTGCGCCGGCGATGAAGGCCTTATCCCCTTCTCCAGTGACGATGAGGCCTTGATAGTCGTACATCCCCATCTCAGTCAGGCACTGCTTTAATTCCCGGAGCACCTGAATGTTCAGGGCATTGAGCTTCGTCGGCCGGTTGATCTTTAGAACGCCGATGCCATCTTCGTTTTCAAAGGTGATAGTTTCGTAGTTACTTATCATACGTATAGAACCCTTTACCGTTCTTGCGCCCGAAGCGGCCAGCGGCGACGTATTGCTTGAGAAGTGGACACGGGCGGTACTTAGTATCGCCCAGGCCCTCATGAAGAACGTTCATGATCGCAAGGCAGGTGTCGAGGCCAATAAAGTCAGCGAGCTCAAGCGGCCCCATGGGTTGATTCGTGCCGAGTTTCATCGCAGAGTCGATGTCCTTCACTTCGGCGACTCCTTCAAAGAGCGCGTAAACCGCTTCGTTGATCATAGGCATAAGGATTCGGTTGACCGCAAAACCTGGGTAGTCCTTAGCGCGGACGAAAACCTTCCCCATTTTCTCGGCAGCGGCAGCAACAGTATCAAAAGTCTCGTCGGAGGTCTCAAGACCGCGGATGCCTTCGACAAGCTTCATAACCGGAACAGGGTTCATAAAGTGCATGCCGGCCACGAGCTGAGGTCTTTTGGTGACAGCGGCAATTTCTGTGATCGAAATGGAGGAGGTGTTGGATGCGAGGATCGCGGTCTCCTTGACGACTTCATCAAGCTTCCGGAAGATCTCGAACTTCAGCTCCTTTCGTTCGGTGGCCGCTTCTACAACCAGGTCACAATGCTTGAGGTCGGCAAGCTCGAGACTTGTTTTGATACGACTCAAAGACTTCGCAGCTTCGTCAGAAGTCCATTTTCCCTTCTCCGCACCTTTTGCCAGCTGCGTTTTTATAAAAGTAAGTCCGAAATCAAGAGAACTGCTAAATGCGTCATAAAGAACGACATCAAAACCGCTCTGTGCAGCAACTTGAGCAATACCTCGTCCCATTTGACCTGATCCAACGATTCCAATAACTTGAATTTTTTGCATCGGAATTATTCCTTATATAATGATGGTTTAGCCGTGAAAAAATACCAAAGCGCGATGGGTTTGCCAAAGACCTTTATTGTTTCACTATTGCCATGCAGGTAATGTTTAGATTATAACTTCGCAATATTTCTGAAAGGACCTGTTCACACTTAGGAGAACCATCGTGGCGAATCACAAATCATCTGAAAAAAGAGCAAAACAAGAAAAGAAGCGCCGTATGGCGAATAAAATGAAGACGGCCGCAAGCAGAACTGCTGTTAAGGCACTGCGCGATGCTGCAGCTAAAGGTGACGTCTCCACAGCGAAACTTCTCCTCATCAAGGCTCAGTCTCTTATTGCTAAGCTCGCCAAGTCTCCGGCGATGAAAAAACAAACTGCTTCTCGTAAGACTTCTCGTCTCACTAAGCTCGTTGCTAGCATCAACAAATAGTTTGCCATAGGCGCTTGATTTAATCAAAATTGGACCCAAGGTAGTAACGTACTTTGGGTTTTTTTTTGACCATCAGGAGTCTTCTATGAAGTCAGTTATCGTTTTAATTCTTTCTTGCTCTTTTCTCGTTTCCTGCGGTCTCCAATCCATTCCTCAGGCCAACAACGCTGTCGAAGGGAGTTGGGCCGAAGTTCAGAACCAGTATAAGAGGCGCTCAGACCTCATTCCCAATTTAGTCCAGACAGTGAAGGGCTACGCGAGCCACGAAAAAGAAACTCTCGAAGCTGTGGTCTCGGCGCGCGCGAAAGCAACGGCGGTCACTATTGACCCAACAAAACTTACGCCAGAGAAACTCCAAGAATTTCAATCGGCACAGTCTGGAGTGTCCCAGGCCCTGGGTCGGCTCATGGTGGTCTCCGAGCGCTACCCCGACCTAAAAGCGAACACCAACTTTCAGGGGCTGCAGGCCCAGCTCGAAGGCACTGAGAATCGGATCGCGATCGCCCGCCGACGCTTCATCGAAACCGTGCAGGAGTTCAACAATCTCGTAACCGTTTTCCCGACGAGCCTAACGAACTCACTCATCCATCATTTTGATAAAAAGCCTCAGTTCACGGCCACGGAAGCCGAGCAGAAGACACCGGAAGTTAAATTCTAGTGCGCTACCTCCTTGTCCACCTGCTCCTTCTAGCACTCGTTCTAAGTAGTTCATCACTGCTGGCCCAGGAGGTCAAACTTCCGGCGCTCTCAGCTCCGGTCATGGACCTAGGCAACTTTCTTTCCGAAGCTGAAGAAGCCGACCTGTCTAAGCTGGCGTACGAGCTGAATACTCACAACGGACCCCAGGTTACAATTCTCACAGTTCCGGACCTCCAGGGCCTTGAGATCGAGGATTTTTCAATCCGTGTTGCTGAAAAGTGGCAACTCGGAACCAAAGAAAAAGACAATGGTCTTTTGGTCATCCTTTCACGCGCCGAACGGAAAGTACGAATCGAGGTCGGAAACGGCATCGAGGGTGAAATCACTGACTACGATACAACGATCTATACACGCGACATTTTCCCTCGCCTTTTCCGTCAGGGTCGTTTTCACGAAGCCTTCCGCAGTTTCCTAGAAGAGGTGGCCAAGAAATTTAATATCACCGCTACAGAGGCACCGACCGGCTATGTCCGCCGAGCGGCCCCACGAACTCGGATAGCCGGCGGCGAATTTTTCATCATGGCGATCTTGGGAATCCTTGCCCTTGGCGGCACGATTTTCAAGGGTCGCCCCTTAGTCCGTGGTCTCTTCACTGGTGTAGGTTTTAGCGGCGTCTCGCTCTTGCTTGGACTTCCACTGGTACTTCTCCTGGCCGTCTTTGTTGTAGGCCTGGCACTCGGGCTCATGGGAATCGGCAACTTCCTGACCGCCCTCGCCATGAGTGGTGGTGGTCGAGGCGGAGGTTACGGCGGTGGAGGTGGAGGTGGCTGGAGCGGTGGTGGAGGCGGCTTTTCGGGCGGTGGCTCATCGGGGAGTTGGTAATGAAAACATTCATCACACAAGAAGATACAAAACTCATCGAAGATCGTTTAGTGGCCTTCGAGACTTCAACTGGCTGTGAACTTCTCTTAGTACTGGCACGTGCCTCTGACCTTTACCCAGCAGCGAGTTGGCGCTTTGGTGTCCTTGCGGGAACAGCGCTCACTTTTATCTTTAGCCTATTCGTAGACCTCCACCATGGCTACCTCTGGCCCCTGGCCATGTTAACCACCACACTGTTGATGGTATGGGTTGGCCATTTCGAGGGCCCCAAAAGGCTTGCCCTCAGCGAACTAGAGACGGAACGTGAGACGGCTGAGAAGGCCATTGAGTGCTTCCATACTCTCGGAACGTCGAGAGTCAGTCATAAGCTCACGGCCATGATTATGGTCTCTGTCCTCGAGCGAAAAATTACTGTGCTCGTTGATGAAGAGCTCAAAACAAAAATCACTCAAGCGGAGCTCAATGAGCTGATCGACATCATGCGGAGCCATTTCGTAGCGGGCCGGATGGACCTCGGGTTTACCAAAAGCATCGAAAGTCTCCAAGATAAAATCTTAAAGGACTTCGGTGGACGAGCGAGCGGGGTAAATCCTGGTGAGCTGAGTGACAAAATCCACTTCATATAAGAGACCATTATGATTAGCCGTTATGACATCGAAGACGTAAGCCACCTCTGGACTGAAGAGGGCAAATTCAAGTACTACCTTACCGTCGAACTAGCCCACCTTCAGACACTTGAAGAAGATGGTCTCGTTCCCGAGGGAACGGCACGCAAGCTCTCAGCTGCGAGAATCAATCCTACCCGGATTGAAGAGATCGAGCGGGTGACAAACCATGATGTGATCGCCTTTTGTACGAGTGTCACTGAGCAGTTCCCCCCGGAAGATGGTCGCTTCTTTCATTTCGGGATAACTTCCTCCGATGTTATTGATACCGCCCACGCTCTGTTGATCAAAGACAGCATGAAGCTTGTGGAAACTGATCTCGTATCCTTGGCAGCAGCACTCCGGGTGCGTGCTGAGGAGACGGCCAATCTTCTTTGCATCGGTCGCAGCCATGGGATCAGCGCCGAGGCCATGGTCTTTGGACAGAAGTTTCTCTCTGCGAGTGCTGAGCTAGGCCGTCGCCTCGCCGATTGGCGGCAAGCGAGTGAAGGAATTACGGGCCAGCTCTCTGGAGCTGTAGGAAACTACACCGTTGTGACTCCGGAGCAAGAGGAGCGCACACTTCACAGACTAGGACTTAAGGTTGAAGCAGTCTCTTCCCAGGTTGTCCCACGGGATCACTACGCGAAGATCATTTCCATCGGAGCCCTCATCGCGTCCGGCCTCGAACGCCTGGCGGTGGAACTGCGGCTACTCCAGCACTCAGACATCGACGAAGTGAGAGAGGGCTTCTCTAAGGGCCAGAAAGGCTCCTCAACCATGCCCCATAAAAAGAACCCTATTTCTTCAGAGAACATCACCGGTATGGCGCGACTCCTGCGCTCACACGTCATCCCAGTCCTTGAAAACTGCGCTCTCTGGCATGAGCGGGACATCTCTCACTCAAGTGTTGAGCGCCTGCTTCTCCCGGACCACTTTGGCCTTCTAGTCTATGCTCTTCGACGGATGAAAACAGTTGTGGATAACTTAGTCATCGACCGCCCGCGGATCGAAGCAAAAGTAGAAGCGAACGAGAAAATTTACTCTAGCTACGTCCTGCATAAATTGATCGAAGGAAATCCTACGACCAAACGCGAGGAGCTCTACGAAGCGGTGCAGGCAGCGTTCTTCCGCTCAAAAACAAAAGATGAACTTAGGAACAATCTCCATTCTGAGCTGAGTGAACGCAAACTCTGTCACGATGCGACGAAGTGGGTGGACTTCGAGAACCTGCGCTTCCACTACCAGTGTCAGTTCAAAAAAGTTCTTAACCGAGTTTAAGACCACTTTGGGCCGTTACTCGCCCAAGGATGAGGGGTTGTTCGCCCATAAGTGCTAACTCACGCAGAAGAAGATCTGGGTCAGCGCAAGCGATCACGAGTCCGATCCCCATATTGAAAGTTTCGAACAAGTGCTCAATGGAAAGTTTTGAGCGTTCGATGATGGTGTTCATCGCCCGTGAGCGATGTTCCGGACCTGGCAGTGTTAAAATTTCGTAACCCAGCGCTTCGTTCATCCGCGGAATATTATGGAATCCACCGCCAGTGATGTGGGCGATTCCATGGACGTTCTGCCGTTGAGTCCGAAGGAGTCGCTGGACCTGGTTCACATAGAGGCGGGTCGGAGTCAAGAGCTCTCGCTTGAGCTCAGTCTCGTGATCCGCGACGAGCTTCCTCACCAACGAATATCCATTCGAGTGAAATCCGGAAGATCGAAGGCCCACCAGGGTATCTCCTACTTGAACCTTATCCGGCCCAAGCCAGGCCTCGCGGGAGACTTCCCCTACGCAGAATCCGGCCAGGTCATAGACACCGTCCTCGTAGACTCCGGGCATCTCCGCAGTCTCCCCACCGATGAGAGCGCATTTGACTTCTTTACAAGCGCGGGCGATGCCTTCGACGAGACCCGCGTGGACCTCGAGGTCAAGTTTGCCCGTCGCTAGGTAATCGAGAAAGAACAGAGGCCGCGCTCCGGTACATACGACGTCATTCACGCACATCCCGACCAAATCCTGGCCGATGGTGTCGTGGATCCCAAGTTCCTGAGCGAGTTTCACCTTTGTTCCGACGCCGTCCGTTCCGGCAGCGAGGTAGCGGTCCTCGTCGATCTCATAGAGTGCCGCGAAGCCGCCCACGCCGCTCTTTACGCTATCGGTATAAGTGTCTTTGATGAAGGTCTTGATTTTCTCGACGAAGAGGTCACCCTTCTCGACGTCAACACCTGCTGCTTTATAATCCATAAAAATTGTCCTAGTGCCGGAAGTGGCGCTCGCCGGTTAGGGCCATGGCGATATTATGTTCGTTACAGGCGGCGATCACTTCCGCGTCCTTGATCGAGCCTCCAGGCTGCACGACGTGATCAATCCCCCACTCCTTTGCTGCCTCGATGGAGTCTCGGAATGGGAAAAAGGCGTCTGACACGAGCACTGCACCGGTTGGATCTATTTTGCGCGCACGTAACCGTGGGCCCAAAAGAAGCGAGAGGCATTCGAGCCTGTTTGGCTGACCTACACCTGAGGCGAGGATCGAGAAGGCGCCGTCTCGCTCGTCAACAAGAAGCAGACAATTAGACTTCAGGTATTTTCCGACAGCAAGACCAAAGCGAACAACCGCAGTCTTTGCCTCGGTGAACTTTCGCTCTGTAGGAATCGAAAGCGTGGTCGTGAGTTTCTCGTCTTCGCTCTGCCAGAGGACGCCACCATTTATAGAACGGACGGTCCACTCTCCTGCATCTTTACGCTTCAGAGGTACCTGGACCAGGCGAACATTCTTCTTCGCCGCAAATGCTTCCAGGGCCGCGTCGCTATAGGCCGGGGCGAGGACGACTTCAATGAAATTTTTCGCGAGCCACTGAGCGGATTCCGCACTAACTTCCTTTGAAAAAGCTATGATTCCTCCGAAGGCGCTGGTCGCGTCGCAAGCCCAGGCAGTAGTCAGGGCCGTGAGCTGATCCTTGGCACTGGCCACCCCGCAAGGAATGCCGTGCTTTACGATCACGCAGTGATCATGGCCAGGGAACTCTGAAGCAAGCTCGGAGACGCACTTAAACGCCTGATCGGCATCTAGATAGTTGTTATAGGAAATCTCTTTCCCCTGCAAAACCGGCGCCTCCGCGAGTGATGCTGTCCCATTTTGGTTGGGGAGGATGAAGAGTTTCGCTTCCTGGTGCGGATTTTCTCCGTAGCGAAGTGGTTTCGTCTCGGATGAGAAGACTTCAGGAAAATCAGCCGCGAATTCTCGAGCGAGTCGAGTCGCGATCGCGAGGTCATACTGAGCTGTGAGAGCAAAGGCCTTGAGGGCGAGTTCTCGCCGAAGTTCAAGAGATACTCCAGCACCATCGAGCGCTTCGGCCAGCCGACCGTAGTCGGAAGGATCAGTGACAACAGTAACCCATGCCATATTTTTAGCGGCGGCGCGGATCATGCCGGGGCCCCCGACGTCGATATTCTCGATGAGTTCCTCAACACTTGCTTTGGCCTGGGCCGCCACTTTCTTGAATGGGTAGAGGTTACAGATCACGAGGTCAATTGGACGGATCTGAAGTTCCCGTGCCTCCCGGAGATCCTGATCATGGTCGCGCCGAAACAGGAGAGCAGAGCTGACCTGGAAGGAAATGCTCTTCATTCGGCCACCGAACGCCTCGGGGTTTCCAGTCACCTCCTGGATCGGCGTCACGGCCACGCCAAGAGTCCGCAGGTAATCGGCGGTGCCACCGGTGGAGATGACTTCGATCTTATTACATAAGAGTACTGGCACGAGGCCATCGAGCATGGTTTTATCCGAAACGCTTACGAGAGCTCGAGTGGGTTTAAGTGTGTTCATAGGTCTATCCTTTAGGCTAATCCGTTAATGAAGAGGCGGGTGACCTTCGCAGCGTTTTCCTCAGCTCCGTCCTTGAACGGGTGAAGGAAACCAAAACAGGCGACTTCAGGGTGAGGCATGAGGCCCAGGACATTTCCGGAACGATCTGTAACTCCGGCGATCCGGTCCTTCGAGCCATTCACATCTTCATCGTAGCTAAGTGCCGAACGAAGCTCGCCGCGACCAACGATGCGTCCTTCACGGTGCCTTACCGGCAAGTAAAGGCTTCCACTGAGATTACGGAACCAGGCCGATCCGTTTTCTGTTATCGTGAGTTTTGTCCATTTATCGATGAAAGTTCGGTGATCATTTTCCGCCAAGGTGAAGCTGCGCTCACCCTCATCGAAAACTCCAAGCTGCGCGAGAACCTGGAAGCCATTGCAGATCCCGATGATACGACCATCCCGAGCGCGGAATTCAGCCAGGGCCCCAGAGAGAACGTCACGCATCTTCTCGGCTAGGATTTTTCCAGAGCGGATCTCGTCGCCGAAGCTGAAGCCACCAGGAAGAGCGAGTAGTTCGTAGTTACGAAGGATCGAGGGTTCGGCCAAAAGAACGTTGACGTGAAGCTTCGTCACCGAAGCTCCTTGCCGGGAGAATGCAAGAGCAAGTTCATTCTCACTATTAATTCCATCTCCTGTAAGGACGAGGACTTTTCTCATACCTGCCTCCATGCGCGGGAGAGCTCCCGCACGTCTAGTTTCGCTGCGTCTACGCCGATCATCGCCGAACGGTCGGCCGTACCCATGAGTTCAATTTCGTCGGAGGAGAAAAGGGCCTCGAAGGCCACCTGGTGCTCCGGTCTCACAGCAGCGACGAAGTGTCCCGGGAGTTCTGAGTAAAGAAAGGCGGTCCGATCAACACCACTTTTAAGCTTAAGTGTAAGGCCCAAGTTGTCGAGCATAAGTGTTTCCGTGAGCGCTGGAAGAAAGCCTCCCTCGGCCACATCGTGAAGACCTGATACGAGGTTTTTGGTAACTGCAGAGAAGACTTTTCCATAGAGCCGCCGGATCGTGGCCCAGTCAAAATCACGACGGTTATTTCTCTCGAGCTTCGTGAGACCATGGAGGAAATGCCCAAAATAACGATCATAGGTCTGCGCACCGATTCGATACACCAGCTCACCGGCGCGGACCTGAGAGCGTGGCACGGTTCGGACATCAGGCACGTGCCCGAGAGCGGTCACAAGGAGCGTTGGGAGAACGCTGATCTTTACCCGATCTCCGTGGTAATCGTTTTTCATACTATCTTTCCCACTCACTAGCGGCATCGAGTAGCACTCAATCATTTCCCGGAGCCCCAGGCAAGTGCGGACTAGTTGAGCGAGCTTAAATTCTGCGTCGGGGTTTTTAGGAGACGGCGTAGGATCGGGCCAGCAGAAGTTGTCCACGAGGGCAATCTTCTCCGGATCGGTTCCGTGGCAAATGAGGTTCCGTACCGCCTCGTCCACCGCCATCTTGGCCATGAGGTACGTATCGTCGATGGAGAAATGAGGTGCTAAGCCACTTGCGACGGAAAAGCCATCGAAGCCTTCGAGACCATAAGCGCCGTACCAAAGAACGCCGGCATCATTTGGTGCAGTATTGAGGAGTCCCTCTAGGGGTTTAACAACCGTGCCCCCTTGGACTTCGTGATCATACTGTCGGATCCATTTTTCTTTAGAAGCAAGTGTGGGATGGCCCATGAGCTCAACCATAAGCTTTGAATGATCATCAAGGGCAATTTCTTTTGAAGGTGTTTTCTTCCAGGAAGTATAAGACCCCTGGAAGTTCGCTTTAAGTTTTAGCTTCGGAAGACCACCGTGGAGGAAGGCTAGGTCCAGATTGCAGACCGAACGACCATGGAAGTTACAGACAAATTTTCCGCTTGCTGTGAACTCTCCTACCGCAGTCACCGCAACGGTGTAGGTGCGTGCAAGTTCTCTTAGGGACTCCCAGCTTTCCCTAGGTACCGAAAGGGTCATCCGCTCCTGTGATTCAGACACGAGAATCTGCCAAGGGTGAAGACCCGGGTATTTTAGTGGAACGGTTTCAAGATTAACGACAGCACCATTTGTCAGAGAGGCCATCTCACCGATAGATGAGGAAAGGCCTCCGGCGCCATTATCGGTTAGCGAATTATAAAGTAGCCGGTCTCGTGCTTCTAGTAGGAAGTCGAGCATACGCTTCTGAGAGAACGGATCACCGATCTGAACCATTCCAATGGTCGTCGACTTGTCCATGACAAGAGAGCTCGCGGTAGCACCATGGATGCCATCGATCCCAACAGCCCCTCCGACCATGACAATCAGATCCCCTGGTCGCTGGCCCTTGGCCGTCGCATTCCGGCCCTTGATATCCGGCGGAATGATGCCGACAGTTCCGCAGTAAACCAGAGGCTTACCAGAGTAGGATTCATGAAAATAGATCGCACCGTTGACCGTCGGAATGCCGCTTTTATTTCCGCCGTCCTGGACCCCATGATGGATCCCTGACAGGATCTTCGTTGGATGCAACAACACTGAAGGAAGCTCATCTTCATTAGGCATGCCCACACAAAAGACATCCGTATTGGCCACTGGCTTAGCACCAAGACCTGTGCCCATAATATCTCGGTTAACGCCAAGGATACCTGTCAGGGCACCACCATAGGGATCAAGGGCCGAGGGCGAGTTGTGAGTTTCGACCTTCACGCAGAGATCCATTCCTTCACGGAAACGGACGACTCCAGCGTTGTCATCGAAGAGCGATACTGCCCAAGGCTTATTGAGCTTAAAGGTTGGGGCCTTGATGAATTCTTTAAAGAGGCTTCCAATCTGCAGGCGCTGGCCCTCGTCCTGGTAGTCAATCTCAGCGTTAAAGATCTTATGTTTGCAGTGCTCAGACCAGGTCTGCGCGAGCATCTCTAGCTCGACATCCGTCGGATTACGTTTGAGGTCACGGAAGTGTCCCTGGATCGCCTGGAGCTCCTCCTTGGAAAGTGCCCAGCAGTTGTCGCGGGAAAGGGCCACGAGTTCCTCAACACCGGCGCCAAGAAACTCATAGGTACCTACCCTTGGCTCCCCCTCAAGGACAAGGGAGAAATCAAGGCGAGGCAGCTGTTCAAAGTCCTCAGGCCTCTTGAGCGGCACGAGAACCTGAATGAGAGGGTTATACTCAGCGTGGGGTGTAAGGATGCCAGAGTGGGCCTCGATGGAGACGTTTTGCATGAAGGGTAAGGAACTGACGAGTTCGCTAAAGCTTCGGGCAGCGTTGTCGGTGACTCCTGGTCTGAAGTGAACTGCGTTGAGGGGAAGTCGGCCGGAGAAATATTTAAAGAAGTAATGAGAGTCATTGATAAAGACCTGTTGATCGACTCTGTCCCCGATCTTTCCGCGAACCTCGTCGAGCTGGGCTTCGGAGAGATCAAGAGAAGAATCGAGCCAGTAGACCTGGGCCTCAGGTTGGTCGGGGGTATAGATCGTGAATTGATACCTGTTCATGAGATGATCCAGTTTGTTGAAAATCTGAGGATAAAGGGTCCACTCGAGGGACTTGCCTCGATTAATAAAATCATTGAGCGAATCTCCGGGGAGCCGCGGGAAAGGGCCGCGGAGCAAGACGGCCCCGGTATCCATGCCTGAGTCCACAAGGTGAATCGTGACTCCAGATTCAGCAACGCCGTCAGAGAAGGCCCGCTCATAGGCATGAAGCCCTGGGTAGGCAGGGAGAAGCGAAGGATGGATGTTGATAATACGGTTCGGGAAAGCACCGAGAAGCTCAGGCCCGATCAGGCGCATATAGCCCGCGAGAAGAATCCACTCTACGCCAGCGTCTCCCAAGTAAGTGATAAGTTCCCGCTCGAAATCAATTTTGCTACGCCCCTTCGTATTAACACGATGGACAGGGATGAATGGGAAGCGGTCACGGATTAGCCCGGGGAGTGGAGATGCAGGATTGTCGACGACGACGGCGCCGACAACAATGTCACTGCGACTGCGGGAAGCCTCGATGAGATTGATGGCATTAGTACCAGTTCCAGAGGCGAAGATGGCGATGTTTTTCATAGGTTTTGTCCTATGTCTCGCCGGAAGTGTTCTCCCTGAAACTTGCACTCTGGAAGGAGGGCGTAGCAATTGCGAATGGCTTCGGCGGCCGTTGGGGCCCATGCCGTAAAGCCCAGGACCCGTCCCCCATTTGTCACGAGACCTTCCTTAGAGCGCTTGACCCCGGCAAAGAAAAGCTTCGCTGAAGCGTACTCAGAGTCACGCCAAGTAATGAGTTGCCCCGCTTCGATTGGCGCTCCGAATACTCCAGGATATCCCCGTGCGGCCTTGACGACATGAACGGCGGCAGCGGGAAGGATGGTGAGTTTCGGTATGGCTTCCTGGCGTGCACAGCAAAGGAGAAAATCTGAAAAGTCTCCGTCAAGGAGCGGCAAGATGACCTGTGTCTCGGGGTCTCCAAAACGGATGTTGTATTCTAAGAGGTTCGTACCTTCGGGCCCCACCATGAGTCCCAGGAAGAGAACTCCCCTAAACGGCGTCCCCCGCTTGACCATGAGTTCGAGGGTAGGAGTTACGAAGCGCTCGCCGATGTCACGGATAAACTCCTCTGAAACCCAGGGAACTGGCGCGATCGCTCCCATTCCCCCGGTGTTAGGGCCCTGGTCTGCGTCGAAGACTCGTTTATGATCCTGGGCAGAACCAAGATAGGTAAAGGCTTCGTTAGTGCATGCGAAGAACATCGAAACTTCTTTACCGCAGACGGCCTCTTCAACCAAAACGCCATCTTCCATTCCTGGCTGAGGGGCTTGGGCAAGTTTACGCAAGACCTCACTTGCATCATCGACTGAGTCGCAGACAAACACACCCTTCCCAAGGGAGGGGCCTGAGATCTTAATCACCGGTTTACGAAATTCTTTAAGCAGACTGTTCACTTCCTCCATCCCCCGGCTTAAGGCGGCGGTGAGATCGCGAAACGGCGAAGTAGGAACTCCCGCCTCTTGCATAAGGATCTTTGCAAAGAGCTTAGACTTTTCTAGGGAAGACGCCTGGGCACCGGGGCCGAAGCAAGGCACGTCAAGACCTAAGCACCAGTCAACGACGCCCTGATAGAGGAATTTCTCAGGCCCAGGAATGACGAGGTCAATCCCCAGTTTAGTGACAAGAGAAGTGAAGCTCTCTTGATCAAAAGGCCGGTCGATAAGTTCAAGTTTCTCACCGCTCATGCCATCGTTGCCGGGCCAGATGAAGATCCGGGAACTAGAGGAGTCTAGGGACAGACGCCATGCAATCGCATGCTCCCGACCACCGGATCCAAGAATGAGAATTTTCACAGGAAACTCCCAAGTCGAGTGACGACTCTGGCAAGCGATTGGTCGGCCCCAGCTTCGTCCGCGACTAGTTTTGCCAAACTAAGATACATCTCTTCCACTGCCATTTTAAAATCTTTCGGGAGCGGTGGCGGAGGGGTGATATGTTTTTTAAACTCTACTCCGAACTTCTCTTTCACCTGATCCAGCATCTGATACCAGTCAGTTCGACGGTAGTACTGTCGAATAAGCTCTTTCGAGAGCTGGGCACCGCCGCGGGTAAGTCGAAGTTCGTCAGGCCCTATTGAGTCAACAAGCATGATCTCACGCCGCTCGTCGAGAGCGAGCTCAATCTTTCCATCCCAGAGTTCGATGTCGTGGCCGCGGAAGATATCCTGAAGTGTAAGAGCGATGGTGCTGGTCAAGGAGAGAAGCGATGACCATTCCTGATCATTAAGACCAGAGAGATCTTTCGCCTCGCTATGGGTGAGAGGTCGGTCAAAGCGCTCAAGCTTAGTTGTAAATTCGATCACCGGCAAGGAGAAGAATTCGAGTTCCCGATAGACGCGATCGAATCCCGCGGCTTGCCAGTCGGCCGGACCTTTCATCCGCTTTGATAACGAAGAACCACGGGCGTAGCCCAGGCGAAAAATGACTTCTAGGGGAAGGAAAACATTCGTACGCTCGGCAAGAGAAGAGCCGTCACGAACGACGGAAAATGGTCGCACCAGGATTTCATCCGCACTGGCATGATCATCAATCAGATGGTGCCTAACACCGACAGCAGCGAGCTTACGATAAATTGCTTTCGTAAATGTCGCCAGGGCCTCACCCTTTTTCTCAAGGTGATCCGGCATCTCTCCCCAGTCGAAGACCGAGTAGCGATCCGAGAAGCGAAAGCGGTACCGGTCAGAATCGCGGAAGACGTCCTTAGTGGAGCCACGATGAACGAGTTCAAGAGACATGATGAACCTCTCTTACGGGATACGGGTATTCGGAGTTGAGACACGAACGGCAAAAACCTATTTCCCCAAGGGCGTGGTAGAGATTGGAGATGTCATTGTAGTAGACCCGAGCGACCCCGAGGTAAGCCTCGAGCTCGGCGTGAGAGCGCGACGAGGCGACGAGTTCCCCACTGGTAGGAAAATCGATTCCGTAGTAGCAGGGCGATACAATCGGGGGGCAGGTACTGGCCAGGTAAACTTTGTTCGCACCATGCTCTTTTAAAAGGTTTACAATCTTCTGCGAGGTCGTGCCTCGAACAATTGAATCGTCGACGAGAAGGATATTCTTACCCTCAACCTGTTCACGGATGACATTGAACTTCAGATTTACGGTCATCTTCCTTCGGTCCTGGCCGTTCTGGATGAAGCTGCGCTGAACGTAACGATTTTTTATGAGGACCTCACGGTAAGGAAGACCAATCGCTTCGCTCAAAGCGATGGCACTGGCGCGAGAGGTATCAGGGACCGGGACAATGATATCAATGTCCTTCGCCTCAGGATCATTCTGGACCTTCGCAGCGAGCTCACGCCCTAAATTGAGGCGAGTTTCGTAGACGCTTCGTTTTTCGATTGTACTCTCAGCGCCGGCAAAATAGATCCACTCGAACATGCAAGGGAGTTTGTCTTCCTTGGTGAGATTCTTTTTAAGGAGTGTTCCATCAGGACGAACAAGAATGAGTTCACCGGCCTCCACCTCGCCGATTGTCTGATAGCCCAGGAAGTTTAGGACCGAAGTTTCCGAAGCAAAACAGTGGCTCAAAGTCCGGTCTTCGTTACGCTTGACTCCGTAGACCAGGGGCCTGATCCCAAACCGGTCCCGGAAGGCCATAAGGCCTTCGCCACCAATGGTGGCAACGACAGAGAAGCCACCTTCCGCCGTACGAAGAATCTCCTTCACCGCCGAAGTGAGCTTATCGAAGAAGACGTCTCCGGGGGCCTGGGAGAGCTCACGAGTGAGAAGATGAAGAAGCACTTCGAGATCGTTGTCGCTGGTGAAGAAGTGTCCCTGCTTAGTGAGGTCGCGCTTTAGCTCATGGTAGTTGGAGAGGTTTCCATTGTGGGCCATCGCAACCGTGTAGGGGTAGCTCACCATCATTGGCTGAAGATCAGACTCACGGATCTCACCAATAGTTGAATACCGTGTGTGGCCAATGGCGACTTCACCTGTGAGCTTGGCAAGTTCCTTCATACCGAAGACTTCAGAGACCTGACCCAAATCTTTGTGGGTCATAAAACGCGCTGTACGCTGGTCGTGGGATGTGATTCCTGCAGAGTCTTGTCCTCGATGCTGAAGAATCAATAGGGCCTGATGAACTTTAGAACTGGCATCTTTAGAACCTGAAATGGCTACGATCCCACACATATATTCTCCCTGAATGCAGACAGCTTAGAAAAAACGAAATTATTTGCCAATCCCATAAATTAGACCTACTAATATTACCCATAAGTCGCACTAATGACATACATTCGAGAACAAGCAATATGACTCATGCCGCCAATCGTGAAAAGATAGGCATTATCGGTGACGGGCAACTGGCCCTTATGCTAGCAGAGTCGCTGATCCGTATGGGTAACACTTTTCTCTGCCTTGGTACAGCACAACAGTCCCCGGTACGAACCTTCTTTCCTGAGTCCGTGACCACGGATCAGGAGCGCTTTAGGAACGAATGCAACGTCTTCACACTGGAGAACGAATTCCATACGACATTACAGTTGAACAATCTCCTGGGAGAGAAGGCCCCTCGCCTCTTTCCAGAAATTAAAAGCTATTCCCACTTCGCCGACAAGATCTCTCAGCGAACTTTGTACCAGGCCCTCGGGATTGCAGGGCCTAGGTGGATAGCTGTCAAAAATGTCCAAGATCTGCTTGAACTTAAGAGCTGGGCCTATCCCTACGTCATAAAGGCGAGCCAGGGTGGCTATGACGGAAAGGGTGTGCGCGTTGTACGCAATGAAGCGGAGCTCGAACAGGTTCTTAACGACTTCCGCTTCTTTCAGGGCGCCCATCTACTCGCCGAGGAGAAGGTCGAAATAGTCAGAGAGGTTGCTCAGGGATTTCTCCGAGGAGCAACTGGACAAATGACTCTTCTCCCTCTGGTTGAGACCGTTCAGGAAAGCGGAGTTTGTAACCTTGTTCACTACCCACCGAATGTGGACGAGAGCATCCTTGGTAAGATTGAGAATGACCTGAAGCTTCTGGCACAAAGTGGACTGGTAGGGATTTTTAACTTCGAGTTCTTTGTTACCGCAGACCAGAGGGTCTTGATCAACGAAGGTGCACCTCGTACTCACAACTCGCAGCACCTGACGATCGACGCCAGCGACTACTCCCAATTCGATCTCCTCGCCCTCTACCTGACGGATCCGGCCCGAGCTCCGGCCAGGGTCAGCGCTCTACCTGCGGTGATGGTTAACATTCTTGGACAACACTCCGGCCCGTGCCACGAACTTAAGCTTCCCTCTCTGCCGCTTAAGACCTATCCTAAGCTCTATGGTAAAGAGACGTGTTCGCCGGGCCGCAAGATGGGACACGTGACCGTCATCGACGCCAATGGGTCCACGGATCTCATCGCTGTCGGTAAAAAGATCTTAAAGGAATACCAGCTATGAAACGCATCGCAATTGTTATGGGAAGTGACTCTGACTGGAAAATTATGAAGCCGGCCACCGAGCTTTTAAAAGAGTTCGGCGAAGAGTCCCACAACCAGGTTGTTTCGGCCCATCGGACACCTATGGACCTGGGCACCTTCGCGACCTGGGCAGAGGCGAACGGAATCAAAGTGATCGTCGCAGCTGCTGGTGGCGCGGCCCATCTGCCCGGGATGCTCGCATCCTACACAACTCTCCCAGTAATTGGTGTTCCCGTGAACGTCACTGCATTGAATGGTATGGATAGTCTCCTCTCTATTGTCCAAATGCCTAAGGGTATTCCTGTCGCGACGGTTGCCATCGACGGTTCCCTTAACGCTGCTCTCCTCGCACTCAGAATTCTTGCGACGAGCGATGCCGCCTTGGCGGAAAAACTCTTGCGTTACAAAGAGACCATGATGCGTGAGTCACGAGAGAAGACAAAAAATCTGACCTAGTGCTGCGCCTCTTAAGCTTCGCAGACTAATCCTCCATAGTTAGAACTTCATTGATAAAATCCCGATGGCCACATTGAGTAAACCAAGTTGCTTGGTTATAAATTCTCAATCTGACTTAAAAGGAGCTAGCATGAAGTCCCTCTTTTTCGCTTCATTGATGATCGCATCCAGCGCTACATTTGCTGAACCCTACGACGGCGGTAGTCACCCTGGGAATTTTGCTCGCATCGCGGGGATGAGTATCATCACGAGTTTTAAGTCGCTTCCCAAGCGTGGACAGATCGCCGACGACCGTCTCGGCTGGTCTGAGACGTACTGGCCTTCAAATAAGGGAGGCGTTGCCTACCGCTGGAACCATCCAGATCCTAGACCGTTTCGGTACCGGCTCCACACGAAAGAGGAGCTCCAGAAGATGAATCAAGAAGAGCTTGGGCAACTCTCCCCAGCAGAGCTCTATGATATTTCCAACGATGACTTTAACTACACCCTCACTCGCCGGGCGCTGAGTCTCTATTCGCCGCAAGACCTGTGGTGGGAGGGAATTTGCCACGGATGGGCCCAGGCGGCGATTAACTTTCCTGAACCTCAGCCGATCGTCTACACCAATAAATCCGGGATTCGTGTTCCTATAGGCGCTTCGGATATCAAGGCCCTGCTGGCGATGCATGAAGCCTACAATTACCAAGGTGAAAAGTTCGCCTTCGCAGGTCGGCGGTGTAAAGTCAGAGGCAAGGTCATGGGCGAGGCCGACGATCGGGATAATCCATCTGACCGCTCCTATCCAGAGACAGACCTCGCAGATTCTCCAGACTGCAGAGATGTCAACGCCGGGGCCTTCCACGTTATCATCTCGAATATCATCGGCCTCCACGGAAAAGGCTTTGTTGCCGACATTGATCGCTTCAACGATGTCTGGAATCAGCCAATCGTAAGCTACGAGACGGCAGTCCTGGCCGAAGAGATAGTGGATGAGACCCATCGGGCACAGAAAATTGAGCGCCGCCTGAGGGTCAGACTTGCGATGACCTACGGGGAGGAACTCAAGTTCTATACACCTGAACTCGCGGCCCAAGGGCATCAAAATTTCGTATCAAAGCTTCCGGTGACGAATACTCCCCACCAGAAGTTCCTGACCCGTAACTATGAGTATGTCGTAGAACTCAACGCTGCAGGAATGGTCATCGGCGGCGAATGGATATCCCAGACTCGTCCGGACTTCATGTGGCACTATGGGCGCTCACAAGCGTTCAAAAACTCGCCTATTCCACTGGCACATTTGCGCCACATCTATCGCCCGCTCCGACGTTAGAGATTACTTAAGATTCTTCCGTTCCATGACGAGCCGATCAACGACGCCGGGATCCGAGAGTGTGGAAATATCGCCAAGGCCTTCGAATTCGTTGGCGGCGATTTTCCGCAGGATCCGACGCATGACCTTGCCCGAGCGCGTCTTTGGCAAAGAACCAGTGAGATGAATAAAGTCCGGAGAAGCAAAGCGCCCGATGTCCTTTCGAACAACTTCCTTGATGCTCTCCAGAAATTCGGAGTCCGGCGATCGTTCTTTATAGAGGATCACGTAGGCGTAGATTCCAACACCCTTAATGTCATGGGGAACACCAACCACCGCCGCTTCCGCAACATCTGGGTGGAGCATGAGTGCGCTTTCAATCTCAGCTGTACCAAGGCGGTGTCCAGAGACGTTAAGGACATCATCGATCCGGCCTGTGATCCAGTAATAACCATCCTCGTCCCGACGGCAACCGTCGCCGGTGAAGTAGAGGCCTTTGTATTGCGAGAAGTAGGTATCAACGAAGCGTGCGTGATCCTTATAAATAGTCCGCGCCTGACCGGGCCAAGAGGTACTGAGGCAAAGTGCACCTTCCACTCCCTTACCCTCAACGACCTCACCAGTTTCAGGTTTTACAATGACTGGTCGGACTCCAAAGAAAGGCAGAGTGGCGGATCCGGGCCTTGTCGGAGTGACTCCGGGAATAGGCGTTATCAAAATCCCCCCAGTCTCCGTCTGCCACCAGGTATCCACAATATCGCAGCGGGATGCACCTACTACGTTGTGGTACCACTCCCAGATTTCGGGATTGATCGGCTCTCCGACTGAGCCCAGGATACGAACCGATGACCGATCGTGCTTATGAACAAATTCATCGCCGTAGGTCGCAAGAGTTCGAAGTGCCGTGGGGGCGGTGTAGAAGATCGTAGCCTTCACGTCTTGGATCACCTGCCAGTAACGGCCAGGATCCGGATACGTTGGAATTGATTCGAAGAGAACAGTGGTGGCACCATTGGCCAGTGGCCCGTAAACGACGTAAGAGTGCCCGGTGACCCACCCCACGTCAGCGGTACAAAAGAAGATATCTTTTTCGTGATAGTCGAAGACATATTTGTGAGTGAATGCAGCATAGGTCAGGTAGCCTCCGGTCGTGTGCACGACCCCTTTAGGCTTACCAGTGGAGCCGGAAGTGTAGAGGATAAAAAGCGGGTCTTCGGCATCCATTTCCTCACATGAGGAAACGGGTCGATAGCGCAGGATCTCCTCCTCATAATTCAAGTCTCGCCCCGGGACCATTGGAACTTTCTCAGAAGTTCGATGGACAACCAGCACCTTTTCCACGAACGAGATATCTTTGACTGCTTCATCGGTGATGGCCTTGAGGGGAATTTTTTTTCCGCCACGAAGGCCCTCGTTGGCCGTGATGACGAACTTGCATTCAGCATCCTGAATCCGCCCTTTCAGTGACTCTGAACTAAAGCCGCCGAAAACGACGGAGTGAATAGCACCAATTCTCGCGCAAGCGAGGACTGAGTACACGAGTTCTGGAATCATAGGCAGATAGATGCACACCCGATCACCCTTTTTGACTCCGTTAAACTTCATTAAGTTGGCGAGGCGGCAGACGTGGTCGTAGACCTCGCTGTAGGTGATCGACTGGTACTCACCAGGTTCGTCCTTGGCCCAAATGATTGCCGTCTTTGTACCACGGGTTTCAAGGTGTCGATCAAGGCAGTTGTAGGAAGCGTTTAACTTGCCTCCCAAGAACCAGGCGTGATTAACGTTCCAAAAGTCGCCCTGACCGGCACGTTCCGGAAAAGTGAACCACGAAATGTTTCTCGCGGCGTCGAGCCAAAATGTTGAAGGATCCTTAATTGATTTCTCGTACATAACCAAGTATTCGTCCATGCTCTTAAGGTAAGAAACATCTCGAATCGCGCTCTTCACAGGATAGGTTTTTGAACTCAACATAAATTCCTCCAGTCGACCTAATCATGACATTCGAATTGTTTCTTTTCTAGACTATTGTGCTAACATTCCCCCCAGATGCAGTACTTCAACATCCAGGTTGCTTCACAGCTCTCCGGCGTCGCCAGTGCCACCATCCGGGCCTGGGAGAAACGCTACAACGCGGTTGTTCCTGAGCGTGGGGACAATAAGCACAGACTCTATTCAGAGAAAGATATCGAGAAACTTGCTCTCCTCTGCCGGCTCACGGAGTTTGGCCAGACTATCGGCAAAATCGCTCATTTTGACCTGGAAGAGTTAAAGAAGGTTTACTCACAGCTGATGCACCGGCCATACGAGGAGCTGGCAGTCGTCACTCCGCACCATGAACGCATCGACTTCAACACCATTCTAAATAGTTTTTTCATCGCTCTGGGGGCCTACAAACTTGACATCATCTCCCATGAGCTGGAGAAGGCAAGAACTGTCCTGAGCCCTCGGGACCTGTGCCTAAAACTCTTGGTGCCACTCTTTCGTGAGATCGGAATCAAAGTGGGACGGAATGAACTATCAATTGCTCAGGAGCATACCCTAAGCGCTATTTTTTCGTTCCATATCGGACAGATGATTGGTCTTCATTATCAGAAGCAGACTATCAAAAACGAGCTGGTTCTCATCACCACCCCTGAGGGTGAGATTCATGAGATTGGAATCCTGGCCTCGGCCCTTCTCTGCCTTCACTATGGTGTAAAATTCATCTTCCTCGGTGCTAATCTCCCGGCAAGGTCTTTGGCGGAAGCAGCAAACGCACTCAAGCCTCGGGCAATCCTCCTGGGTGTTATCAAAGGTCATGAGATCAGCGATCATAAAACGCTAGAAGATTACCTCTCCGAGCTTTCAGAACAGCTCGAGATAAAAACAGATATTTGGGTCGGCGGAAATCTTAAACCCTATGTGCGAGTTGAACTCGAGCGTAGGAAGATTCCATTCTTTCCGTCACTCGAGGCGTTTGACGAATTCTTAGCTAAGGCTTAGTCGCACTTATACGCGGTCGCATGAACGTTCATCACTTTTCCATTCTGGACTTCCTGATTAACGAACAGACCAGTTGCCTTCAGAGCAGCTGCCTGGTTCACGGCCCGGTTCAACGCGAGTTCCCGGCTACCGGTCTCATCAACACCAACCACCCGCCCCTGCACGCTGCAGTTTGTTGGCTTTGTGGCGAAAATCTCAAGCTCACGTGCTTCATCAGTGAGCTGCCCCTGAGGCCCAGAGGCACAAGAGATTGCTATCAAGCAAAGTAGCAAAGACTTCATCAACACTCCTTTAAAATTTGTTTTATAATATTAGCAGAAACAGAAAGGATCGCGCACATGAAAGCTTTATTCCTGACGCTCCTGCTCTCCTATTCATGCACTAAATATGCCAGCTTTCAGCGCGGCACGATGGGAATTTCCCTCAGCCCCATTGAGATGCAAGTTTCCCACTTAAACGAAATACCGTGGCCTGTGGGTCAACGGCGGGAGAGCGAAGTCTCGCAGAGTTTTACATTTATCGTGGATCTCCCACGAGTTACCACGGAAGACCTCGACTTTCTTACAAACGAACGAGGTGTCGATGCCTGGATCCTAAGGCTCATCGCGGTCCACGGCTCCGAAATCCAGGACCTCGGAAGCCTCTACGCCCCCTTCCGACCGCGACGACTTTCCCGCGGTATGGTGGCGGGTGTTCCTAAGAGTGTCAGTTTGAAAATTCTCTACGCGGCGGCATTTGCCTCCGAGCGGTTCAGGGGATTCAAGTGCCCGGCCTTCGGGCACGACCGGAAGATCAATGGTCTCAGCGTCCTCGGAGAAAACAAGGAATTTAGCCTTTCCATAGGTCAGGCCGTTCCATACCCCGAGAAAACGCAGATCGTGGAACTAGTCCCCAGCTCCTTCAACGGCGGTAATAAATTGACCGGCGAGTACTTCGTTGAAATCGCCGCATATAACTCTAGCAAAAAGACAATCCACTCCCCGTTTGTACGAATTCCTATGTCCGTTGCGGTCCGAGGTGAGAATGTCGTTCGGACTCAAAGCTGCGACGGGATTCACCAAGAGCTTAAGTAACTCGATGTAACCAACTAAAATCTCAAGTAAGAATCAGGTGAGTAAACTACTTGCTCAAACCTTCCGAAAAGATGCCGTCACTTTGAGTTTAGGAGAATACATGAAATCTATCCCTCTCGTTCTTGCGGGCCTTCTAGTTGTGTCGTGCTCAACAGTTCACCATTTTTCTAGTACGAGTCGAATTAATGACGAAAGTCTTAGGGGCCCAGCGTCCCAAATCAGACCTGTAGGCATTTACGTTGCACTCTACGAGATTCACAATGGTCAATTGAGAGAGGCCATAGGTCGCGGTCGGGTCGAGTACGTTCAGGGAGGTTTTAGAATCGCCAGAAGTAGAGGCAACTATACCAAGATGTTACAGGGAGTGGAACGGTTTGAACTCCCTCAACCAGGGTTTGTGGTGAAGACTCTTTCACTAGAAATGTTTGCAGGAAATTCCTTCAACGCCCCAGAAGTCACAGCTCATAAAATTGATTACGCTCAAAAAGATATTGAACAGCTTCTTAAAAGCTCACCCAGTGGAATAGAATTCGCTATTTTAAGAAACGAAAATGGACAGTTTGAAACATTCACCTACCCTTACCAGGATGGTCCTTTTAGGAAGTACTACCGCAGCATCCGCGAGAGCGCAGGCCCAGGAAACAGCGAAATCGATAATAATCAAGAGCCGCCGGCACCCGGTGACCTGATAAGGCCCGATCAGCAACGACTCTTAACGAGTGCGCATTATCAGGAGCTTCTTAAAAAATTTGAACAGAATGAATACACCCTCTCACAACTTGAACAAGTGATTCGAACTCAGTTCCTATGGACCCATGATCAGTTTATCGGAGCGTCAGCGCAATTACGAGATAACCAAAACAACGATAGATTTGAGCTTTCAAGAAAAATTGAGTTCTACCGGACCCAGTTCGAAGTCCTGGGCAAGATAGCCCTTCGGATCGGTCGCCTTAGCGCCGAAGAACCGTTTGAGCGGAAACTTAAACTCTACCGAGATAGTACGTTCCCGTTAGATGAAAGAAATGCAAATGAGATTGCGACAGCATTCTTTCCTGACGCCACAAAACTCGATGTTGCCGAACAAGAAAAGCTCTACCCCGAACTTTCTCGGCGGAACGCAGGCACGCTGGCGGTGTCCCTGGCAAAAGATCTCTTTAAAAATTCAAGCGAGAGGAATGCGACCGCGGTTATCAGCTATGTTAAGAATCTCACAGGTGCAAGGCAACAGGATAAGTTTCTGACCGAAATGCAAGAGTCCAGCGCACTCAACATCGATGATCTCAAACTCATCGCCCGAGCTGCACCAGTGGCCGGCAACGGAATTTTCTCGCTCTACCAGAAATACACTCCTGATGCGCCAGTAAGAGATGTTGTTTCACTTGTGAAAAGTCTTGGACAGGAAGGAAACCACATTTTCCTCACCCTTTTCCTAGAAGGAAAACAAAGCATTGTCTTCGACGATTTCGTCTCGATCTGTAGTGCCTCGACCTGGTATGGAAGTCAGCACTACCTTGTAAATTATCGACAGAAGATTTCGGAAAAAGACTCCGGAACAACAGTGAAACTTGCAAAGCTACTCACAGGTGCAGGGAACCATACAGTCCTTACTTCATACCTAGATTCTCAGGAGAGGGTATCCTTTGCGGAGCTTCAGGCCTTAGCCGACTCATCAAGTCATTACGGAAAAGAGCACTACCTTTATACCTACCGCCAAAAGCTTAGAGAAAATGATCCTCGTACGACTGCAGCTCTTGCTGGCCTTCTTTCGGGGGACAGAAATCACAACGTTTTGAATGAATTCTTCTCTCGCCAGACACAGATAAGCTATGCCGATATGATCATCGTAGCCAATGCTTCTAAGCAGTATGGAAAGGAGCACTACCTTTATACCTACCGCCAAAAGCTTAGAGAAAAAGACACAAACACGACAGTTGCACTTGCCAGGATCCTCTCAGGGGATAGAAATCATATCTTTATTAAGGAGTTCTTCGAACAGCAGGAACAGGTTAGTTTTGCCGATATGAATGCCGTCGCTGCAGCTTCAAGACAATACGGAAAAGAGCACTACCTCTATACTTACCGCCAAAAACTTAGAGAGAAAGACCCAAACACAACGGCCACACTGGCGAGGCTTCTTTCTGGGGATAGAAACCACAATGTTATAAAGGAGTTCTTCGAGAGTCAGACTCGGGTAAGCTATGCTGACATGAATACTGTGGCCAATGCTTCTAATCAATATGGGAAAGAGCATTACCTCTACACTTACAGACTGAAGATCACCGAAAAGGACCTTAACACTGCCATCGCCCTCGCGCGCCAGTTGTCAGGGGATAGGAATCATGTGGTTATAATGGACTACATCAACGCCAACCCAGGCATGTCCCGTAGCGATCTTGAGCAGCTGGCCAGCGCATCTAATCAGTACGGTCGTGAGCATTACCTGAGGCTTCGCCGGTAAACAATTATCTGGCGTAGATAAATTGGCCGGAAGAGGTGAGAGTGCCCTTTGACTACCAGGCCCTTGCGGCCATGACGATACTGTTCGCCTTTGCTTGGCTTCCGGTCTCCATCGGCAAAGCACGGGCCTTTGGGGGAAAATGGCTCGCCTCTAACCGAGATCCCCTCGCGGAGAAAGCTCTTGAGCCATGGGCATCCCGTTGTGAACGGGCCTATGCAAATCTCAAGGATTACTTCCCCGCCTTTGTTGTCGCTGTCTTGCTTCTGGGCGCTACGGGAAAGTTCGACCAAAGTACGGCCATAGTGAGCGGCCTCTTCGTCCTGGGCCGAGTCGGTCACTACATAAGTTATGGCCTAGGTTCCGTCGGTGCCCGCGCAACATTTTTTGGAATGAGTTTCTTTGCGAACCTCTATCTGTTGCTGAAAGTATTCAGCTGATCCCACAACGATATCTTAATAAGTCTTGTCCTTGATTTTGGTCAGAACAAGATCGCCTCGCTCATACGAAATTCGAGATATGTTAGTCACCTTACGCTTTCCATCAGGCAATTTTTCCTGGAACACGACCAACTTAAAGACCTGAGCGATGGCATAGCGCACATCCTCTAGAGAGAGACCATCAGAGGAGATCAACGCCTTCGTCTCAAGCCTTTTCAGGGCGTCGGTTACATCTGTGGCCGAGGTGAGAGCGAGTCCTGAGCAATTGTAGCGTACGAAATCGATAAAAGGCATAACCTCAGGACCTCGGGCATCAGAGAGAACAAGGTAATCAGCGCGAAGTCCTTCCACGGTCTCCAGCAGACGAGGGACATCTTTCGCCGAGGGAACCGAGAGCCTTGTCAGGAGCTTGCGTCGGAGGACCAGGTCCGCACTACGTTCAATCGTCACGACTCTGGCCTTGGACGGGATCGAATCAACAATCACGTTGAGAAGTGTGGTCTTGCCTGAGCCCACATTACCGCAAACAATCATGCCATCGGAGCGCGAGAGAGAATCTTGAAGCAATTGTCTCTGAATATCTGAAAGAGCCCCCCACTTGACCAGGTCTTCCATCGATGGAGCATGGGGGTGAAGCTTCGTAATGACAACAGAAGGTCCTCGAAGCGAAAGGGGGGGAAGAACGATGGTCACGTTAGTCAGGACGTCCAGTGAAAAATAATATGTCCCCTGCCCCACAGTCTGGGATCCGGCGAGGAGAAGACTGGCCACGAAGTCATCGAAGGCCCTACGGCCCTTAAAGATGCCAGGTAACTCTCTGAGCTCTCCTCGCTCCACGTAGTGGACCTCATCCCAGGCGTCAAAGATAACCTCTGCGACATCGGGGTTTTGTAAAAGAGCTTCAACAGAGATTGTTATTACCTTTGATGCCTTTTTCTTCTTCATGGTGACCTCCAAGTGTATCTAAACTGAACGCAGTTTAGTTTTCAAGTGCCGAGGACTTGAAACTCATCCGTCAACAGAGTCGACAGCTCGTCCCGGTACTTCCTGATGTAGCGAAAGAAACTGGTGCAGGCATCTT
>JAIYDC010000066.1 GCA_027487685.1 Pseudomonadota bacterium | reverse complement strand
TCCCCAGGATGAGGCCTCCTTGAGGCGTATGGCACGGCTTTTGGACCTCGCCTTTGAGAAGTGTAAAGAAGCCTATTGGGATCACCGGAGAACCTATGACCTCGGCTGCAGCGGAAGTGAGTACTGGTCAAGCGTAGCTGGGCGTCCTCTTTCGCCTTCACTAATCGAGCAACTCATCAGCGCGGACATTGAGGGGTGGGGACGAATAAATCGTCAGACCGTTCGTTACGTGGAACGCCTCCGGGCAGAAGGAAAGAGTCTCGGCGTTCTTTCGAATCTACCTCGAGACCTAGCACGGGCGATCTATGGAGCGAATCCGTTCTTCTCTCTTTTTGATCATGTCTTTTTTTCTTCTGACATCGCCCTCGTCAAACCCGATCCCAGGATTTACTCCTATACATTGCAAAAAATTCAGGTTGACCCCCATCAGGTACTTTTTTTTGATGATAGGAATGAGAACCTCGTCGCCGCTCGAGCGTCAGGTATGGGGACGTACCTTTTTGAATCGACCAGTGCGGCAAGGTTACTCGGAGAGGAAGACCCGGGCCGTGGCCTCGATGTGCGCCCCGAGTAACCTGGCCCACATCAAGTCGGTTGATTCCTGATTGATTGCGAGTTCATCGAGAACCGCCGTGACGTCGAAGTCGATGCGGTGATTGAGATCATAGGAGCTTGATTGGCAGTTTCGTCGTGAGCACCACGAGCTAAAAGAGAGCTGCTCCTCACCGTTAAAAGAAATAAACCGCATTTCGTCCAGCACCCGCGCGCGGGCAGCAGTGCCGATCATGAGGTCCCGGTACATCTTACTCTGCAGGTACGTCTGTTCAAACGTAATAAAGTTTCGCACAAATTCTTCGGTTGTTGAGGAAGCAAAGGCGGCCTTCAGTGCTTGATCGCGCATGAGTCCACTCGCGTAGGCATTTCCGCAGGTGGCCGCCGCACTGAGGCCCCAGGCAAGCTCCCGATAAAGATCTAAGCTATGGAACATGAGGCGCGTGGAAAGCTCTCCAGGCAAAGCTTCAGACAAGAACCTAAGAGGTCTTCCTTTCACGAGCTCTCGATCCTGGGCCCTAAGCGGGTGATTCTCTGGCCAGGTGCTGAAGCGAACCAGTCGTCCCAGGTGATGGGAAGCGTTAGCGTAGACATAGCCCATGAAACTGGCCGACTTAGACCGTGAAGGTGCCCGGAAAAGCTCGAGGTAGCTCAAGGTGACAAGGGCGTTGGCCCCCTGAGGAGTTGCATTTTTCGTGATTGATAGAATCCTATCGTCGATCCGTTTGCGCCAGAAGGCTTCCGTCTGAAACTCTGTCCTCTTGCAGATCATAGTGCTGGCGTCGCTGCGGGTGGGAGTCAGAGAAAAAATGACGAGGCTTAGGAAAAAAAAGTATCTCATCTTTTAACCATCTCATACCTGGGTTCGGCGCCGATACTTACATTTCCTTAACTCCTGGGTGTTTGATGCATTCATCGAATTGTGCTAGGGTAGCTCTGACCAAAGGGGCCATGAGTGATCGAAGAAAGAATGATTGATCTTGAAATCCGCTACTCCCACCAGGAAGATTTTCTCCAACAGCTCAATGGCATCGTCGTTGGTCAGCAGAGAACCATCGAGCGACTCGAAAAAGAGATCCTTGATCTGAAGCGTTCCTTGAATACACAAGGCGGCGTCAGCGCTACACGGTCTCTCAGTGACGACGTCCCACCTCACTACTGAGCTCGGAGTACCTGATGGCGACCGACAAGCATCGAGTCCTTAAAATTTGTGTCATTCTGATTTCCTTTCTCCTCCTGTTCGCCGTTCTCTTCACTCGGCCGATAATCACACAGGATCAGAACTTTCATCTCTTCGCAGATACTCGGATGTTTATGGGGATTCCTAACACCATCGATGTTCTAACAAACATTTTCTTCGCTCTGGCAGGTATCGTAGGCATGAAGCAGGTCCTGGCCGTTCGAAGCCTCCCCACCCGTTGGTCCTGGTTATGGTTCTTTCTTAGTGTCCTCCTGGTGGCGCCAGGCTCTGCTTACTACCACTGGCATCCTGATGATCAATCCCTGGTCTGGGATCGACTTCCGATGAGCATGGGCTTTATGGCCCTCTATGTGATTCTCCTGGCAGAGTATGTAGACCACCGCTTTCAACGCGCTCTTTTACCGGCGCTCCTGACCGGGGCGGCGAGCATTCTGGTCTGGGTGATGACCACCGACCTGCGTTTTTACTTTTGGATCCAGTTCAGCTCCTTCCTGACGATTCCGCTTATCCTAATGCTCTTTCGCTCTCGTTATGATCATCGTCATGGCTTTCTGTTGTGCCTCATCTTCTATGGCCTGGCCAAATGGAGCGAGCTCAAAGACCAGGAAATTTTTATGGCCACAGGTCAGGTCTTTAGTGGTCACTCCCTGAAGCACATCCTGGCCGCACTTGGCCTCTTCTGCTTATGTTGGATGGTTAAAGTGCGACAAGAACTAGTTCCTCTGAGAGGGGAGAGTCGAACGTAGCACTTGTCGTAAGTCTGAGGTCACTTCCTTTCCGTCCTTATAGAAGAGTACGGGGTCATGGCCGTCCGTAAGAGCTTTCCACGCTACGTGATCTGGATTCATAGTTCGACGTCCCAACTCCCAAGTCGTGGGCCACTCTTCTTCCTCAAACACGCGGTAGATAAGCTCCGAACAGATCAGTGACTCCTCGGTCTCAATGTCATAACTAAAATCATAGGGACGACCCAGGAGGCGCAGGGCCCTTAGGACATGATCACCAGGACTTGACACAGGCGCAGGCCTCATCACCAAAAGATCATCAATATCCAGGAAGTTCTCCAGAGGATTAAGTGTGACCCCCGGGCCCCTTAGAACCTCCGCAATGAGTTTTCCATGGGCCAACTTTTCAAGATGTGGGCGAGCATCAGGATGGGCGAGGAGAGGGATCTGGGCGCCCTGGAAACTCGCAGTCATGGCGGTGAGCTCTGCCACTGACCCAAGCCAAAGGGCGACATGCCCAAAGTGGCCAGGAATGAATTTGTCAGTTAAGCGGAAGGGCGTGCGCTCAAACAGGATATCCAGAGGCCTGAGCTTTCCTCGGGTGGCCTTAAGAAAGACTTCACTTGAGGCGAGGGGCTTGAGCTTTCCCGACCGGAACTGGATCGACCCGATGGCGTTTCCGAACACTTGACTCAGAATCATCAACACCTTCTCCAATCGGTCATAGAATATGGCCTCGGAGAGATTTCTTCGGATAAGGAGGGTGCTCTTGAGTGCCATCAGGATGTTCTTTTCTCGGACAGCAAGGGCAGTGAAGGAGCTCTTCAGATACTGCTGAAGTTCCTCTGGTGCCACTGTCTTGCCTGCTAAGAACTCCACTAAGACCGTCATGCGGGACCATATCTTCTCATCGAGCGTGGTTTTGAATGTCTCGTAAAAGAGCTGGCCTTCAGGGCCCATGTCGTTGGTGATGATTGAGCGCAGTTTTCGGGCGCGAGAGAAAAGCTCAGAGAGGCGGAAAATGTTGTCATAGAGAACGAGGTAGGTCGCTGCCGCGAGGCCCGCGCGCTGAAGATACTCTCGAGATTCCGCGTCGTCTCCCAGAGTAACAAGGAGGTGCGGTCCTCGGCGAAGGGTTTGTGAGTTGTAGCGCTCGACCTCCTGGAGTGTGAAGCGGGGCCCAGCAGATGTGATAACTGGCCTACCGGAGACCCAGTCATTTTGAGGAATGATCTCTAGAAACGCCTCTCGTTTCCAATCGGCGAGCTCTCGGAAGTGCTCTTTCAATTGGCGGACACTGCCCGCACTCAGAGGTCGCTGGCAATCAAGGACAAGACCTATCTCACAGCGATGTTCTTCGAGGAAGGCGATGAGTTGCGCGTTTGCCCGGAGTCCGCGCTCGAAGTTCTCAAGCTGGGCCGTCGCTGTTCCAGCAAAGAGAAAGATGAGAACTGTGATGAACTTTCCAGGCGTTCGGAACATGAAATTTTCCTTGAAGCGTTGAAGTGGCCTTCTAAAAGCAAAGCAAGCTTCCTAGTTCACTGTCAATTGGGATAGGAGGTGTAAGACGATAAGAGGATAGCAGACTTAACTGATCCAGATCTTCAATTAGATTTAAGCTTTATGGACTGAATAATTTGCTGAAATGCCATAAGCTCATTCTACTCAACATGTTCATGGAGGAACTATGAAATCACTCGCTCTCGGTGCTCTTCTGGCACTCTCTTACTCGTGCTCAATGATGACCGCTAAACCCAAAGTCGTTTACAACCGGGCCGACCTCTCCTAGGTTCAGAATAAGGTCGTTGTTTTTCCTACTCTAGACTTCTCTGGAAAGCGCTCGTTTGGCGCTGGAGAGATAGAGCGTATGGTGATCACCAACTGGACGCAAATGTACGGCGCTGATCGGATCCCCGGCAGGCCCTGTCGCTGACAAGATTCAGCAAACAAATCCGCAGTTCTACCTAAAGCTTATTTCGTTTCTCGATAACGTTAGTGCCATAGGGCAGCTGGCCGCGACTCCGGGGTTCCGGGAGACCGTCTCGAAAGTCACTTCCAATTCAATGATCTCTAACAGTTTCGATGCCGCTCGAAATCTTCGGGGCCCGGCCTCTGAATAATCATTTACGCCACAACTTTGCAGGAATAGCATCTCGTCTTTGCCTGCAAGGTTCTTACTTTAACCCTCGAATCTTCTGATTAATTTCGATGAGTGCTGGATCTTTGAGAAGCGGAAAGTACGACTCCGAAGCTCTTAGCAACGCTTCAGATCCTTCACGATTATCTTCTAGCGAATAAATTTTCTTGGTTGCCTTCTCATAGTACCTTATCGGATGGGAAGAGTTATGAACCATGACCCCTTTTTTATTATGAAGAAATAGAGTTGGTTCCTTTCCCGGCCTGAAGTTGAAGGAGTGGAGGAAACTTCTCTGCTGTGCGGCCTGCGAAAAGACACTCTCACCAGTTGAAAAGCCCCGTGATTTCCAGCCGAGCAGATCCTGGAACGTTGGAATTAAGTCGGTGTGGTTAGTTAAAGGATCAAGGACATTTTTTCCTTGAGTTGAAGGGAAATAAAAAATCAGAGGAAGGGAGAACGACTCGGGTGTCGATGAGTTGTAAGTTGTATAGTTGTGCCATCTGCGCCCGTCATCTCCCTCGTAGGTGGTCATCATGTTATCGCCGGTATCAGCAGTGATCACAATCAGCGTTTTCTCCAGGAGGTTTTTCTGCCTCAGGTCCTCGATCACAGCGTTTATCATTTCCTCTGAGTATTTGAGGGATCGCCGAACATGGGTTAAAAGATTTTCTCTCCCCTTGTCTCCATCCAGAAAGCGAGCAGCTTCAAGGTACCAGTAGGACGCTTTTTGTTCGTTTTTTCTTTCCAGAAAATGGGGTGGCATGAGATCGGTGTTTCGTTGGATAAGCTGGTTGAGCCTTTCCCATCCTAACTTATTCTCGAGCCAGAGTTTTTCCTCTGTAGCTGGAATGTGAGAATTATCTGGAAGAGGATAATCCTTGTGACGCCAGTCCCCCGGGAGAATAAAGTGAGGGAAGTGCTGGCGTGTGATATTGACCCAGGCGAAGAACTTTCCGGGGGCGTTGAGTTGGTGAGAGAGATCTGGAACGTCAGTCTGGTAGTCAAAGCAGCGCTTGACGATGATGTCAGCGCCTCGATGAAAGCCTGCGGCCCCATCATAGAAGCTTGGGTGAGGTTGACCTCCCCAAAAAATAGTTCTCATGCCGCTTTCTTTAGCGATTTCTAAGAGAACGGGAGTTTTTGGATCGATGATATCGGTTTGGAGGTTAAATTTTTTCCAGTGCATGTCGTTGTGAAACCAGTTGTTGAAGACTCTGTGGTCATGGACATCTTGTCCGGTTTGCTGGCTTGCGAGGGCCTGATATGGCCAGTTGGAGGTTGCAAGATGATTTTGAAAAACGAGTGGAGACCCGGCGTTTAGGCGCAGAAGCGGGGACCCATCGGAGTACTGAGAGAGGAGTTCTTTGTGAATAGAGGAAAAGTTAAAAACGATGACATTACAGTCCCTACAATCCATAGCAAGTGTCCGTGTTATTTTTTTTGGTGATGAGCAAGCAAACACTGCTCCCCAGAGTAGTCCGAAACCTAAGAGTCTTAACATCTTTCTAAGTTAGCATGGGTCCTGGCCTTGCGTCATCTTGCGCAAAACATATAACTCGAAAGCTGCGGCGAGTCAGATTATATTCTCCTCACAAAACAAACGGGAATCAAAAGATTCCCATTCAAAACATCCTGAGGAGGATAACATGAAAAC
>JAIYDC010000083.1 GCA_027487685.1 Pseudomonadota bacterium | reverse complement strand
TTAAGATACTGCCCAGTCCCTTTATATCACTCTTCATACGCATGACATGGGCCTGTGAGACGTTAGTTAAAGGATATTTATGTTTAAAAAAATGCTTGATTGGTTTTCGAACGATTTAGCCATTGACCTAGGCACCGCCAATACTTTGGTCTATGCGAAGGATCGTGGAATCATAGTTAATGAGCCTTCCGTAGTTGCCGTTCATCAGGGATTTCGAGGTGAGCAAAAAGTGCTTGCGGTTGGTAAGGAAGCCAAAGAAATGCTCGGTCGAACGCCCGGATCGATCAAGGCCATCCGTCCTATGAAAGATGGGGTGATCGCCGACTTCGAAGTCACCCAGGCGATGCTCAAATATTTTATCCAGAAATCCCTGAACGGTTCGAAACTGATAAAGCCACGAATCATTATCTGTATTCCTTTTGGGATCACTCAGGTTGAAAAGCGAGCCGTTAAAGAATCTGCTGAGCAGGCGGGTGCACGTGAAGTTTACCTCATCGAGGAACCGATGGCGGCCGCGATCGGTGCGGGTCTTCCTATTACAGATCCGTCTGGTAACATGATTGTCGACATCGGTGGCGGCACAACAGAGGTCGCAGTGATCTCTTTGGGCGGTATTGTGTACTCGAAATCAGTTCGCGTAGCGGGCGATAAGTTTGACGAGGCGATCGTCTCCTATATTAAGAAAAAGTATTCTCTCCTTATCGGCGAACGAACTGCCGAGATGATCAAGATGTCTATTGGGAACGCTTATCCGTTTGATGACGAAGTGAAGACCTACGAAGTTAAGGGCCGAGACCTTATCGCCGGTGCACCGAAAACTATTGAGGTTACGTCCGACGAGATTCGTGAAGCTCTTGCAGATCCTATTTCTGAGGTTGTCGAGGCAATCAAGATTTCTCTTGAAAAGACTCCACCTGAACTTGCTGCAGATATCGTGGATAACGGTATCATCCTGGCAGGAGGCGGTTCACTGCTTGCCAATCTCGATATCTTGATTAAAGAGAAGACTGGCCTTCCTGTGTCTCTGGCCGAAGATCCTCTTACTTGCGTGGTTCGCGGATGCGGTATGGCCCTCGAGTCACTAACCCTCTTGCGCCAGGTGACGACCTTAAGCTAAACCATGTCGCAAACCTTTTTTAGTAAGCAGGACAAAACCGAAACCCGGAGCCGTTTAGCACTTCTTGGGCAGTCGCGGGGCCTTGTTACCGTCTGGATAAAGGGAAGTAAGGATAAGCACAGTTACAGCTCGCTTCAGTTTGACAAGGAGCGGATGGAGCTTGTCCTTAACACCACTGCCATACATTTTAAAGAAGGTGATCAAGTCCTCTGCGCATTTGATCTGAGAGGCATGAATTTCTTCGCTGAGTGCGCATTCCAAGTGGCGATCGATGGACATGCCGTGCTTCTCTTTAAAGATTATATTTTTAAGTCGGAGCGACGTACCAGCTATCGGCTCATGACTTTTCCACTTTATGAAGTCTGGGCCCTCTTTGACCTGCCCGAAGCTTATGAGGGAGGGAATGTCGTCGACTTTAAGACAGGCAATAGTCAGACTAGTCTTTTTAAAAACTTTCTAACAATCGTTGAGGGTGGTGAAGCGCCTAAAGAGAGTCAGCTGAAAATCAGGATTCAGGACGTCTCGACTACAGGTATGGCACTACATGTTGGAGAACAGGAGATCGTTTACTTTAAAAAGGATACGGTTTTCGAAAATACGATCATCCGTTTTTCGGACGAAGATATTCTTATTCCGAAGGCTAAGATCGTTTATGCTGTCGATTATATTTCGAACGATAAGAAGACTAAAAAGTATAAACTAGGTGTTCACTTTGAAGAGCTTCCGACCTCGATTGATGAGAAGATTGGAAAGAAGATTAACGATCTCCTGCGACAAAATGATCACAACAAAGATTTTGAGAACTTTGTAAAGTGACGGTCCTCTGGCAATTACTTATCCTCTTTTGTATTGTCTCCTGTTCGGCGACACCTCTCGGAGGCTATCGAGATTCGAAGGTCAGCTTCTCCTATGTTGATGAGGCCGGCACCTTCACACTAAATCGTGAGACAAAGCTTATTGGCAGTAAACTTGTCACCCGAGCACAGCTCATGGATAAAAAGGGAGGTGCCGGCCGCATCCTAGAGAAAACCGTTATGCTTTCTCGCATCGGGTCTATCCGTAACGGTGGAAACAGGCTTCTGATCGTAAGACCTCAGGCTTCGGAATACACTGTTTGGATCGAGGGGAAAAGATATGTCTCTCGGATGCGGCTTGATACGGGTAAGCGGACGATGCGATTAACGCTCGAGAGTCCTGAGTCAAAGTGGCAGGGAACATCCGACATTCCAGTTCCCAAGGCAAAATATCTTTGCTTCTTTGGCCAACTTTCGGAGTGCCTTGCGCGATCTAATCTCCTTGAGAATGCTCGCATGTTCGAGGGGAGACGTTTCGATTTCGTCCTCGTCTGGGACTCATTTCCCTACATTCAGGATCTCCTGACAAAAACGGGCCAGAAGCTTTTCGCGCGGGCTACGATAAAATTTGATGGGGATATAAACGGTCTTTTCCGTTATATTGTAGAAGTGGAAGATCAGGTGATTTCCTATCAGTTTACGAAATCCTTCGAGCTGGTAAAGGTCGCTTGGGTTTCCCAGGGAATAACAATTGCGCCCCCCGGACAAGAAATCGTGGAAGATGAGTGAGGTAAAGGGTGGATAATTTTGGACAGCTTTTCATCACCGGATTAAAGGGAACTTCTCTTTTACCAGAGGAAATTGATTTCATTAAGAATGAAAAGCTTGGTGGAGTCTTTCTTTCCTCGGTTAATTTCGAGGCTCCGGCGCAGCTGGCAGAGCTAGTTAATTCGATCCAAAAGCACAGGGATGAATACCCTCTCTTTATATCTGTAGATCATGAGGGTGGCCGCACATCACGATTTAAGACTCATTTCAGTCAGTTCCCCGCAATGCTCGATCTCGCCAATCTTAATTCGCCCAAGCTCGTCTTTGAAGTCCATGAGGTGATGGCCAAGGAGCTAAACGCCTGCGGTGTGAACCTCATCTACTCACCTTGCTGTGATATTCTTACGAATCCGGATAATAAGTTTATTGGAGACCGCTCCTATGGGCGAGATGCGCAGACTGTTGAAAAGTTCATTAGTGCTGCCATTCGCGGTGTTCAGACAAGTGGAGTGCTCGCCTGCGCTAAGCATTTCCCGGGGCATGGAGAGACGGCGCGGGACCCTCAGTTTGACCTACCCTTAGTGAAGACGAGTATCGAAGAGCTTAGGCAGCGTGAGCTTGTGCCGTTCCTCAAGGCTTCACGGTCGCGGGTTGAATTTGTGCTGATGGGTCATCTTCTCGTGGACGCTTTGGATGATAAATTTCCGGCCAGTCTGAGTTCTAAGGCTTATGAATTTCTCAGGCAAGAGACTAAGTTCACTAAGATTGCGATCACTGATGACCTCGAGCTGCGTGCAATAACCGACAGATTCGGTAGAGAAGAGGCGGCACTTGGAGCTCTCGCTGCTGGTGCTGACATCCTTCGCTATCAATCACTTGAGGAGGCCAGCAAGGCCCTTTTAGCTGTACGAGAGGCTGTTAGAAAAAAAGTTCTGAAGAAAGATAACATAATTGAAAAACTCGGCCGTATAGAGCGGTGTAAGAAAGAGCATTTTTCCACTTATCAACCGATCTATATTCCAAAAATTACCGAAGCGTTCTCCTCGGCTGCTGCCAAAAAACTGCTAGAGCAATTCCGAGTGATGCGGGCCTAAGGCCTTGCGACAGGGAAGAGAATTTTTTTCCCTTTTCCTGAAATTTCTAACGCTTAGCAATTTGTTGTTACTCTTAAAGTAATCTCGTTTTGAGAACCGAGGTCTATGAATACTTTTTGGGTTTTATCATGGCTAATGGCTATTTTGCTAAGCGCGAATGCGCGGTCGCAGACTTGTGCCGAAGATTTCAACGACATCAGTGCGGAGTGTATAGTTGGGCGTAACAAGCCGTTTGCTGAAAAGCCAATACCACTTTCAAAGCTCACACGAGATAGTATCTTCTTCTATAAAACCCCGTCGGGAGATGTAGGTAAGTTTAAGGTCCTCTCTGTATTAAATAAGCCTCAACAGGAGTGCACAGTCTTCTTAGACGCAGTGACCTTTAGTGGTGGCGGCAGTGTGTTTGTTCCTAATAGTTCGCTGTCCATCAGCCCTAAGAAAAATCATTGGCTCTCAGACCGCATCTACCTTGATAGAGAAGGCCTTGCATCTCTAGTGCTCGAGAAAGTAAGTCCGGAAGAACTTGAGCAGCAGAAAAGAAGAAACGGCGAGACTATCCCGTCGAAGACCTACACCTCGGATGAGGAGCAGGCCCGAGCTAAAGCTTCATGTGTTCTCGTTACATCAAAGGGGACCGAGTACCTAATTCATCGAGCTGGGGACAATGAAGAAAAAAAGTTTAAGCAGGAAAGTCCCGCACTTCTCTACGCGCCATTGGTTCTTATTTTCGTAGCCATTTTCCTTATTGTTCGGGTGATGCTTGAGGATCAGGACAAGTACAAAACTCAGGAGGCGCTCGAGGAAGCTGAGAACTCAAATAAGGCCAAGAGCCAAGCGCTGTTTCTTAAGGTGACGAGGCCTTTTTATAAGCGCTATTTCTTGCCGATTGTTCAGAGCTCTAAGCATAAGCAGAACTTTCGGAATCGTTACCGACAAAAACTTGCGAACGCAGGACTCAGCAAGGAGATGACTCCTGAGGAATTCGTAGCTCTCAAGTTCTTTATGATCATAGGCGGGCCATTTGCGTTCCTTGCGGTCAGATATATCACGGAGAGTGATTGGTCGCTTGGGATTACTCCCGCAATGGGCGTTGTGGGATTCTTCTATCCCGATGTGTGGTTGAGCGGCATGGTTAAAAAGCGTGCTGACGACGTCCTTAGGGCGATGCCGTTTATCGTGGATATGTTAGCACTTTCGGTGGAGGCAGGTTTGGACTTTATGGCCGCAATCCAAAGAGTCATCGAGAAGGCCCCCTTGAGTCCATTAGTAGAAGAGTTCGAGACTCTCATTCGTGAAACAAAGATCGGTTCTTCGCGAGCGGAAGGTCTCCGGCAACTCGGCTGGCGCGTGAATGTAATTGAAATTAATTCATTTTGCGCCACGCTGATTGCAGCCGATAGTGTTGGTGCATCGATTGCGCCGCTTTTGAAGCAACTCTCAAATGAACTCAGGGTCAAACGGTCCTCCCGCGCTGAACAGCAGGGAGCAACTGCGGCGACAAAGATTTTGATACCTATGATCTTCTTTATCCTGCCGGCAGTACTCGTGGCAATTTTCGCGCCGATGATCTTACAAATGATATCGGGGAAACCATGATACAGATTGAATACGGGGGGAAAATTATAGCCACAAATGTAGTCCATGCAGACAATTTTGTTGATCGACTAGCGGGCTATATGTTTCGCTCCCGACCTCATAAAGAAGGTTTTCTTTTTGAGCCAGCGCCTGCGATCCACACATTCTTTATGCGCTTTAGACTCGATGTTATTTTTCTCGATGCCGATAACAGGATCATCAGGATTTATAGAGACCTCGCACCGTGGCGCCATACCGCTTTCATTTTTAGATCTCGGAGAACTCTGGAACTACCCGCAGGTCAATTACCTGGGCAGATCCGTGAAGGGGACATCCTGGAGGTTCGCCATGTTTAAACTCGTCGTTATTGGCGGCAAGCTCAGGGGGCAGGAATTCATTCTCAAGGATGGCGAGAATATCATTGGTCGTGGCAGTGATTGCGACATTGTTGTTTCCGTGGATGGAGTTTCTAAGCAGCACTTGAAATTAACAGTGAACGGAGAGACCGCATTTGCGGAAGACCTCGGAAGCTCGAACGGTACACTAGTAAATGGTAAGATCATCAAGCGCATGACCACCAAGGATGGCGATAAAATCGCCCTTCCCAATCTGATCCTCCAGTTTGTTTACGTTTTGGAAAAACGTGTCGTCGTCAAGAAACAGGTTCATCGTAGCGGAGATGATAGCGAAGAGGAAGCTTACGATGATTTAGATCAAGTTGAACCGATGCCCGCAAGCATCATCGCTAAGCCTATTTGGATCTTTAAGAACAAGATCATGCCTATTATTTATAGCTTCAATGAGCAGTATGAGTGGGCTTCCCTTGTCGGTACCCTTCTTTTTATCTTCATTGCGATCAATATCTCTTTAACGATCGTTCCTGTCTTGAGTGACAGTCGGCGTCTTCTCCTGAGAGAGGTGGGATACCGTGCTAAGCAATACGCCGCTGAGGTTGACCGTTTGAATAACGTTTTCCTCCGGGACAAGAATCTTGACCAGATTTACACGGGATTCCTGGAGGGTGAAGACGCAGAGGGTGTGCAGAGCTATAAGCTCTTCGATACAGAAGGTCGTGTTTATCGACCTGTGTCTGAGCTCAATACGATTGTCAATGAATCCTTTCCCGTTGAAGCCCTTCGATACTTTAAGGTTGAAAAGAACCAGGACCAGGAAAAGATAGAACGTCAGGGCAATATTGTCCGAGTCGCACGCGCCATCAAGGCGCATGATAAAAACTTGGGCCGGGATGTTGTCGTCGCTATTATTGCTCTTACTTTTGCACCTACATCGCTCGCGACTGAAGCCGCAAATAACTCGAAGGCATACCTTGAGTCATTGGTAACCTCAGGGATGGTAGCGATCATTTTCTTCGGCATGCTTTATTACATGACCGTTAGGCCACTGGATGAGTTGAGACTCCAGATAGAGCGTGTCCTTCGAGGGCGCCAAAAAGAAGTCGAATCCAAGATCATGTTTAAAGAGCTGCACCCCCTGAGAAATACGATCAACAGCATTCTCGGACGAATCAAAGAACTTCAATCAAGTGATTCAGGTGAGGTACAAAGTATGGAGGATGATGGTCCCTACATCCGTGCCCTTGAGGAGTTTCTAGCAGGCTCCCAGGGGCCCGTTATCATTCTCACCTCGGAGAAGATCATTCAGCGGATTAATCCTGAAGCCGAAGATCTTGTCGGCTTAAGGGAGAATTCCGCGTCAGGCCAAAGTATTCTCGACACTGCCAGAGACCAAGGATTCGCGGCAACGGTTATTGATCTTTGCGATCGCTCTGCAAACAACGAGGGATCAAACCAAAAAGAAATCTACGAAATTGGTGGCAAGCAGATTTCAGTCAATGTTACCGCGCTCATGGGTAAGGATAAGTTCGCCAAAGGCTTCTACATAACCTTTGTAAGGACTGACTAATGGCGCGAAACGTCCTAGTCCTTAAGCATTTTGAATCCCCCAAAGAGGCCGGTATTTACCACCGGTTGGTTTGCCTTACGGGTGCAAACAAAGGTGAATCATACGTTCTTCTAGGAACCCGGATCGTTATAGGCCGGTCTGAGAAGGCCGACATAAAGCTCACAGATGTAAAGACTAGCCGAGAACATGCTGAGGTAACGAAGGTAGGTGAGAAATGGATCGCGACAGACCTGGGATCTCAGAACGGGATTGTGGTCAATGATAAGAAAGTGACTCAGCAGGAGCTTAAGGAAGGCGATAAACTTATCGTTGGAACCACTGTCTTCAAGTTCGCTAAAGTTGAAGTTGCTGGAGGGCGAGGTAAAGTTGTCAGAGAGGACAATGGCACAAAAGAGAATACAGAGGGAGGAAACAAAGCATTCGTTCCGTTTTTAATCCTTGTTATGATCTTTGCAGGTCTCTTTCTTATCGATGACAATCCCAAAAAAGTCGCTCCCAAGTCTCAGAGCTCTGGAGGAAATTACCAGGACATGAACAATGAATACGTGACCGCAATTCAGAAGCGGCAGGCCAACGAGAATAAGCAGCTAAAAGAAAAGCTTACTGTGATCTACCAGAGGGGTCTAAGAGAGCTAAGGGAGCGGAACTACTACCGCGCCATCCATGAGTTCAACCTGGCCTTAATTATAGCTCCCGGCGATGCTCAAGCAGAGTATTATTTAAGAAAGACCAAAGAGCAGTTGGATAAGGAGATTGAAGGATTTACCGCAAATGCCCAGCGCGACGAGGAGTCCCTTAAATTCAAGAACTCCATCATCGCTTACTGCGCCATCATCCGCCTCCTTTATAGCGTGCCTGATGACCCGAGACATAAAAACGCGATCAAGCAAATTGAAGAGCTTGAATTGAAACTAGGAATCGAGAAAGGTGAAACTGATTGTCTTAAAAAACAACGTGCCTCTCAATGATGTCGTCGTAGCAACTGACGATGTAGCAGAGAGGTATGAAATCTTCGTCGGGCGGTCCGAAGACTGTCACGTGCGAATTGATGATCCGTTGATCTCGCGGCATCATCTCGTCCTGACGAATGAATCGGACGGATGGTTCTGCGAAAAACTCTCTGAGCTTGGAGTCGTTAGCATAAATGGCGCTATCGTAACCCGGAATCGTGTTTCCAACGGTGATGAGCTCAAATGTGGGGTCTATTCCATCATACTTACAGGACTTACACCTGCGGGAATAGCATCAGAGGTAAGCGAGCGAGCTCATGCGCCGGGGCCTATGGACTACGATGTAGAATCTCACAAGAGTGTCTCTCAACCTAGTGTGACGGAAGTTGGGCCGCTTACTGAAATAATTTCTTCCGATGAGTCGCCAGGAGTTGCTGACGATCTGGGGGATGTTAGGATCCACGATGAATTACCTACGGATTCCGAAGGAATTGATACGGCCCCTGAAACAGAAGAAATGAGTTCATTTGAGGATCTCTCAGGAAACGTCGGGGTAGACCTCGGAGATTCCCTCGGGGGTGACGTAGCAGTGGACGTCCTCGAAAGCGATGAAACTGATAACGGTGATGGTGCGTTTGGAGGAGATCTAGCGGAATCGTCTTCTGATTTTGGAGGAGAGCCTCAGGAGGGGGATAGTTACGGCGTTCCGGCAGAGTCGGATCAGACCGAAAGCACTCGCTTCTTCAAGGCCTTTGTTAATTATCAGTTGGTTCTCTTTGGCGATCACGCACCTTATGACCGCTACATGATCGACGCCGATGAAGTGTTCATTGGACGTGATGGAAAGAAGTGTCAAATTGTCTTAAATGACCCAGAGGTCTCATCGGTCCATGCGGTCATACGGAAGAGTAACGTTGAGGTTGTTCTTGAAGATTTGAACTCCTCTAATGGAACTATCCTTAATGGCGAGCGTATTAATAGAGCGCAGATCACGGCAGGGGATGAGTTCGTCATAGGTGGCACCAGCTTTACGCTTGAAGTTCGCTCGGATCTTCTAGATTCTGAAGCAGACCGTTTAATGCCGGTAGCAAAAAATCAGTTCATAGAAACCGAAGAGGTAGTTGAGGAAGAGATCGCCGGAGACGGGGATCTCTCCTTTGAAAACGAGGCGCCGAAGGAGAAGAGTCTCTTTAAGCGGATGCAGAAGGACCCTGGCTTTCGGAAGAAGGTCATCTACGCAATCGCCGCAATTCTCGCCGTCGTTTTTCTTCTCCCTGACGATCAGCCGACAGAGGCGCCAAAGAAGGCAAAAGTTGTGAAAGAGGTACAGAAGGTCGACGCAAAGTCTGGTAAGCCTAAGCTCAATTTATCAAAAGAACTTGAGAATACCAGGAATATTTCCTATGAGCTTGGTGTGAGCTATTTCGAACAGAGCCGCTACGATCTGGCACAAGTCGAACTGCAAAAGGTCGTCGCCATTGATCCGGACTACAAGAAGGTACAGAGCTATCTTGAGCAGACTAAGGTGGGCCTCAAGCGCCTCGAGGAACTCGAAGCCGAGCGTCGGGCAGAAGAGGAGAGAATCAAGACCAAGAAGCTCGTCGACGAACTTGTAACCAAGGCACGTGAGGCAGTGAAGGAACGCCAAGTTCCAGTGGCAGAAAGCCTCTTCTCGCAGATTACCGAAAAAGATCCTGAAAATATGGAAGTGATTCAGCTTCGACTCGAACTTGAATCATGGCAAAAGGAAGAAGAGCGAAAGGCCCTCGAACTCGCCGCTAAAGAAGCTGCTAGGAAGAGAATGGTCGACGCTCTCACACCTGGAAAGACCCACTATCTTAAAAAAGAATGGTTCCTCGCAATCAATCGACTTGAAGATTTTTTACGCTTAAAGAATTCTGACGAAGACCTGATTAAGGACGCTTCTGACATGCTCAGTGATGCGAAGAATCAGCTGGCAAGCGAACTTGGGCCGATTCTCGGAAAGGCAAGGTCCTTGAAAGAAGGCCAGGACCTTAAGGCCGCGTATGAAGCCTATCAAGAAGTTTTAAAAATGGAGTCAACTAACCGAGAGGCCCTTAACGAGGTTGACGAAATCAAGTCACTTCTCGATGCTCGCTCTAAGAAAATTTATCGTGAGGCGATCATTGCCGAATCGCTTAGCCTCTTCTCCGATGCCAAAGAAAAGTTTCAGGAGGTCCAGCAGATCTCCCCCACAGATAGTGACTATTACAAGAAAGCTTCTGAGAAGCTAAAAAATTACCTGGAGTAACATGCGCCTTAAAGCCTACGCCGCTCAAACCCACCACGGTCCGTACCTCCAGGTCAATGAAGACGCTTACGATTTTGACTTCGAGAGCGAACTCTACATGGTCTTGGATGGATTCGGAGGCTCTGGCGTCGGTGACCGCGCGGTGGAGAAGTTGAAGCAAGAGATTCGTACCTTTTATACCCGTCTCTCGGACGATCCTAATGCAACGATGCCTCTGTACTATAATCCGCGGAATCTCCTTGAGGGGAATGCGGTTGTAAATGCACTTCTGAGTGCACATCATAATCTTCTGGCATCGAATCAGGACAAGCCCCCGGGTCAGCGTGCCGGTGCGAGTGCCATCGTCGCTGTCAAGGCCGATTCTCTCTTGGTCCTGGCCGGCGTAGGAAACTGTTGCGCCTGGCATTTTCGTCGAGGCCGCCTCTCAAAGATAATCGCTGAGGATACCTTTCGCTACCTCGCCAAAGACCAGTTTGAGTACAAATTTCGGACAACACCTTTGACAGCATTCGGCATGTATCCGGAGCTAGGGCACCAACTCCGAGAAGTTCGACTTGCTGAGGGAGACAAAGTTATTCTCCTCACTGACGGCGTCTATGCTCAGGTCTCTGAGGAGGAGCTGGCCTACGCTCTCACCAGACATGCAGACGATGCCAATGAGAGGATCAATAGCCTACTAAAACTATCCAACTCTCGAGGGAACACAGATAATCAAACCGCAATGATTCTCGAGTTTTAATACTTTTTCATTCCCAGTGCTGGGTACGGAGCTTATAATTTTTGATGTAGCCACGTAACGGAGATCAGGGATGAACCACAAAGTACTTCTGGCGGATGACAGCCTGACAATCCAGAAAGTCATTAAAATAACGCTAGCAAACCAACCCTACGACATCACCGAAGCGTCTTCTGAGGATGAGCTCTTCCGCGAACTCGCGGACAAGCGCCCTAAACTGGTGTTCCTCGATTTCAATCTTTCAGAAAAGTATTCTGGGTATGAACTAACCACCAAGATAAAGGCGATTTGTCCTAACGCCAAGGTTCTCCTATTGCTTGGCACCTTCGATACCGTCGATGAAGCCTCAATGCAGAAGTGCGGCGCCTCGGATAAAATCGTGAAGCCTTTTGACTCGAATAAATTCATCGCTATCTGCCGACAGTTGATAGATACCTTTACAGACGATGTAATTCCATACCCGGAACCTAAGCTTGATGCTCCTGTTAGCTTCCAGCTTGAGGAAGATATGTGGCAGATGAGTGCTCCGGCGATGGATTCGGCGCAAGGGACTTCGCCGAGCTTTGATTTAGATAGGACAGCACCTCAGATAGAAAATCTACTTTTAAAGGAAGTTTCTGATTGGGGAATGAGTGTTCCTGGTGTGATTAATGATGTTCGACCTCATGACAAACTTATCGATATTCCTCCAGTCATTGATATCGCTCCAGTAACATCGTTAAAAGACCATAAGGCGCAGAAAGCGGATCCGGTCCAACTACTGTTGAAGGATGGGCCTAAGTTTCCGGTCAACGATGATCTTGATTATCCTACGATAGAAGAACAGATAACTTCCACGGAACAGCTCATAGCATCCTCCACTCAAGCTCAAGTCCCTTCTAAAGGGGCTCCTTCTCAGGACTTTGAATCAAAACTGATCCCCATCGATTCTTTACGTGATCAGCCTTTTGAGCTTGAACTCGAGGGTAATTACGTGGCCGACGAGACAGATATAAAAAGTCTTGAAGCACAGATCCGGGACGAGGTCCAGGACGATCTCTGGGTGGCCGACGAGTTCGAGGACCTGCGGGACGAGGTTGAGGCGAAAATCGAGGAGGCGAAGGCAACTTTTCAGCCATCCCGAAATGACTTCGACGAGTCGCTGTTTAAACCGATTGACGACGCCAGCTCAGTTTCCTGGACTGACATGGAGAGTTCTGAAGTTGAAAAGAAAACTGTCGACTCATTCATTCGTTCTAGTGCGCAAGCACCCACCGTCGATATGACACAGCTTCGGAATGAGATGGAATTGATGGTACAGAAGTACGTTAAAGAGTACCTTGATCAGCTGTTCCAGAAGAACGCTGAAAAAGTTGCTTGGGACGTGATTCCAGACCTGGCCGAGAATCTTATCCGGCAGGAACTTTCTAAAATCAGTAATCGGATTCTAAACGACCGTCCCTAGGTTCGCCTGAGGCTTCCGTTGTAAATCCTTGTCTGTTTCCCACTGTGAGAGAGGAGAGCTTCTCCATAATCCCCGAGTCCATCGAAGCGTCCTGAATTTACCTCAATCCCCTCGGTTATCGTCACTGTGGAATGAAGGTGCCCGCATCGGCGTTCCCATTTTTGGCGGAGAAGATCCGGATCAGGGATGCGATGATCGTGGATGAAGTGAGCAATCTCCCGCGCTAGGTGCATCTTCTCGATAGCAAAAGGGTGTTCGTAGATCCCACCGTAGTCATGGAGATCGGAAAACATGTTGATGCCAATTCCTGCAAGAAAATTTGCCTGGCCCCCTTGAACTAAGATTCCACCACATTTTTTTCGGTCCTCGGTCCAGAGGTCGTTAGGCCATTTTAGCCTAAGTTCCCGGCCTTTTATGGAGAAGAACTCAGTGACAATGACCGCAAGCTCAATTGCTGTCAAACTGAGGATGGGATGTGGCATTAGGTTAAGGGAAAAGCAAAGGGTCCCCGGCATCGACGCCCAAATGTTGTCACCCCGACCGCGGCCATTGGTTTGATGTTCACAGCTTACTAGGATACCCTCATCCGTCGCAGCACTCCTCAATTGTTCTTTAAGTACATCTTGTGTAGAATCACACTCATTTACGTGAACATGTCTAATCATCCGAGGTCCTTATGTCATTGATCAAGCGGGACGTTCCACGCCCCATTCGTTTCACTCCGAGCATCAATCCTTACGCTGCGGGCTCCGTCCTTGCCGAGTTCGGCAATACAAAAGTTCATATCACGGCCACCGTGCAGGAGTCCGTACCCCCGTTCCTGAAAGGAAAGGGACAAGGTTGGGTCACTGCCGAATACTCGATGTTACCTTCCTCCACTCATACCCGCTCCGATCGGGAAAGAAAAGGGGCCTCCGGCCGCACTCAAGAGATCCAGAGGCTGATTGGGCGCTCTCTTCGATCTATCGTAGACCTGACAAAGCTTGGGGAGCGCTCGATTCTTATTGACTGCGACGTTCTCGTTGCTGACGGTGGGACACGGACCACTTCTATCTCTGGCGCTTACCTCGCCCTTGAAATTGCCGTTCGTAAACTCCTACAAGCAGGCCTTTTAAAAGAGTCGCCGATAAAAGATAGCCTCGCCGCTATTTCGATTGGAATCACCAAGAATGACGAGGTTATTGCTGACCTTAACTATGAAGAAGACTCCAGCTGCGGGACAGACATGAACATCGTCATGACTGGCAGTGGAAAGTTCGTCGAGGTCCAGGGAACAGCTGAAGGCGAGCCGTTCTCTCAGGAGCATCTGAGCGCTCTTCTCGACTGTGCCAGAACAGCGCTCGTGGTCGTTCAGCGCGAGCAGCGTGCGGTGCTTGAGAAACTATCGTGACCTCATTTCTCCTCGCCTCAGGTAACGCTCACAAGGCCGAGGAGTTCAAGGAGCTCTTTCAAGGCCGTTTGACGATTTCCCCCGCACCGGCGACACTCCCTGTCGACGAATCGGGGAAAACCTTCGCTGAGAATGCCTTCCTTAAGGCCAAGGCCTACGCTGAGGCTTATAAAGTTCCGGCCATGGCAGACGACTCTGGGCTTGTGATTGAGGCCCTCCCTGACCTTTTAGGGGTTCAGAGCGCTCGGTTCCTACCAGAGCTCAGTGACTACAAAGATAAATGTAGAAGGCTCCTCGAGCTCTTAGAATCTACAGAGGACCGTTCAGCGTACTTCGTCTGTGTGCTCTGTTTCTACATTTCACCAGATGAAGTTTATTTTTTTGAAGGCAGGGTTCACGGAGTCATAGGTCAAGGTCTTCGTGGCGAGCATGGATTTGGTTACGACCCAGTATTTGTGCCTACTCGCACCGAGCAAGATGGGAAGTCTCTCGCTGAGCTTCCAGAATGGAAGAACAAATTTTCGCACAGGGCAAAAGCGGGCCTTGCTGCGCTCCTTTTCTTTAAAGAATCAATAGACAAATCCCACAAGAAGTCTTAAAAATAATGCTCTTGAAAGGATCGGGGTGTAGCGCAGTCTGGTAGCGTATCTGCTTTGGGAGCAGGTGGTCGTTGGTTCGAATCCAATCACCCCGACCACTTTTTCTTCATTTTAACTCTTCTTTATAATCATCAGATACGACTTTGGAATGATCTCTTCCCCATTTTCATGGCGAAGATAGTGATTTGAGCGGCAATTGCTTCTATTAGACATGCTAATAGGTCCCTGGGACACTAGCATTATGATTAGAGATAATTTGGCTAATTGGTCGATAAAGATATGATTCACAAACTTCCGATTTTTGAAACTCCTCGCTTATTCCTAAGGCCTGTCGAGTTAAACCATCTTCCTTCATATGAAAGGCATTTCATTGATTACGAAGTCATCCAACATTTATCTGCCGCAGTTCCATGGCCCTACCCTTCGGATGGAGTGAAATTTTTTTTGGAGAATATTGTTCTTCCAGTACAGGGAGTGAATAGATGGCTGTGGGGAATTTTCCTTAAAGAGAGTCCTGAAGAACTTATTGGATGCGTGGATCTCTGGCGAGAGGGCCGCCCTGAAAACAGAGGATTTTGGCTTGGGAAAAAATTCTGGGGAAGAGGATATATGACTGAAGCCGTAAGACCAGTGATGAACTATGCCTTTGAGTTCTTAGGGTTTGAAAAAATGATTTTAACTAATGCTGTGGGGAATTTAAGGTCAAGACGGGTGAAAGAAAAGACTGGGGCAGCATTCAAAGGGACTCAATCCGCTAAGTTTGTCAGGCCTGATTACACAGAAACAGAGTTATGGGAAATCACTCGTGACAGTTGGATGAGGCATAATAGACCTTCTTTTATTTCTAACTATAAAGATCTGATTGATGAGGATAATGCCCGTTACCCTGGCAGTGATGAACTCTTAAGCCTTGGCTCTCCGGTGGGGAAAAAGCTGGGTCTTAAGAAACTAGGTATTCATATTGAAACTCTTCTACCTGGAAGAAGGACATCCTGGCCGCACGCAGAAAGTGAGGAGGAGGAATTTGCGTTTGTGATTGAGGGCCATCCGGATGTTTGGATTGATGGCTATCTCTACAAACTTAATCCAGGTGATTTTGTGGCCTTCCCGGCCGGGACTGGTATCGCTCATACATTCCTAAATAATACCGACACAAGTGTACTCATGCTTGTTGGGGGTGAAGCCACGAAAGCAAGCAATAGAATATTCTATCCTCTTCATCATGAGAGAAACGTCGAGATGAGGGAGAAAGGTTGTTTTTGGACAAATCATCCAAAAAGGAAACTGGGGATGCACGATGGTGTCCCAGATAATCTAAAAGGCTAATCAAAATTTGGGGTTTGGAAGTAAAGACGGCCAGTGACCTTGCTAAAAACTTATAACCCGAAGGCTTGATCAGTGAATTTCTTTTTAGGGCTCCATTTCTGTACGATGCTTGTCTGCATCATTATGGGACCATTTATACTTTTTCGTAAAAAAGCGGACCGCATTCATGTCCTTAGCGGTAGGCTGTGGGCCTATTTAATGATTGTGAGCTGCTTACTTTCTTTTGGGATAACTCACAACGGAAGCTACAGTTGGTTGCACGGACTTGCGATTTTTACGATCTATCAAGTCAGTCGTGGAATAAGAGCGATACGAAGAAGAGATATTAGAGTCCATCAGCACGCAATGGTGGGATCATATTTGGGATCACTCGTGGCCTTTCTTTACGCCTCTTTCGCTCCGAATAGATTGATCAGTGATTGGTTGAAGTAATTTTAAAACTGGTAGTCCGTACTTTTTACCATTCTCGGATGGCCTCGGAAGACTTTCAAGGCACCCATCTTTGTTTTACTATTGGACCCCGTTCGGATGCATGCCTATTCTCACCACAAAATCCCTGAGGAAGGCATCGAGTTTTATAAAACTATCGACATCTAATTTCTCATTGGATGTGTGGGCATTCTGAACTCGAGCTCCTAATGATATGAGACTAACTCCGCGGTAGCGAGAGACAAGAACTCCGCTCTCGTTAGAACCGGAGCTCATGGTTGCTGAGGGGAAGGGAGAGCTGTCGCCAGACATCGCGAGACGAACTAGCCAGCTATCTAGAGGGACGACCCAACCGAAAACGTTCAAATTGTTTGTCGTCGTAAGTGCACCCTCTGGATAAAGACCGTAGTATGCCGAAGTGATTTTAGCGACTGTCTCAGATAGTTCTAGGTTTACAAAAGAGCGAGTAAAAAATGCGAATTCCGTATGGAAGTTCATCGATTCAGAGATTGGCTCGAGAACGAGCGCACCGACATTGTTAGAAGTAATAACCCCTTCAGGTGAATCTGGATTGCCGGTGAGGACACCATTGGGCATCGCCAGGATCGTAGATAAAAGGCGTTCTGTGAAAGGTACATCAAGCATTTTTTTATCAACGGGGCGTTGATTTAGGTAGACTGTGACCTGTCTTTTGTCGTTCTTGCACTCCTCAGAAGACATACAAATCTCATCTTCAATCCACTTTGTTGTTAGTTTTTCAAGGTTCTCTGGCAACCTATTGGAAGCGAGTGCAAACCTCACATCAAGGGTTGCTGGGATCTGATTTGCCAATTGACCCGCACGTGCATAGGCGATTGAAGCCGTGACATTCATTTCTCTTAACCAGGTGTAAAGTCGACTTAAAAGGATGAGCCCATTCACACGGGACTTGGCAATATCATGGCCTGAATGACCTCCAAGTAGGCCTTTGATAGAAATTTCAAGCGTGGCCCATGAATCGGGAAGAGACACGGCCTCGACCTTCCCTTTGATCCGGTTCGAATTCCCACCGCTTCCTCCTCGAACCAGTGAGAGTCCTCGGTCTGCGTCTAGGGAATCAAGATTGATGATGATTGCGTTATCCAAAGAGAAATTTAATCCAAGTGCACCTTTGAGGCCTGTTTCCTCTTGGACCGTAAATAGTAAATAAAGGGGAGGATGCTCTATTGCAGGATCGACGCCATAGGCGAGAGAGATGGCAATACCGGTTCCGTTATCCGCTCCGAGCGAGGTTTTAAAGTCACGGGAATGCCACCAACCATCGATCTCTTCAACCAGATCAACGCCTTGAGAGAAATAACTCCGAAGGTCTTCTCCGGGCTTTGCCCCTTTGACTGCATGGATTATGTCTAGGTGGGATTGAAGGACAATAGGTCTGAGGCTTTGATTTGCAAATCGACCTGTCGCCGGAACACGAACTAGAAGGTTGCCGAGATGATCCTCTTCCATGGTAGGTTTTTCATTTGACCATAGCGGAAGAGCTGCAAGTATTTTTTTCTTGATGTAGTCACGAGCTTTTTCTTCCTCCCCGCTTGGCCTATAGGTTTTGATGATATCGCGTAGAAAATTTTGAACGCATTCATTTTTTGTAGAGCATGTATTCGATGAGGGATATCTCGCCAGGTTAGCAGATGGACTTATGTGAGTCGAACAGCTTGCAAGACCTAAGCTGAGTGAGACGAGGCATAGTAACTTTTTCATTGTTCTCATTTTAGTCCCTTGATGCAGGTAGGATGAGTTGCATGATTAAGAGGTTAAGGGGAATAGAAAATTTTTTAGCAACTTGAGGGATTTCACCTACTTTCTTAAAACCAAACCTTTCATGTAATTTAATACTGGGAGAATTTGATGAATCGAGAGCTCCGATCATTGAATGGATAGGTTGTGATTTGGCAGCAAGAATGAGCTCCCTTAGCATAGATGAGCCAACTCCCATTCCGCGGCAATCAGATCTAATGTGGAGTGAGTGTTCTACTGTTATACTGTAGCCTGAGGCTTTTCTGAATGGGCCATATGTTCCGTAGCCAATGATGTCTCCTTTGTGATCTGCAACGAACCAAGGAATTCCGGACCTCTTCTTCTCACGGTATGCCAAAATGAACTCTTCTAACTCTCTTGGATTTTCTTCGAACGTCGCTGTGGATGTCCGGACAACATCATTGTAAATTTCCACGGCCGATACTAAGTCGATCTCGCTCGCAGGTCGTATTACCACTTTTTTTTGTTCCATGAATTCCTCTATCTGCGATAGACATAGCGGTCCCATGCTAGACCATTTTTCTTGTGAGCTCCATAGAGTGTTTCCACTCTTCTAAAACCGAGAGCTTCCAGAAATAGCCAGCTAGCGCGATTTTCTACAACGACTTCGGCTTTGGTCGAAGTGACTCTAGCTGAAGCCTCCATGAGACTGATTAGGGATGATACTGCAGTTTTTGCAACTCTTTTTCCCCACATTTGACGGTGAATGAAGTACCAGATTTCAAACTCACCCTGAACTTCGCCGGCATCTGCTCCGGCAAGCCCTAAGAAATCACCATCAAGTGATCTGAGGGCATATGGACCAAAATGGTCGCATCTTTTTCCGTAGTATTCCTTCATTTTGATGAGATGGAGCTGACACCCTTCGATAGTTGGGAGGTAGGGGAAATTGGTGAAAAGGGTTGCTTGCTCATCGGACCATAGCCCATGAACTTCTTGAGGATTATCATAGTTATAATTTTCTAGAGTTAGTTTCATGCGGGCAGGATATCAAAAACAAGAGCTAACAACATCTAGAAAAACACCAACGAATTAGGGCAAGTCAATATTGTAATCAGTTTGCCCAAGCTTAAAGATCTTCCGGATTGCTCCCGCACCCAAATAGATGTCGTGCCGCATACTGACCAGGATCCGGTTGATTTTTTCCAAGGTCCCAAAGAGGACCTCCGGAGATCTGTTTAAAGACCTCATTGATTTCTGCTCGGACTTGATGGACTGCAGGCACATACGGAGTATTTTGGGTGTAGCCTTCCGTCCTTAACAAATCAATACCTGTTTTGCTGATAACTAAAAGATCAAGATATTTTCGCTGAGAACAATTCGGCAAGGGCGATAAATATCCATCCCCCCAGTAGTATCCCACGACTTGAATTTCAAGTTTCGTAATCAGCTTTTTCAGTATTCGGTGACAATGCGGCTTGGTATGTCCAAAGAGCTTCCATAGATTGCCGCTCTGAGGAAGACGCCCACCGTATATTCCATTGCGGTAGGGATCGGGTCTCGTGCAGCCCAGTTCGCCGAGGGTTTTTATTGAAGCCTCTGATAACATGGCTCTGTCTGCATTGATGTATCTTGTTCCAGGGCGAAGAGCGATTTTAATAAGTGCCCAGTCTGGTCCACCAAAATGGCCTGAATACTGAGGGTCAGAAGCGGCGTAGAGACCATCTCCATAAGTGCACGGATCGCAAGGTTTTGGCTCGTCCCAGAACTGGTCACTGACTTTGGTGACGTAATTACGAACTCGTGGGTCGAGGGAGTCGGGGGCCTTCGACTCACCAAAGATGCTTTCTCGCGTCCCATAGTGGAATACATGTAGGGGACGATTAATGGTTCGAATCCAGGGGGTTAGTTCTTGAATCATTTTAGTGATGAGGAGATCGTTCTGATTAACTTGTCCCACGTTCAGAGCACATGATTCTATCGTAAGAGAGAAACTTAAGAGTACGATTAAGCAAGGAATCCGCATCCCATTGATCCTATCAGCTTTAGTTACGTGGGACCACTCTTACAAGAAATTCTGTATACGCTTGAACCGCGAACTTCTCAATTCTAGAACAATCGGCCGGAACGATCGGATACGGTTGGGGACAATATTCGAACGGACAAATATATTCTGTTAATTAGAACGGTCTAAGTCTGAGTAACGACAAAATCCACCACCTACTGATGCCTTAGGTATAAGATGACTAAAATGGTCGGTTTTCAGGGTCCCTTTTCGGGCCTTTATAAAAGCTGGAATCTTTTTTCTAGCGCATGAAAGGTATCAACTTTTTTATCCTCTCCTAGCTGTTAACTTCCAGCATGCTCTTGCGCATACTGCACCAATCCAAGAACCTCCTTCCCTGAGCAAATTTGCCTAAGGCTCGGGAGAACTTGGCGAACAGATTTATACGGATTTCAAGAATGGGAAGAGAAATCTTCCTATGAGAAACCTTTAGCTCAAGATGATTTTAGATCACTATGGATATCGAACTTCGAGAGTTTGTGACCCTAATCTTTTATGGTAGCATTTTGATCATTACTGGTGAGCTGGAAAGACAAATGAACCGAAGAGATTTTTTTGAACAGGGCCTTCTTGCAGCTGCTTGTACAGCTTTGGGTGGCCAAGCGTGGGCAGCTTCTCTGGCATCTCCCAGCGTGACTGGCCGAGATCATTCCGCTTTTCTAGAATTTATTAGACGCTCCGGGAAGTCTAGCAACCTTTCCATGACGGGTATCGACCCTACCATCGCTTTCTTCCATCAGCCGAAGACCGGTAGGATCCCCCCGGGGAACACCGGTTTAGCTTTTTTTAATGACGCCGGTGAGTCTGCGATTCTTGACGCTCCGATATTTGTTCATTCGATTGAGCAGAATCCAGACGCCCTAGAGCGTATCATGCTCATTCCGCGCGCTAAGGGGACATGTTTTGAGTATGATGTTTATGCCAATAAGGTCACTCATACCTTAAATCTTGGAGCACGCAACTTCTACGGCCATGGTTGTTACGTTCCCGGCACTAATCACTTTTACTCGGCAGCAGTTTCGGCCGACACTTATGACACCTCGATAGTTCAGTTTAACTATAAGACCGGCAAGCTCCTGCGAGAAATCTCTGTCCCCGGAGGCGCGGGTGCTCACCAGTGCTCCCTCTCCCGGGATGGACGGCACTTGATCATGACCTTCACCCGCAAGACAGCAACACATTCCCCTTCCATCGTGTGGATTGATATTACCTCAGGCTCTATTGTTGACCGAGTGTTGAATCTGCCGGAGCAAACTGAGCATTTCTCTGAACTCTCAGACGGCTATGTAGTTTTTGCTGGTGGGCATGACTCTGAGGAAGCCGAGACAATCCTGGGGCGACTTGATCCCAAGCGCCAACCCCAATTGGTCGAACCCGGAAAGGAATTTGGACCCCACTTTAGGGCCGTAAGCTCAAGCATCTGTGCCGTCGAGGAGAAGTCTTTGGCGTTCATCACCAATGTGTCGCAAGACTCAGTCTTTGTTATTAACTACAAAACTGGTGCTCCTGTGAAGCGGATTGCAATTAATGCCCCACGCGGCTTAGCTCTGAGCGGTGACCGCCGTCGCTTGTTTGTTACATCACTGGTAGATACGGAGTCTGATATCTCCCGGGTGACAGTTTGCGACGTGGAAAGTCTTCAAAAAGTTAGCGAATTTTCTATTCCGAAGACGAAAGCCTACGCGAACCATATTTCGCGGTTTAGGCCAAAGTGAGTAAATCATGACTAGGGCAAGGAAATGGATTATTCCCATCGATGAAGTGCCTGAGCATCAATCTATCCATATCTACCTCTTCGAAAAGACAGATATCCTGTCTTACGTTGATAAATTTAAGCGCGAAGTATTCCCTGCTTACCTGGAGCTGCCTCTGAACTTTGATCTTCAGCGCCTGAGAGGAGATGTTCTTAAAGCGACTGAGGAAATTGGACTTTTCCCATTCTCCTATGAGGGCGTTGAGAGCGAAAAGGATATTTATATGTCCGCATCGCTCACATGGAATCCGGATTCGAGGGATAATGTGTCAACCAATCCTCATCAAGCAACGTTGGGATCGCGCAGTCATCGTTTCGGTTCCGCTTCTCTGTATGGCGCCGAAAAAAGTGACAAAAATTCCTATACTGATGGTATGTCATTCAATGTTAAGACCCCTCTGGCCGTGTATGGTACGATTGGAGATCTCACGAATAGTTTCTCACGAACACTCATCCGTTCCAGAATCTCCACCCTTAAAGCTGGAAGGAAGGAATCGACTCGCTTCGACTTCGGTTGGCATAACGATGAGCTCATCTTCGTGAACCTCCGAGTGAATATTCCTATCGTTTCATCACCGGACTATGCGATCCAGATCATCACTGATCAGACTCGGGAGACGTTCAAAATAGAGGAGTTTTCCCTTAATCCCGGCAGTGCCTATGCCTACGACACCAGTAAAAATCATCGCCCCTGCTGCAAGAAGCTATCTGTTCAAGACCGAATCAATATGATCTATGGCATCTCGCCATGGTTCGACTTTGACCCCATAGAGCGAGCTTGGATATCAAACGAGTTCTATGGAGAGATCCACCCGTTTGATATGCTTAAACAAGGATTGGTTTCAAGCTTCATTAGGGTTTAATTTTTGCGTTAAGGAGTTTCTGCTGAAAGTTTTTTTCTCAATTTTCTCAATCCTAGCTCCTGCGGCAGAAGCACATATTCCTGTGCCTCCCCCCTTGGCCTCAGTCAATTTCCCCGCTGTGCACGGAGAACGGTGCTACCTGGAGGCTCAGGTCCTGCCTGTGCGCAATTCACGGGAAGTAAATCAGGTATCCGGCCCATGGACATGTCGTCTTAGGGAAGCTCAAACATCCTGGATTTCGAAAACTAAAGTAAATTCTGGCATGAATTATTCAATTGTCCTAAAGTTCATGAGGAATAGATTAGAGCGCAAACCTCATTGGAAGGTGTAATGAACTGGCTCCGCATCCACGTATCTAATTTGTGCAACTTTAAGTGCCCGAATTGCCATGTCTTCGAGCTCGGCGATAACGTATTGCCAAATCGGGTTATGGCGCAGGAGATATTTGACCTCGCTATCGAGAACTTTACTCAGGCGATGAATCATCTGGGGCTTTTAGAAACACGAGTCTCTATCTACGGCGGCGAAACCCTGGCCAATAAGAAAGTCGTCAAGGCTGGAATCGAGAAGTTTGGCCACCTTCACAATGGTGTGAAAATCAGCTGGGTAATCAATACAAACGGATCACTTTTAAAAGAGGACGACGTCATTTTCTTCAAGAAACACGATGTCGAAGTTCACATTAGTGTCGATGGGCGTGAGGAAATTCATAATATTTCGCGGCCGACTCACAAAGGGAAGGGAACTTTTCATATGGTGACACCGGCCCTCGAGCTTGTGCAAAAACATGGAGCCCCGGCCCAGATAAACTCCTACATGATGCCGTCCAACTACCTTCACCTTAGGGACATTATAGACATCGCTGAAACCTACGGAATCCGGAAGATATACCTGGATCAGTTTTACAACACTGAAATGATTTCCTATCGCGTGGGGATGGAGAAGTACCGCGAGGTTTATTTCTATGCGATGCAGAAGGACATTTCTATTAGTGGTCCTTGGGCGCGAGTGCTTCAGAATCACCAAAGGAATAAAAGTAAGCGTCAGAGACTTCACTACCTTCTATCCCTCGATGTAAACATTGACGGCTCTTGCTACGTCCCTCTTGATGCTCCTGGCACTAAGAAACTGGACCTTAAGATAGAGGATTTCGCGGACTACATCGGTCGTGGCGGCTGGGATGAAATCAGCGAACTGGTTCGTCGTAAGAATGACAAAAACTGTGGTGAATGCGTTCTTAAAGAGCAATGTTACGGTGGAGCTATCGAACAGGTTCACTATCATATCGGAGATCATGCCGATCCTCAGGTAAGCTGTGATTTCTTTCGAGACTGGATCGCTTTTCTGACAAGACCTGTTTACTTCCGCAGATTTCCTGACCTTGCTGTTTTGAGTGTACTTCCGGAAGAGCAAATTGAAGCCCTTGTGGCCCGGGTTCGCGCCGGTGTCCGCCAGCTCTCTGAGCGCCTTTGGGGGCTGGACGCTCCGGTTTACTTAAATATCAGCGAGTATCGTGAGGAGTTTCTCCTGGCGTCTCAGCAGCCAACCTTACCGGAGTGGGCGAAGGCAACAACTCGGGAGAATGCCCTATTTCACAGGGGAGTGGATGTGACTCCTGCGCTTATCCATGAGCTGACTCATGTTTTTATTTTTCAAAAAAAACTTCGCATCCCAAATTGGTTTGTTGAGGGAGTTTGTGAATGGGTTCAAAACCCCTCCTTTAATCGCCGCTTCCTCATCGACTCTGTAGCATTAAGGCCGATCACTGCAAATCTTGCTGAGGTCACCTCGGGTGTAATGCTGATTGAAATTGACGACCAAAAACCGGGCAGGAACAGTCTGTACATTCAGGCACAGGCTTTTGTTGATTACATCCTTGCGACTTACCTCAAGGGTAATCTCCTCGAATTGCTTCTGCCTACGACGCAACTCACTCTCGAAGAGCACCTCTTCCAAATCACGGGCCACAGTCTCGACCGATTGCTGAAGGATTTCGAGGTCCACGTCCTCACAGTTGTCGTCGCCGAAGTTGCCGTGCTCGAGGGTGCCTAGTCTTTTATGAACACGGGTAGAAAAAGGCTCGTCCTCATCTCCGATTGGAAAGATCTCGATAGTGTGACTGCCATTGGGCAGGGACTTCAAGAGGCTTACACAAAGCTTGGCAAATTATTTTTGTTCCAGTTCGTTGAGGTTCAGGATCATACTCGGCGTGCTCCTCTTGCCTATGACTATGCCGAGTTATTTGAGTCTTGTCAGCGTCATCCTCCGATTGCTGTTATCGTCACAAATGGAGCGATTTTAAGGAGCTATTTCTTCAGGCTTCTGCTGATGGTTCTCAATGGTAAAGGTTGCTCGTTCTACTTCCACATTTATGGCGATTACCTACGGCAAGCAGAACATTGGCTTTCACTCGAGGGACTGCTGCGGAACCAACGGCTCATTTTTGTCGTACCCTCCCATGCTTATGAAAGAGTTATCCGAAAGACTCTGGTTCATCCGGGTCAGGTAGTAACGATACCGTTCTCCTACCAATCTGATGATCTTGGGTTGGAACAAGTGGATTCGTACCCCCGTAGCGAAGCCCTGACATTTTTATATGCCGGTCGTTTATCAGCACAAAAAAACGTCAGAACGGTGATTTTCCTTCTCGAAGAACTTCAGCAGAAGCTCCGACGCCCCGTAGAGCTTTGGCTGGCCGGAGGCTTCGATGACTTCGAACCTCAGCTGACAGGAGCGCATATTCTTGGGACTCAATTCGATGACCTCTCTTGTCCAACCGACATTAGCATTATTAGGTTAGGTCATCTTCCAAGGGCCCGCCTAAAACCTCTTTTTGAAGCTGCAGATTTTTATATTAGTCTTTCTACCTTCCATGATGACGATTTTTGCCTGGCGGCAGTTGAGGCGCTTTGTGCGGGCATTCCTGCAGTGCTCTCATGTTGGGGAGGCCACCTTGATCTCGTTCAACTCTTTCCTGATCGTTGCTCCGGCATCAGTGTTTCTGAGGCCGGGCAGCTGACTGATCCGAATGCGGCACTCGCTCAGATTCATGATTTTGTGACTTCACCAATAATTCGAGACGCTGGGAAAAATCCTAGTGATTATTTTTCGCCAGCACGTATCGGGCCCCTGATCGAAGCCCAACTCCGAGCTCTACCTCCTTCGTTTGCTGGCTTCAGTCCCACCTTTCATTCTCTAGCTGGTGAAATGGCCCGGCAAGTGCGTGGTGAAGCGTCCACGGAACTCTACAAATCATTTCAAGGGCAAGCGGATGGATTGGATTAAAGAAAAATATGCCAGAGGCGATGAACTTGCGCTTGAGCGTGGTGGACTATTTGAGGCACTCTGGCGTCGGCATGAATGTATCGCTTCTGTGGGTCCTGAACCAGATGGTGTGGCCTACTGGGATCACGCAGGATCCGGGCAGCTTTATTACCGAGTTGTAGAACTCACCCCACAAGAAGAGATCACTGAGTCTCTGCTCATACTTTATTTAGACCCCTGGCTTTCGCCCCCTTATTTAATTGAGGATTATCTTCGAAAGCTTCCCCAGCATCCTGGCCCATGGAGCTTACTATTGAAATTCGGAGAATTTAGTCCAAATAAGCACGCTGAGTACATTCATAGAGTTTATGGACTTCTCCGTGCCTATATTCCGGTGCATGCCCAAATGGATGGGCCCCAGGTCCTCCTCAAACGACTTAGCTACCGAGGTGTGAGGTTCTTTGCACCCGGTCTCGAGTGGTTCTTTGGGGATCCCTGGATTGAACATTTCTTGCTCTCTCGAGGTGCGCGGCGTGGAGTGCTTTTTTCTAGACCGGAGCTAAAAGTCAACCAAACAGTGCCTCTCTCGGATCTCCATGCTATCGAGATCGGAGAGCTTGTTTCTGGTGGAGATCGCTATCAGATTGATCTCGTTCGAAAGATGTCTCCCGATTGGCGGGCCATGAGATCTGTGACAAACTCACTCGGTGTACCTGATAGTTTTCTGAATTTATGTTATCGGAATCTTCTTCGAGATTAGTAACAAGGTCCGCCGCACGCACAGGCACATGCCCCTGCTGAGTTATCAGAATTAATCAAGAGACCGATAATTTGAGCTGCGGTCAATGGCTTAAGAGAACCGAACTCGCGGCTCTTCTTGGGTTCGTTTTTGACCGCTGGTAGTATTTCATCAGGAATTTTAGGATCATTGGATTTGTCGTTCATAAGTGTAACCCTAATGTAGCACTATGATAGCACAACGTTAAATAATATGGTGAAGCCAGCTAGTAGAACTTAGTAATATCAATTATTTAGGGCGTAAAAAAAGGCCACTTCTGTCCAAGCGCCACGGTTCTAGGCTTCTATTGGTGTTTCGGAGACTTCCACTAGGCTGTGAACCTGTAGTTCGTCGATGAGTTTTACGATCTCCTCTGCCCATTCTCCTGGAGTCAGTCGTTCCTCTCTTTCCATTTCCTCCACGAGTTCGGAAAGCCGCCTTTGCCCATCAAACTTTTGGACTAGAACGCTTGCGAGGCCATCGACAGCAAAGCCACGGTTTGTCTCCTGATTGAAGATGTGAAAGGTCGGATTGGATCCCTTTCCTGACTTAAGGATTTCGGCTTTGAGAAGAATATAGGATTCAAAGTAGTTCATGACCTAACTTTTTGCTTCGAGGACGGCGAGTTGTCGGACGTCTGTCGAGCGGATGGCATCGCCTTCGATCTTAACAAGGCGACGATTAGTTTGTAAGTAGAGAGCGAGGGCGAGGTGTGCCGTTCCCCAGATGAAGTGCTGGTTGCAAGCGCCTTCCCAAAGCTTGTCAGTGAGGAACATGCATGATCCTTTACAGATCTGGACGACGGGGCATGAACCGCACTCCTTACGGTTGCTCCAGTGATAGGCGGTGTTTAAACGCACGGCCCCGAGGTCTTTGACCTCGCCGATTTTATGCCCACCCTTCTCGGTCACATTCTGGCATGTAAGAGCGTTTCCATCGAGATCGACCGCTAGGGAGCTTGGAAGATCCATCGAGCACTTTTGCCCAACGACATCCCCGGACCTGCCGGTAGTAACCGAACGGAAGAAATCCTGCAGGTGAAGCCCCGTCATACCAACGTTAATATCGAAGGGGTAAAGGCCCAGCATGTCCTCAAAGAGTCCCTGAGTAAGTTTGCGGCGGTTGCTCGCTTCGGCTACGTAGGTGAGGCCCTGGTCGTCATAGGGAGTGGCCAGGTCATAAGTGAGTATGACTTCCTTTTCCGGTACGCCGAGCTTATCGGCGATGTAATGACGGATCTTGCGAACCGAATAATTCTTCGGAGAAACGGTGGCGTTAAAAGAGATTAGGTTTAGCGGGGAGAGCCGGCGGAAAAGGTAGTGGAGCCCTTGCGCCTGTTGAGGGATGTCGAATGGATCCTTCGCACGGTCCTCAGAAAAAGTTGGGCCGTCATGAGACACGATAAAATGAATACGGAGGATGCTGGCAGCGTCTGCCATCTCCTTGGTCACCATTGATCCATTCGTGAAGAGCGCTAGTTCCATTTGCGGATATCGCCCGCGCAGTAGGGTCGCGAGCTGAAGCACGGCCTTCCAATAAAGGAGAGTTTCTCCTCCCCAGAATTCCAGGTTGACCCCTGCCCCGTCTCCGGTATCTCCACCGTCGAACCACGTGGGCATTTCGGAGAAGAAGACTTCGACTTTATCCGACGAGACTCTAATGCTTTCTTGAGATTCGGGTCGCTGGTTGTTTTGGCTGCAGTAGTTGCAGGAATAGTTGCAGGCAAAGCCCATCTGAATTTTGATTTTTCGGAGGGCACGAGTTTTGATTCCTGGTGCCGTCGGTGAAATCGCCGCCACCGGCCGATCGTTGGTCGGTACCATGCTCTGATCGATGATGACTGCCTCGTTCGAATCTTCCCATGTCAGTGACGAAGTAAGTGGATCGTAGATCGCTAAGCGAGTATCGGACTTGCCTTCAAGATATAGCTTAAACTGCGGCATTTCTGCTCCGGTAATTAGACATCGGTTGTTTACCCATTATAGAGGGGTTCAAGTAGGAAAGGCTACAGCGAGAGAAAATTAACGTCTAAGGAATCTCCCGGATTGCCTTCCGTAGGAGAGTCATAAGCTTTGCTCGGTCGATCAGCCCGTCTGGGGGATCGTCCCCAAATCGAATGAGAATAAGGCGTTCTTCGGGGACAACCGCTAAAGTTTGACCTCCCAAACCCTTGATCATGGCCAGCGATTCGGGAAGCGAGGGATATGGTCTATCTGGCCTGATCATCAGGGGTTTATTCAGCCACCAAAAAGCTCCATAAGAGTGTCCATTATAGTTTCCTGGGTCGCTGCGAAGGTCGCGCTGGGCGGGAGCGATTGTCCAGGAGAAGGCGGGCCAGCTTGTGGGCAGGTAAACCTCGCCTTTTGCCTTCCCATGATTAATGAATAGGGACGTGAGGGCAAGGACATCCCGTGGTGTGCTCCAGAAGCGGACGTGATCCTTGATGCGGTAGGTATCTTCGGGATTTGCTAATGAGAAGAGGTGCTTAAGCCGGGGAGTGAAGAGCGTAGTAACACCCGGTTTGTCTCGGGCAAGGTCGAGCTTAGTCCGTCTTAGACCCAGTTTCGCGAAAAGAGTCTGAAGGTAGGGGTAACCTCCGGCCCGATGGAGGGCCTGATTAAGGACCAAGGCCAGCAGGTTATTATCGATGAGCGAATAATTAAAGAGTGTTCCAGGAGGTGCGACCGGAACCGCTAACTGAGAGGTCAGTTCGTAGTCAGAGACGAAGCTTTTGAGATGGTTGCGCGCGAAGACACCAAGGCCCGGCACTTGCGCCTCGTCCACACGGAAGTACTCTAGGCCCGAACTCATGTTGAGCAGGTCGCGCACCAGAAGCTTTCTGCGCCATGGCCGTGAGGGACTGGGGACATAATCTGCGACCCGATCTTCAAGTGAAAGAAATCCCCTCTGGATGAGGTGACCCGCCAGCATACTGGTCGCAATTTTTGAGAGTGAGTAGAGCCGTTGTGGTCTGTTAGCGCGCAGGCCACCGGCGTAAGATTCGTAGAGTATTTGGTCGCCGGAAGCGACCAAGAGCGCGGTTGTTTTATACCGCGCTTTCGGATCGAAAGCGTAGGCTTCGAATTCTTCGAAAGCTTTTGAGCGAATCCGGCGGATGGGAGTTTCCTGAATCTCTGGGTCGTAGGCCGGAGAGTAGGCTTTGGAATCGGGCTTCCGGAGATAAACAACCGTACTCACTGTAGAGACCAGGAGGAAGGAAGTCAAACCCCAGAAGCGGTGAAACGCCATTAATTTATTCGAGAGCGCCGTGACGACTTTCTTTAAAGAAGCGCTTCAGGTAAGTTGCGAGCCACTTCTCCCATTTGAAGTTAAATTTCTTCTTATGATTCGCAGCTTCGATAAGTTTTTTGTAGTATCTGAAGTTGTCGCCCATCAGAGGGTCGCAGTAGAGCGTCACCTTCTCGTAATCGATTTCATAGAGATTCATTCGGTGATAGAGCGACAATCCGACAGTCGAAGTGAGGCGAAAATGAGCGTCTATCGGATCCGGTGTTCGTCTCAGAAGACCTGCTCCACGTGAAAGTGTGAAATGGCTGAGGTAGCTATCTTTCACAAGAGTACCCGCATTGACTTCGTAGTACAGACAGTCTTTGAAGTTATTCTCGCTGTGGATCACAGGCCATTCAGGGGTTTTGATCTCAACCTTGAGGTGTTCGAAAATCGCCCTGGAATAATTTAACACATTCTCTTCCTCCCAAGCGCCCCAGAGGTCTGTGCGCTTATTCGGAAAGAACGCCATAATATCTATGTTCTTTATATTCTCTTTTCCAAGACCGTCGCAGAGGTTCTTCACCAATCCTTCGAATTCCTCCGGGTCGGCGAGCGTTGAGTTTAAAGTTCCTGCAATGAAGATGCGCTTCGGGAGATTTTTGGAGTCGTAGACTGTTGTTGCTTCCACGTCAAAAAATTTGACCTTCTCGCGCCAGTCTTCAGGGACTGTGAACCACAGATCGCGGTGAATAAAGAGGTGGCCCTTTATCGCTGAAGGCTTAATGTCTCGAAAAAGTATACAAAGAGGAACAATTCCGTCTCTGACTGTTATGTAGGGTCTCTCAGGAAGGTCTTTGACTGAGTGGCCACCAAAGATGACCAAGGGATTGGTCGGGCCGTAGTAGTTATTACAGAAGGGGAAAAGGTAGTTGAGGTAGATGTCGTGATGGTTATCAGCATCGTCCGGTTTGACGAGGTATGCATTCTGAACCAGATCATAGCTCCACTGGACAATTTCAGATTCTCTTTTCTTATTCTTTTCCATTATTCTTTCCTAAGTCGAGTGGCCCTGTGATGTAGTTACGGTAGATATCATAGTAGAATGAGTTACTCGTCGGATGAAAGTTTGCGTTCACTTCCCGGCCTATGAATTCAAAATAGTATTTACTCCGACGTTGTTCTTTCCAAAAGATGGTAGAAAGATAATTGAGGTTCCATTTAAATCCCGGCAGTGGGCTGAACGGCTGCGAGAGAATCTCCCGGAGTTTCGTGGAACTTGATCGGATTGAAAACTCCGCAGCGAACGCTTTTGAGAAACTGAGTCGTTGCTCGTCGGTCGTCTCTGACGAAATAATTTCCGTGATATCGTCTCTGAGCTTGCGAAGGTTAATCTTATGACCAAATTCTGAAATCTCTACTGGAACCAGCCTACAGTCCCAACCCTTGCCAGGAAAGGAGCCGTACCCACCCCAGTCGGTCAGGACCGACGGAAGACCGCACGCCAGAGCTTCTGCCGGAGACATGCCAAAGTCCTCATCGTGGTACAGGCTTAGGCTGACAAAGACGTCCGCTGCTGACTTAAGCCGCCGCAGGGTTAAACTGTCTTGCTGCCCCCACAGAGTGACCTTTGATCTCAGGTCGGGTGGGAATCCTGCCAGGATTTTCTGGATCTTTGCATACATAAAGCCTTCGTAGTTCTTTGCCCCCATAAAGATGGCCCCGACGTCATCGAAAGCACCGACGATCCAAAGACGGAGCGGTACCGTTGATGACTGGGCCAGGCTACGGAACTCTCGAACAAGAAGGTCGACATTTTTTTGTAAGCTAATTCTGCCAGCGTAAAGAATCACTCGCTCTTCTGGCGCAATCTCCTGTTCAGCACGGAACTCTTCTCTTGCCTTGGGGTCGAAGAAATACTGAGAGTCGTTAACTGGGAAGAGGTACTGCCCAACTTCACTCGGCGCCTGACTTTCTTCTAAAAAGAAGGACACGAGTCGTTTTTGGGCCGCAGACGCTACCACCAGCTTGACGGGATGACCCTTGAATTTGATGCCGAAGCGCCACCAGTCGTCGCTAAAGAAGCTAAAGTCACCGTAGACGTGAACCAGGACCGGAGGGATCTTTTTTAAGGCCAGGAGATGAGTCAGTTGCTTAAGGACCCATTCGGGATGAGGAACGTGATCAACGAAGGCAAGGATGTCTGGCTTCCAATTGGTTATCAGTTCTGCCAGTTCGGCTATGTTGTCACTTCCATTCAGGAGGTTGTCAACGAAGACCTCGCTGAAGTAAGCATAGGTTTTCAGCTCCACTTCCCCGGCTTCTGCCAGGGCTTCGTAGGCGGCGTACAGGTTCGGCGATATGACCTTACAGCTCCCCCATACAGATTCCTGGCTAGACTTTATGATGATAACTTTTTTCATTCAAAAAAGATTAGCAATTAAAATTCTTTTCCACAATACATCCGTGGGTGACGGAATCGCTCGATTAACGGGTGCTTGCACTCGCTGTTAGTTCTACGCCTCCTTCTCGGGGGACACTCCTTTTTCCCGGACTTGAACTTGGATGGACAGCTCGACCTCTTCGTCGCCAACGGCTTGCCCTGATCTCGTTCGAGAGTACGCCGAAGGAGGTAGCAGTACCGACAGTTTAGATTGCGCTGATATCTCGATCTACCTGGGTAAGAATAATTTTTTCGCCTGGCCTCTGTTCGAAGGGCCGAGTGAACTCGGTAGGCCTATGGGGCACTATGGTTGTTCCACGTTTTTGTCGCTCTTTACCTCGATGAATGATGCCCATGAGATGGAGAAAATGTCGCTTTAAAAACTGCGAGAACATAAGTCCCTCCTTGGTTCATGCTGGTTGGTACCAGCACGACCTGTGCCAATGGGAGAGGACCTCAATAAAGCGTCGAGTCATTGACGCATTTGTGAGGCGAAGTAAGTCTTAAAATTCTAGACAGGCCGCTTCTTTCTAGGGAAGATGAACCACCTTTATTTTCAACTGACCGCAATAGACGCAAGATGCGAAAGTTTCCGTCAGTTTTAGAGGTCACACACAAACACTATTGCGAGAGGACTCCTCATGCGGCTTAATCGGCTCATCATTCAAGGATTTAAATCCTTCAAAGACAAGACGGTCATCATTTTCGACCAGGGAATCACCGGAATCGTCGGACCGAACGGATGCGGAAAATCCAATATCGTTGACGCTCTTTTTTGGGTCATGGGTGAGCAGTCCGCAAAGCACCTGCGCGGCACCAACATGAAGGACCTGATCTTCGCGGGCTCTTCCAAGTACGCTCCTGCATCCTTCGCCGAGGTTACACTCGTTCTCGATAACGTTAATGGCAAACATATTCATATCAATGGCGCCGTGGCCAAGCCGGCAGAGATTCACCTGACACGTAAGCTCTACCGGAACGGCGAAACCGAGTATCGGATCAACAACGAGCCAGCTCGACTCAAGGACATCCACGAAGTCTTCATGGACACCGGTGCAGGTGCGAAGTCTTATTCGATTATCGCCCAGGGCGAGATTAATAAGCTCGTGCAGGCCAAGCCCGAGGAGCGCCGGGTGATGATCGAAGAGGTTGCAGGTATAACGAAGTTCAAGCTCCGGAAACGCGAATCTCTTAAGAAGATCGAGCAAACTCAGTCTAACCTTGTTCGTCTTGAAGACCTCCAGAACGAAATTTATAAGAACCTCAAAAACCTTGAGCGGCAAGCCGAGAAGGCCGAGAAGGCGAAGACTCTTCGCGAACGCATCCGGAAGTATGAGCTGATCGTTGAGTCTCACCGGGAGCACGACTACCTTCAGGACTATGTGAACGCTCATGGCATGCTCGAGGCCCGCACCGTCGAGCACGAAAATCTCACTCTTCGGAAGTCTCAGCTCGACCTTCTCCTTGAGGATGATAAAATCCAGAAGACAGACTTAGTTGAAAGAATTGACGTCGCTCAGGATGACTACAACGAGCATTCACGGGAGCTTGCCGCAGCTGAAGAACGGGTGAAGTACCTGAAAAAGTCACTCCTTGAGAAAGAAAAACTCATTGAGCGGGCCCGAAGAGAGAACGAAGAGCTTAGTATGGACGTTGAAAAGCGGACCGAACGCCTGGAAGTTCTTGAAACACAGCTGGCCGACCTCGAGTCGCATAACTATGAAGAGCTCGACTTCTCTTCGCTAGAAGAGAAGGTCGAAATTCTGAAGGGGCAGCTCTTTGACCTTGAAGAGGATCTGGCAGAAAAGCGCCGTGCTCATGCAGGTGCCAAGGACAAGCTTCAGTCCCTTGATAACGAAGTCTTTAAAAACTCCTCTAAGCTCGAGGAATACTCGCGGCTTCTGCAGGATCTGACCGCGGAAATCGAAACCCTCGAGAAGAGCACCTCCAACTTTACCGATGACCTCCTGAAGGACCGGACAACCGTTAAAACATCGGGTGCTAAGGTCGAGTTACTCCGGGCCGAGCTCCCGGCAATGCGCGAAGCGCTTGACGCAACCGCCGCTGAGCTGAAGGCCTCTGACATCCGTTTCCGTGAGCTTTCCCGCGATACGATCCAGCTGGAATCGAAGCGTAACTCTCTTATCGAAATCAATAACTCTGCCGAGGGGCGCCGTTCCGGTGCCGTGAAACTCGTTCAGCAGGTTGCTGACGGGACCCTTGAGGTCCTCGGGAAGCTCGTCGAGTGCGACGCCGAATATGCGGTCGCCGTTGAACAGATGATCGGCGAATCTTTGGACGTTGTCCTTTCGACTGCTGGCCGAGATGCATTCGCAGCACTCACCGCTGAGTTCAATGCCACTGTCGACGTTCTCTGGCCTCAGGAATCTATTATCTCTTCCGAGTCCATAACACGTCTTGAGACTCAAGGTTGCTTCGGCATGCGCGCCCTTGGGGACATCGTTCGAATCAACAATCCAGCTTACGAGGCCAAGCTCTCGAAGATTCTTAACGGCTTTTTCGTAGTCGAGAACCTGACACCAGAGCTTGCAGCGAAGATCAATCCTGAAATCCAATTCAAAGGCCTTGTCTCGAAAGACGGTAAGGTCCTCATTAAGAAGGTCGGTAACTCCGTTGTCTATGGACTCCGTGCCGACTCGGCGTCAGGAGCAGAGGGCATCGTCCAGCGCAATAACCTCATTCAAGACCTAGGAGTCGAGCTGGACCAGAAGCAAGCCGAGCTTGCGGTCCTGGAAACGACTATCATGCAGCTTGAGACTGATCTCGCTGAAAGGCGCGAGCTCCTTGAAGAGAAGAACCGCGAGTTCAACGAAGTTAATACACTCCACGCTGCCACAAAAGCAGCTCTAGAATCGAAAGAGGCCAACCAGTCCTCAAACTCTTCACGCCTCCAGATTCTCCTGAATCGAAAATCAGAGTCTTCAAAGTCACGACTTGATCTTCTTGAGTCTGACGAGAAGCTTGTTGCAGCAAAAGAGGAATTAGAGCTTTCTGTGCGTGAGTTTGCCAGCGAGACTGCGGAGCTAGAGTCCCGGCACCAGGAGCTGAAAGTTAGCTTCGAGAACGAACGAGACGACATGATGGAGCTTAAGGTGAAGGCCCAGAGCTACCAGCAGCAACTGTCTTCAATCAAGTCACAGATCGATGATGTCAACTCTCAGATTGAGCGCTACCGAGAGAAGCAGCAAAAGAACCTCGAGCTCCTCGAGACCTACGAGACTGAGATCGAAAACGTTCAGACAGAAGCTGAGACGGTTGAGATGAGTAACCGTGACCTCGCAGAGGTCCTCTCCGATAAGGAGAGTTTCCTGAACCTCCTGAAGGACCAGATCGCCCAGATCCTCCTGTCTATGCAGGAGAAGGAATCAGAACTGAAGCAGATTACTGCGCGAGTGAATAAGATCGAAAAGGAAAATGTTGAGCTTGAGCTCAAGACATCACAAATCATCCAGGAGGAGGAACTCCTCGCCAAGGATATCTTCGAGCGCTATAAGATAGACCTGCGCTCCACACTCATGCGGCATCTCGAGATCACGAGTGAGAAAACAGAGGGCCTACGGGACCTCTCGACCATGTTCCAGATGGAAACCGAAGACGGGCCTAAAACCATCGAGGCCCATGATTACGAATTTGATAAGCGTTTCCCGGGTCAGCTTAAAGAGGCGCGCGAAAAGTTTAAAGACTATAAAACTGAGTTCAATCGGCTCGGCGAGATTAACTGGCAGGCGATCGAAGATTATGACCGACAGAAACTGCGTTATGACTTCTTAAAAGCTCAGGAAGAGGAGCTTAAGAAGTCGCTCACTGACCTTCAGACGGCCATCGCCCATATCGATGAGAAATCCAAGGCGCGCTTCCGCGAAGCTTTCACTGAGGTCAACGAGCGCTTCTCTAAAGTCTTCCCGATCATCTTCGGCGGCGGAGAAGCCAAGCTCGAGGTCTCTGGTGACCTTGATTCCATTGAATGCGGAGTCGACATTATTGCTAAGCCTCCAGGGAAAAAGATGCAGTCGATCACCCTCATGTCTGGCGGTGAGAAGGCGATGACCGCTGTCTCGCTCATCTTTTCGATCTTCCTTGTGAAGCCTTCACCATTCTGTCTCCTCGATGAGGTTGATGCTCCGCTAGATGACGCAAACGTTGGCCGGTTCAATGAGCTCCTCCGTGAGATGAGTTCTGAGTCTCAGTTTATTCTGATTACACATAATAAAAAAACGATGGAACTGAATGATACCCTTTACGGGGTAACCATGCAGGAGCCTGGCGTCTCAAAGGCCGTCTCGGTTCAACTCCATTAGTGGTTGTGAATAGGGGTAAAGTGACTTCAGTATGAGGAAGCTTTCCCCTTTTACCAAGGAAACGGATATGAAACTATTTCTCTGCGCTCTTCTTCTCTTCCCCGTACTCGCTGTTGCAAAAGGCTTCGTACCCCCATCTTTTCAAGCAAACTACGAAGAGAGCCTCGTCTCAGTCACAGGAAAGATTAAAAAAAGCTTCGGCAAGGTCGAGTACAAATTTCCTGGTCACCTTCGCTTTGAGGTTACGAGTCCCGTACCGTCTCTGTTTGTCGTGAACCCCAATAAAACTTGGTTCTTTCAGCCGGCCTTCGTTAAGGGGGAGAGGGATCAGGTGACGATTCAGCGTTCGGCGAACTTGCCTTTGATAAAATTCCTGGACTCAGTGAAAGATGGTATTGAAAACTCGAAGCTCTTCACCACGACCTACCAAAAGAATGATCTTGTTTTGACCTTTGTTAAAACAATCCAGAAAGAAATGGGTTTCGAGGAAGTGACCCTTCATGCCACCACGGACGCGCGCAGTGTGAAGGAATTAAAGGGCTTTGAGCGAATTACCTTGAAACATATCAACCGCAATAAAACGACAATCAGGCTCATTGACCTGAAAGAGAATGTGTCCTTTCCTCAGGGCCATTTTGAATTTACCCCGTCAGCGAACACGAAAGTTATCGAGTAAACTATTTAGCGAGGTTGATGAGGATCACAAACTCGCGGAAGCGAAACTTACCCGTCTCAGTGGCGGTGAGAGCGAACCCAGAAATGTTCCGCTCGTCGCGGACCAGAAACCACTCTTCTTCATTCTGAAACGGCACCTTGATCTTATGGATCTCGTCCTTCAGAAGGTAGTAATGATACTTCGGCACTTGCTGCGATCCCTTTCGGACAGTATCTGGGATGTCCCACTCGGTGAGGGACGGGGCGTCGTTGGTCAAGATGACGTTCCCAGGACCACGGGTAAAGCGGAGTTTGACTCCATTCCATTGGCGGAGGAGTGATGATTTCATTCGATCCGGAATCTGGTCGTTTTTAATGAATTTTACGCAGCGGTAGAAGTTCATGGCGCGCTCGCATGTGTACTTATCCTGTCGCAGCTCTTCGACCCGTTCAATCTGTTGCTGAGGAACCACTTCTACGTCCCGAGTCTGGAGAAGCTCGAGGTTTTGGTAGGTGAAATCACCTTCCAAGCGATAAGGCTCAGACCCGTGAGAGAGAAAAGGGAGTGACAAGGCGGCGAAGATTAAAAGTGTTTTCATATCTTAATGGTAGGAAGTTGGCCGTGAAGACGTCAACAGAATTTGTCGGTCCAAGCTTCAGGTTCAGCGCGTGAGGGCCTGGCAGAACTGGGTCTTATTCACGCGGCCATCGAGGAGCGAGGTCACACTTACCAGCGAGATGCCTTTGGCGCCTTCGTCGTCGCAGTCTGTACTGAGGTCTTCCGGATAAACCAGGGAGAACTTTTTCTTGTCATCACTCAGGAAGACCACGGCCTTTTTCTCAGTTGACGCCAAGCGCGCTAAAGCAGGCTTGAGCTCGTCGAGAGTTCCCTGGAAAACATTTTTAGTCAGGTAACTCTTAACTATGAGGAGTTTGGCGAAGGTTTCAGGAACCTGTGCCGCAAGTTCTGATGGGAGTACCGAGCGCTCCACCGTAGTGTGCTCGAGTTGAAAAAGCTGTGCGGGGAGGGAGTGTCGATTGAAGGCCTGAGAGAAGACATAGTCACGCTCCGGGACCAGGTCATGGCAGGCGGAGCAAGCATTGACTTGATCCTTCTCTGGCTCTGGATTGACCTTCCCTTCATGAGTAAAGAGCGCATAACCCCAGCCCCTATGCTCTTTATAATTCTGCGGATCCTTGACCATCAACTGGATCCGCCTGGTCTGTGAAGGCCCAAGAGAGCTTTCAAACGCTGGATCAGGTTGCGCCAAATAGGCGATCTTGGCAAAGACGGCGCCCTTCGGGTAGACCTTTGCACCTGCCTCTATGGCCTTGGCCGCAATGGGGTTGGCGTAAACGAACCGCAATTCGCGATTATCGGTTCTGTAGCGAGCGGTCACCAGCTTCCACTTATTCTCGAAGCCTACATAGTCTTTAAACTTAATCCCGTTCATCTCCACCGCCATCGCTGAAACCGTGAGGGCCAGTGACGGCAGTAGGAGGAGCGCTCCCTTAATCATCGTGAGTCCTTTTACCTCATTATTGTCCAGGGTAGCGAGCGAGGCAATCATGCTTAACAAATTAAAAGGCCCGAGTTTCCTCGGGCCCCTTGGGTAGGAATCCTGGCTAAATCCCGTAGGCCGAAATCAGGACCGCCAAGCCGAAAAGATTGAGCATTATAGTAAGGCCGTAAAAGCTTAGATTCAGGGGGTACTCCTTGGTTTAAGCTGCTGCCAATTGAATATAGATGTCCGTCGTATGGTCTTGAGAATTTGAATATAGGATTTCGTTTTGACCACGGATGAGCACGTGATCTTGACTAGGGTACAGCTCGCAATCTTCATAAATAGATTTTACTGATGTTGAGGCCACCCAATTGCAGTCCGAGAAGCTGCAATTCTTAAAATGGCATTTCTTAAAATGAGAGAATTCAAAACTGCAATTTTCGAAGATACAGTTCTCAAAGCGTATATTATCGAAATCACAGGCATAGAACACGCAATCAGAGAAGACAACTTGCCGGTAGGTGCTCATGAGGATGCGTGAGCCGGCCAGGGTTTGGGAGGAGATGACGACAGAGTCTAAGGTTTCATCCTTAACCATCTGGTAGAACTCTGAAGATACAAATTGAGTCTTTTCAATTGCTTGTGTGATCATTGGCCCCTCCGATTGCAGTGCTATTCCTGACTGCAATCATATACAATTTGACGAATTGCGTCAAGAAAGAAAATTGCATCAAGAGATTTTTTTGCATGCCGACAAGGATTTCAAGGGGGTGGACCATGATCCGCTTTAGTCCAGACTTTCTAGAGAATTTCCTCGCTGTCGTTCGTAAATACATGCAACTGCGGGGAGGGCTTACTCAGAAAGACCTTTCAGAAAAAATGAACGTGGGCATATCGACCATGAGTCGATTTCTCAACTTGAAAACGTCCAATGTCGATGAACAACTCGTTGCAAATCTTATCGCAACTCTTGAAATACCACTTCATGAGATTATCGATGGGGTCGAAGAAGAGTCGACCGAGACCTTGAAGCGCTTAGTTCAGTTTTACAAAGAGCAAAGACCGACCGATGAGGAACCAGATGCCTCCCGCGGCGGCGAAGCGCCGAGGAAGACCAACGCAACGATTAACGTCGGTGGAAGGAAGCAACAGATGCCCTTTGGCGAAGCTTCAGCAGGAATAACACGTACCGAGCTCTCTATGCGTGAGAAGCTTGAGACACTCTCTCCCCGGCAGAAGGCCTACCTGAACGACTTTCTGAACCTCGACGTTAACGACCGCGATCTGATCGTAGATTTGGGTGACTCGATCTTCCGCTACTTTCGACAAAGGAACATCCAATTTTGATCCGACTCCTTGCTCTGCTTCTCATTTCCTCCGGGGCTTTTGCCGCACCGAAAGAAGTCGAGGTATGGTTCCTCTCGAACGCAAAAACTGCGCTTTTAAAGGAGCTTCTCGATCGTCCTGCCTACATCTACAGCGCCCGAGTTGCGCAGCTTGAGTGCCAGGAAATGGGGGATTACTGTTTTGATCCTCAGTACGGCCTTTATAAGAGAAACGACTCAGGTCCAATAGACATCCCGACAGAAAAGATCATGATCCAGGGCCCTGTCATCCCGGCGGCTTCTTCGGTGGACCGCGAGCTTGTCAATTGTGATGGAACGAATCGCTTCGACATTTTTTGCGGCAAGGCCCGAAGTGCATCTGGCGTTGCACCAAAGCTCGACCTATGGATTGATACGTCGTCATCCATGAAAGAGTTCGATTACCAGCAAAAAGACGGAAGCTGTCACCGCCAGAGTCTCGTGAAGGACCTCGATAAGGTCTGCGGTTTTAATCAGAGGGTCAACGTTATGATGTTCGACACCTCAATAAAACAGGCAGGTACGATGGATCAGTTGTGCAATAACCAAGGTCTGAACGATTACAAGCGGCTGATGGACTGGATTGAGCGCTCTGATGCCCAGAAGCTCGTGATCATCACGGATATTTACGAATTTCATAAAGAGTTCTCAGACTACATAGAGGCCAAGCATGGAAAGTTGAGGGGAGATAAAGATCCGCTTTCCGGAAAGCAGCTCCTGGACCTCGCCGATGAACTTGCGAAGAGTTGCCGCTAAGACCGCTACCGCCAGCGAAACCAGAATCTGGCCGAGGATCATCGGCGAGACGTCGGAGCTTCGTTGGTTTCGCAGCCGATGAGTTTGGAGAGTTCTAGGGCCACAGCGTTGATCTCTTCACCGTCACGGGAATGGCGCCTTGTGAGGATCTTTTCTCCAGTCTTGAGAGTTAAATTCAAGTGATATAATTGTGTCCCTTTATGTACTTGACCCACCTTCATAACATCTACGGAGCGAAAAGCGGCGAAGGGTATGACTCGTAATTCACTTCCCATTAAGGATCTTTTCCGAACAGTAAGGTTCTTCCGTTCTGCATAGAGGAGGATCACGACCTGCTCGTTAAGGAGGACGGCGGCCGTTCCGGCGAAAAGAAGAAAGAGACCCAACAGGTAAATCATCTGGTGGTTCCGAGAAAGGCCTGTCTTCCCATGAGTTACAGATAGCATTAGAACGCCAAAGAGGATAACTCCGGTCCCAAAAAGTAGGTTCTTTAGAGTGTTCGATTCTATTCGCATATTCCTCCCTTTCGGACTCTCAAACAACTTCTTTACGGACCTTGCCAAAGAGGAGAATTCTCAAGATGATCCTGCCATGAAGCTACAAGGCCTTTTGACCTGGTCAGAGAACCAGTTTTCCGATCTCCCCTGGCGCCGCAACCGCTCTCTTTACCGGACTCTTGTTTCGGAGATTATGCTCCAGCAGACAACCGTGGCGACGGTCAGGAATCATTTCGAGCGCTTCCTCGATCGTTTCCCTGATCTTCCAAGCCTCGCTCGTGCGACGGAGGAAGAGCTCACGGTAGCATGGAAGGGTCTTGGCTATTACCGGCGTGCACGCAACTTAAAGAAGATCGCCGAGGCCATTTACCGCGACCACGGTGGAGAGTTCCCGCAGGATCGGGCCAAGCTCATGGAGATTCCTGGGATTGGTCCATATACCGCAAGTGCTCTGATTGGAATCGGAATGGATCGTCCAGCGTTGGCAGTGGACGCGAATCTCGAACGAGTGATTGCGCGGCTCTTCACTTTGCCCTTTGAGAAGGGGCCAAAGCTTCAAACCGATATCCAGCGCCGCTTCGATGCAGGTGAGATTTTTGCCACCGATTTGTCTTACCGGTCGCTGAATGAAGCCCTCATGGACCTCGGACGGACCTATTGCCAGGCAAGAAAAGCGAGCTGTGAGCTATGCCCGCTTAAGCTTGAATGCCAGGCCTTTGAGGCCCGGGTGCCACTCAAATGGCCCGCTACAAAGACTGCTCTTCCCACAACTTCTGTGGCCCACGAACTGCACCTCCTGCGGGTCATAGTTAAGAAGAACAACAGTGTGCTCGTTTACCGGAAGAAGACCCATGAATGGCTTGCGGGCCAGTTCGAAGTACCCACATTTATCCTCGCCTCGACTGATCTTCAATTGAAGCAGTACCCTCGACTTACGACGGACCTAAAGCCACTATTCTCATTCACCACAGGCATTACGAAATACAAGATAAAAAACAGTGTTCTCGTTCTCGATGAAATCGAGTTTGAAAAACTTCCTTTCACTATGCCCTCGGAGTGGCGCCCGGTTGCAGCTGAGGACTCAAACTTCTCAACGGCCACGATGAAGGCATTGTTAAAACTCGCGCAATCCTAAATCGGGGCTGTTGATTGATGAAATCCTCATTCGTAGGATTATATTTCCTTCATACTAGCGGTGCATACCGGCCATAGAGCATGAAGTTCTTGCCGGCTGTGAACCACAGCCTAGGGCCTCACGGATAGTTGGATTCCGCACTACAGTCTGACCAATCCGATCGTTGCCGGTGGCATACCCGGGACCATGGTCGTTGTTGCAAAAATCATCTGTTGCGTGAGCTATCGTTCGGATGGCGCTCTCCCCGGTAACTCCTTGACTGGCCATACGCTGGGCGAGTAATTGAGTCCCCCAGTAATCGGCCGCTATTTCTTCGGCCCGACTATGGTTGGCGTGGTTATGACCACTCTGTGCATCTGGTGTATCTAGGGGAGGCTGTCCATTCCAGTAGTGTGGGTCGTTGTTAAGACGGTTATAGCATTCACCCATCGGTTTATAGACGTCCGGGAATGTTCTCGGTCCAATGCTATGAGACAACTCGTGGCCAATGGTAAATGCGAGGGCATTCATCATCTCTTCTCTGGTGGCCCGTCGGTCAATGAGAGACTGAATCATACCTGGGCAGAGGTGAATTTTATTCCCTCGATTGAGTGCGTTGATTCCCATGCCTTGCCCACAGAAGCCGGAGTAACCGTTGGTCGTGTTTTCAATCTGCTCATTGTCTGAAGAGGTTGTGTTTTCGGTCCTGCGTCTGGCCAACTCAGAGGCCATATACTCTGGTCCTGAAAGGTAGAATTGTATCGCCCCCAACTGGTCGTACATGCTCTGACGCTGATTCTGGGGAATGTTCGGGTTTTGAGCTATAAGACCCCTGAGATTGGTCCTAAGGTTATTGAACAGGCCCTCAATGTCGTCGCGAGTGACCGGACTTTGGGAGAAAACCTGATTTTCAGCTTCTCTGGCAGAGCCAATGAAGGCGTTTAGTCTGGCCTGTGGTGTTCTAGGTTCCCTAGAGAAAAACCTGCGCTTTAGCGCCGCATCCATTTGAGGAATTCTATCTTCAGGTTTTCGGATGTTACAAACCGCCGTCACCGGTTCGCGGCATTGTAAAGGAGCGTCCGGGCTGCATTCTTCATCAATAATTGGGGTCGTCAAAGGGCTCGGACTGGCCGAGTTACTTGCGCCGAATAATGAGGATAAGCCCTCTCTAATGAAAGCAAAAGGAGATCGTCTGGTATCCTGTGGCTGCTCTGTAGGTTGAATTACCAGGGCTTGATCAAGGGCATGGACCCCGGAGGTCAGATTCATGGTTAGGATAAGAGCGCTTAGTGTCGTGTTTTTCATGCTTAAACAGACTTGTCGGCAAATCACTGAATTTCTTAAGCTAAATAATGCAGACTAACTTCGAGAGATTAGCCCCAAGTTCCCTTGGGGCGTCAATACCAGATTTAGAATTTTAGACTTGTTTAGCGGTGCACTCCGCTCATAGAGCAAGATGACCTGGCTGGCTGATTACCGCACCCAATCGCCTCGCGAATTGTAGGATTCCGAACTATTGTGAGACGGATCCTGTCGTTACCCGGAGCATGTTGAGGACTCTGGACATTGTTGCACAAATCATCTGTGGCGACGGCAATCGTTCTGACCGCCATGTCTCCAGTCATACCTTGCTCAGCGATTCGCTTGGCCAGGATCTGAGTGCCCCAGTAATCCGCAGCTGTCTCGACACCTCGACCGGTGTCGAGGAACCGTTGCCCACCTTGGGCGTCGTCGGTTTGTACTTGCGGAGTCCCGCTCCAGTATCGTGGGTCATTGTTCAGCTGGTTATAGCATTCCCCCATCCGCTCGTAGAGTTGGGGGAAGGTCCTCGGCCCGATGCTTTGAGAGAGTTCATTACCTAATGTGAAGGCCAGAGCGTTCATCACTTCTTCTCTCGACGCTCGCCGATCAATAAGCGATTGGATAACTCCCGGACAAAGGTGAATTTTATTCCCACGGTTCAAGGCATTAATGCCAAGTCCCTTTCCGCACGCAGCTTCATAGGCGTTGGCCGTGATTTGGAGATTCTGCTCTTCAGTAGCTTGTGGGTTCGCAGACCGTCGCTCCGCGAGTTCTGCCGCCATGTATTCTGAACCTGATGCAAATAATCTTACTGCGCCCAAGTGATCGAACATGCTTTGCCGCTGATTTGCAGGTATGCTCGGATTTTCAGCAATCAGTCCTCGCATGCTCTCTCTGACGTTGTTAAAGAGCCCTTCAATGTCTCCACGAGTCACAGGGCTTTGTGAGTAGGCCTGGCGCTCAGCTTCGCGGGATGCACCCACAAAGGCGGAGAATCGATCTCTCTGATTGCGGTGCTGCCGAGGGAAGAACCGGCGATTGATGGCAGCTTCCATCTGAGGGATCCGATTTTCCGGTTTACGATGGGCACACACGGCAGTTACAGGTTCTCGGCATTGCAAGGGAGCACTCGGATCACACTCCTCATCAACTATAGGTCCAACTGTGGGGGCCGGGCTACTAGAGCTCCTGCCGCTAAAAAGATTTGCAAGAAAAGCAAAGGGTGACCAAGTTTCGGTCTGTGTCTGCGCGGCACCTTCAGTGTTCGTCTCAACTGGCACCGGCGGTGGGAGAGTCTCTCTTACTGGCGGTGGAAGCGCCTGTGCCCCAGAGGTAAGAGTGATGGTGAAAATCAGAGTGCCGATGGTAGTTTTTTTCATAGTTGAACGTACTTATCGGCGAATCAATAAAATTATTAAGCTAAAAATGTTAGACGAAATTCCAAGAAGTTACTAAAAAACCGAGATCAGGAATAAGCCGGATTCTGTATTAAACTATCATTCCTCTAGGCCCCTAGTTACCATGGGGCTCCAGCACCCTACCCGTGAGCTCCTCGAGCAGACTCAACGCTCACCTACATGGGCTTGCACCTCGTAGAGTTTACCTGATTTCACTACGCACCTGTCTCAACCACCGAAGTGTTTTAACAGGCCATACATCCTTTCTGTTGCACTTGTCCTCGCCTCACGGCGGACGGGCATTACCCGCTACGATGCTCTATGGTGTCCGGACTTTCCTCCCCCATTGCTGGCGGCGATAGTCCCCTGATCTCGGTGAAGTGTGTATAGCTAATCTACGCCCCATAAGGCAAGAAGATCCGTGAACACTGAGAACAAGTTTTGAGATTCTTTTGCATGTCGATCTCTGATTCATCTGTCCTGGAGATTTTAAACCGGCAAAAGTAGCAGCTGCCATTTTCTACCCTTGTGAAAGGGCCATGGGCGAGGTTCTTGGCGGCTGTTTTTACTAGAAGAGTGCTGAATTCGGTGGGAAGTTCATTCAGAAGCAGTGAGAGGCGCAGCTCGATGTGACTAAGTTCAATCGTGACTCCTGCGACGTCTGAGTTAACCTCAGCTGAAATCTCCAAAATAGTCTTTTCGAGGCCACTCATGAACTCCTTCGTGTCACGGAGTTCCTCCTCAAGCTGCGCGACTTCTTCCAGAAGGACTAGGCCACTTTCTTCAAGACCGTCGATCTCAGTTGTGAAGGAGGAAATTTTCTTCTCGTCGCTACCGATGTCAAACAGTCTTTGTTTTTGTTCTGAAGCAGTCCGGATCCGCACTTCGATGTCGGCGAGTGCACTATTTGCAGAGCTGACTTCTTGCCTGAGTTTTACCGTTCGCGCATGCGCTTCTTGTCGTGTGTCATTCAGCTTACTTAGGCGGGCGTTATGCTCGCGATTCTGAAGCTCGAAACTCGTTCGCATCCTGGACAAAGATTCGATTTCTTTTAATTTCATAAACAGCTCAACACTCACTTCATTTTCCTTCGATTTCGACGATAATGATTAGCACTATGAAATCCACTTTAAGTTACCTCAAAAAGCTCGAACTCTTCAAGGAACTGGACGACCACAAAGACGGTCAGTTCTTTGCAGTTGCCGATCAACGAGTGAAAAATCACCTTCCTCAATGGATATCCTTTTCACCTAACATCTTTTGGCTCAAGCATCCAGAGGAAGATAAGAACCTAGAGGTCTTTGGTAACGCTGTCGAGTTTTTCCTGAAGCAGGGGATCTGTCGTTCTTCCACCATCTACGCTATTGGCGGTGGTGCTACAACAGACCTGGCGGGCTTCGTCGCAGCCACGATCCAAAGGGGTGTCAACTGGGTTGCAGTCCCAACGACTCTTCTTGCCATGATCGATGGATCAATCGGAGGCAAGGTGGCGGTGAACATGCCTCAGGGGAAAAATCTTGTAGGTGCTTTTCATATGCCAGAGCGTGTTATGATCTGTGGAGATTTTCTGGGGACGCTTTCAGAGAGTGAGTGGGTTTCCGGTAAAGGCGAGGTTTTGAAGTACGCATTCCTTTCGCGCGAGATTCACGATCTTCTTCTCAGAAAGGTCCCGATAGAAGAAATCGCCTTGGCCTGTGCTCAGTTTAAAACTGAAGTTGTGGAGAGAGATTTTCACGAGAAAGGGGAAAGAGTTTTTCTTAACCTCGGGCATACTTTAGGACACGCTTTTGAGTTTACCCTTAAAATTCCCCACGGCCATGCTGTCGCCATGGGACTACGCTACCTCTTTAAAGTCATGGGTAACGATGACGCTTTTGCCGAATGGGAACAGCTTGCTAAAGCACTCCAACTACCACTCGAGAAGCTCGAACTGGGATCCTACCGTAATTTTGACCTTAAAAGCTTCCTGGACTATCTTGAGCAAGACAAGAAGAAATCCGGCACCTCACTTCGTCTAGTTGTCGTAAAAAGCATCGGCAACTGCTATGTTGAGGAGGTCGCTATGAAGGATTTTAAGGCTAAGATATGCGCCCATGCAGATTTTAAAAATTCCTAAAGGAAAGCTGGCCGATAAGGCTTTGGTACCTCCTTCCAAATCCTACGCCAATCGTGCCCTGATTCTTGCCTCCCTCTGGGGACAAGGAATTCGAATCACCAACCTTCCTGATGCTACCGACGTTACCAACCTCATCAAGTGCCTTGGGGCCATAGGCTTAAATCCAGAGTGGGCTGGGACCAATTTATGCTTCGGCCAGTCGTTTCCAGATTGCGAAGGGGAAGGAGAACTCGTCCTCGACGTAGGTGAGGGTGGAACGACTGCCCGTTTCCTGGCCACACTGCTTCTTCTAGGATCCCGTCCCTACACCCTCCTCCTGGGCGAGCGACTTAAAGAGAGGCCCTGGGAAGAGTTTCTTGACCTCGCTCAGCTCCTTGGTGCGCGAGCGACACTTTCGGGACGGGCACTTCAGGTCCAGGGGCCTGGAATCTTCCCTTCATCCGTTACCATAGACTGCGCGAAGACTACCCAGTTTGCCACCGCTCTGAAGCTCCTGGGCATTCGAACGGGAGCTTTGGTCATTCCTAAGAACCTTGAGGTCTCCAAAAGTTACTGGAGGATGACGGAAGAACTCGTGGTCACTTTTGCCCAAGAAAATTCGACGTATACAGTCCCCCGGGACTGGAGCAGTGCCAGTTATCCTTTGGCCTTTGCAGCGTTAAACCACCGAATTGAGTTCTCCGGCCTCTCTTTTGATTCACTCCAGGCCGACTCAAAATTCCTTATCCTGCTTCGATCCCTGGGCTGTGTAGAAGAAACTGCTGGATCAATATTCATCTCTCCTTTGCTGAATCATCGGAGCGTCGAACTCGATGTCTCTGATTGCCTCGACCTTGTTCCTACGCTTAGCTATTTTTTGGCCCATGTTGAAGGACAGCACAGGCTTACCGGAGTCGAAAATCTTGTCCACAAGGAGAGTGATAGGCTCTCAGAAGTGATCAGGCTTCTGAGCATTTTCGACCGTCAGGCCAATACCAATGGTTCCTCTATTCTCATACATGGCTCTAGTCAGAGAATCTCACGCTCAGTAGATCTGCGACTTCCGAATGATCATCGCATGGTCATGGCAGGGGCATTGTTCCTTCGTCATCACGCCGGAGGGACGATTGCTCCAGCGGAAGCGGTGGAAAAGTCATATCCTCGATTCTTCGACCTTTTCGTCGTTTAGACCCAGCGAGGGTCCCTGGCCTGTTATTCTTACATAGTCACTATCTTCCAAAATGATTCCTCATACAATTCTATAAACACCCACGGAGTACATATGATGAATTTTTTATCTCGCTGCTCACTTTTCATCTTTACGATATCGATAGCCACTTTCAGCACCGGTTCTAAGGCCCAAGAGCTCACTGATGAACAAGCACTCGCCGAAGGCATGACTCCCGCAGAAATGTTCCTCTTCTCTGAGATGAGGGCCGTCGTAACCCCTGGTCTTAGCAGCGCAGGGGTTCTACAGGCGTCTCAGGCACACCGGCTGGTGATAGCGATTAATAAGGCAAAAGAAGGTCCGACGGCGCAGACGTTGACGATGTACGAGAATGGTGTGGAAATCCTGCGTGAGAAAATCTCGACAGGTCGTGAGCAGACGGAAAATTCAAAGTCTGGGAGAGTCTACTTTTCAACCACTCCCAAGGGCTATTTCAGGCCGACTAAGCTCTACACCGACTATATGTCCTATACCTGGAAGGCCCAGATGCCAAACGCTGTCTTTTTCATCGGTGGGATTGCGATCCATGCCACAAATGAAGAGAGCTATAGCAAGCTTGGGACACGTGCTTCAGGAGGATGTATTCGGACCATTAAAGAGGCATCCTTAGTGATCCGGAAGAAGATCATGGAGACGGGGCGAGGAGATCAACCGGGTCAGTTTCGTTTAGTGAGCGAGGGGCAGGGGAGAAGAAGAGTCACAAATAACTCTGTATCAGTCGCCCAAATCAACCGCAATTCAGGTGCACTCCTTCGAAATTTTGTTGAATCGTGGGATACTGTTATTATTGTTTATGAAGAGTAGATCTTTGTTACAAGCCCTCTATCTTTTGACTCCGTTTTTCGTACAATGCCCCCTAAGAAATGGGGCACGGGATGAAGGGGTTATACCGGTATTATCTAAACTGAACGCAGTTTAGTTTTCAAGTGCCGAGGACTTGAAACTCATCCGTCAACAGAGTCGACAGCTCGT